>MFJZ01000053.1 GCA_001781025.1 Candidatus Gottesmanbacteria bacterium RIFCSPLOWO2_01_FULL_49_10
GAGAAGTGTGGGCTGATGAAAGTAGGGGAAGACCGAAATTGCCAATCCCCAGACCAGCGCACTCTTCCATTGATCCACGAACTTTTTGTGTTCATTTATGACAATCCAGAGCATAAAGAACATGACGACTGCAAACGCGAGCGCCAGGTGTCGCTGGTTCGTGTAGATGTTGAGATTCCAAAACGCCGTAATGACGCCGTGGTCCCATGGACCGAATGAGGGAAATGCACTTGCATGGACGATATCCCGAAAGGTGTGGATCGAGATGGGATGTGTGGAAAAAAATTTCATAAACGAAAGCGAACCGTTAAAGAGAAAAAAAAGTATGGACAGCAGGGCAGTCAGGCGACTGTGAAAGAGCTTCTTGGCGAGAAGATAGATGCCAGCGAGGAGTCCGAAGAAGCCAAGAGCACTGGGGATATTGATGGCCCAGTCAATCCGAAGGCCCATACTCTCCAGGATTCCGACCAGCATATAGAAGAGGAAGTGGTACCGGATGGGCTCACCCGGATAGATCGGATACTGCGGTGCGAGACCGCGAAGCATCCGCGACAGGTTGTCGCCCATGGAAAACGACCGGATCAGGGGAATGTGGGCAGCAAAATCGCTCCAAAGCCTCGAAGATATGAGGATCGCGTGTCGCTCGGGCTTGTAGGAAAACGTGTGTATCATGAGCCAGAAGGAGAAGGAGAAAAAGACCATGAACAGAAGTATTTCGACGATTATTAACGGACGAAGGATTTTTTGCATAGAATGTAAGGAATAATCTTAAGAATTATTATAGCGATAACACAACCGGTTTATCGTTTGGTCGATCGAGGACCACGGTATAGCCCCTGAGAAGGTCCCATTCCGGATCCGCTACCGCGGATACACATGCGAGCGGTTGCGTCAGGGCATATTGCGGATAGGCGCTCGGAAACGAGAATGCAGACTCTATGCGTTCGGCGAGTTTGAGCTCGTCACAATTGGCTATCAGAATATCGGCGTGTTGTTCTGATGCAAAGCGGACCAGGGCGTTTTGTTTTGTGATGGGGTGAAGGATTTGTGTGTTGTAGAAGAGCCCGTCCGGACCATTAGGGTCAATATCGTTTGCATAGAACTCCTCGCCGCGGATGTATGTTGTGCCAAGGGCGCGACTTAAGGGATCAAGAGAAGAAACGTTTGCGACGATAGTCAATGCAATAACTTCTGCTATAAAGAGTATTTTCAATATGCGGGGTGTGGCAAGGACAAACAGCGAAAAGAAAAATACAAGACACAGGAGTAAGGGAATACCATAGCGCGGTATGGTCCACGTCGGGAATGTGAGCGCCAGGAGTCCATATGTGACGCTTATCCAGAGAAGCGTATGGATGAACCGTTTCTGTTTATCTGTTTGGGCAAAGCGCCGATATTTGTAGACGATCCATAGAATGAGTGTATCAACGGTGAGTATCCACTGGAAGTTGAGCCCGAACGTGTTAAAAATATTTTGAAGAAAGTACTGATTGAAAATTTTAAGCGTTATCACATTAGTAAGAGTTAGCATGTATGAACTCATCTGCGTTTCCTCAAATATATGCGCTCGCCATTCAGATGCGCCGACTCCTTGAAGGATTCCTTGCCAAATAAGAAACAAGAGAAGCGTTGGGAGGTAGATGAGGCTGTTCTGAGAGATTGCATGTACTTTTGTTCGAAACGCTACGCGGTGAAACCCTATCGCGACGGATGAATAGAGAAAAAATGCGAGTGGTATGGCAAGAGCAGTTTCTTTAAGAGTGACCATGGCGGCGCATACGAGAGCAAATACCCACCGCTTCCCCAGAATATAGGTGCGAAGTACAAAAACGAGGAATACCAGGATAACCATGTCGTAGTTGAGGTAAAACGAGTTGATGATGACCTGAGGGTTGCAAAAAAGGAGGAGTGTCGCGAGTGCGGCCAGGTGCTTGTTCCAGATATCCCGAAGTGTTCGGTAGAGCGTATAGGAGGCGACGAGTAGTGCAGCGAGTCCGACCCCGTTGTACGTCGTCGGGGAATTTCCGAAAAAGAAGAATGCAACTGCATTGACGAGAAACAGAAGCGGTGGGTGTATGAATGGTGCATCGCGGATGGTGGGCAGGATGCCGCCATGGAAAAGGATTGTTGACTGTCGATACATAATCATAGGGTCCAAGGCCGGTGTTTGTCCCCAGTAGGGGTAGGTAACAATAATAAGGAAGACCGGAGGGATCGTGTAGGCGTAGTCGATAAGAATGTCAAAAATACGAGCGAATGATCGATGAAGGATAGATAAACGGGAAGAAGTATAGTTACCTGTCGCGTGTTGCCCGACCATGATGAGATTGTTTCATATTTTCCATAATTCTGATAGCTGCTTTTTTCCCGAGCTCCACCGCATAATTGGTTCCCCGGTCCCAAGGGAAGATGCTGTCCATATTGGCAAGGTAGATGCCGGGTCCACCAGCTGGCGGATCGAGCTTGGGGGCAATCTGAGAATAATGCAGCTGGTGGACGGGCTGGGCATACATGCCAGTGAAAAGCTGACAGCTGACAGCTGACAGCTGACAGCTTGGATTCAGGCGGTTGATAAATGGTAAAAATTTCTTGAGGAGTTGTTCCTTGCTCATGGTGAGGAATGGGTGGCCGGGGGGCAAGTAGTTGCCAAAGTACGTAAGGTGGTGGCCGCCGTAGTGCTTCTTATCCATAAAATTCGTGTGAGCAACGACAGCTAGGAACGGGAAGGTGCGGTCGGTGATATTGAGCCAATAGACGTCCTTAAGGATCGGTTCTTTTGTCTCGAGGATCAGGGTTTGGGCGTGAAGATGGGGAATAGATAGGGGGAGTGAAAAGTGAGAAGTGAAAAGTGAAAAGTTGGGAATGAGTTTGGCGGCGAAGGGTGTGGGGACGGTGAGGAGGAGGCGGTCAAAAGCGATGTGTGAAAAAGAATTGTAAATAGCGTTGCGACCGCAGACGTAAATACAATTCTTTTTTATGCTGATTGATTGCAGCGGGACGCCGGTCAGGATCGTGCCGCCGTATCGTTTGATAGCTTTTTCTAGCGCGGTGACCAGCGTATGAAATCCTCCTTCAATGTAACAGAGCTTGGGAGTCCGTTTTTTAATCCTCGCCCAGAGCCAGGAGGCGGGTACCTGGTGATATAGCGCTCCGAATTTGCCGTACATCAATGGCTTCCAGATCTCTTCCCACGCGCGCCTTCCGCCGACTGCCGTAAAAAATTCTTCTGCACTGACTCCTTCCAGAATTTGCCAAAACGGAAATAGTTTGCAAAATAGGGCAAGCATTCCGGTGCGCAGTTTGTCAATGAGCGGAAGCCCCGGGAAGAGGAGGAGATGCATCGGGGCGTCGAATTGGTAGAGCGCTTGGTTCCAGAGCGTCGCCGTAATCGGGCGCTTCGTGATGAGGCGGTCGGCAAGGCCAAGTTCTTTCATGAGGCCGATGATGGCGGTGTCGTTGGTAAATAAGTGGTGATAGGCAGCCTCGAGGTGCCAGCTCCAGCTTTTCTCCTTGAATCCGTGGGCTAGTCCACCGAGAACCGTATCTTTTTCAAACACAGTTACCTTGTGCCCCTTTTTTACTAGTTCATATGCGGCGGTAAGCCCCGTAAACCCGCCTCCGATAATTGCAACCTTCATATGGTAGTTTCCTTACCTTTTGGCGACGAAATATGTTTGTCTCGCGTAATGAAGTCATCTACGGCTGGGCAAGCCCGCCGCCGATAATACCGACGCGCATGGGTAGCATTATAGCATGCGTTTACCTCGTCCTTATTCCCATGTATGATATGCAGTAAGGAGGGACGAGGTGCTTATGACAGGACGAACGGAATGGGTAAAAAACGGCATAGTCTTTTTGAGTATCTCTGGATTTGTGGCTTTACTATTCTCCCCGTTGACCCATGGGCTCGTCCTCCTCCCCCTTGACCTTCTGGTCAGTCGCTACGGGCCGTGGTTTTCGGCCGGAACGATACTCCTAAAAAATTCCTACATGCAAGACAGCGTCATACAGATGTATCCCTGGAAGCAGTTTGTCTGGGCCTCACTTCGCAGCGGATTTCTCCCGTTTTGGAATCCCTATCAGCTCATGGGTATGCCGTTTCTTGCGGGACTAAAGCCCATGGTATTTTATCCAATCACCTGGTTTGGCCTTTTGGGTGACATACCCGGATGGAACATCCTCCTCGTTTCCCAAGTATTCCTCTCTTTTTTCTTTGCGTATCTATTCGGGCGGACGTTTGCCATGTCCCGTGTGGCGAGCATCCTGGTCGCGTTGGCATTTTCCATGAATTCACTCATGGTCGGCGTTTTGCAGTTTGGATCGGAAGGACATGTCCTCTTGTGGTTGCCGTTTCTGTTCGTGTGCGTCAAGAAATTTATCGATCGGGATAATGCGTGGTATCTATTGGGGTTGAGTCTTGGGGTCGGGCTGTCTATTTTTGCCGGACAGCTTCAGTATACGGCTTACATGCTGCTTCTTGTGGGTAGCTTTGTTCTCTATGACGGATACCACGAGCATGTTCCCTTTACCTGGTACGTCTGGATCGGTGGCAGTATGCTCTTGGGAGTAACGCTCACAGCCGTACAACTGGGGCCAGCCGTTGAACTATTTGCCCACTCGTTTCGTGGCATCGTTTCTGACCCCTCGATATACACCCGTGGTCTTATGGCCCCATATAGTTTACTACGGCTTTTTGCCCCGGATCTGTTCGGGAACCCAGTGACTGGCGACTTGACCATCGGATACATAGAAACGAGCGGCTATTTCGGGGTATTACCGGTCCTATTTGCGCTGTGGGCGCTAGGCAACCGAAGGAAACTTCCTCCCGTTGCCATATTTTTTTGCGGATCATTCCTTGTGGCCATCCTCCTGTCGCTTCGCGTCATAGGAGAGCTCGTGGTTTTTTTCCATGTTCCGGTCATTACGAGCGGTTCGGCAGAGCGCATCTTTAGTATCGTGCATTTTTCAGGAGCCGTCCTTGCCGGGTATGGATTGGATTATCTCCTGGGGCGAAAGGACTACGCCGGTCGGAGGAGATTTCTCCTCTGGTGTAGCCTTTTTTTCGGCGCATTTCTGTTGTTGTCTGTCGCATTTCATAGAGCAATCGGAGCCGGGAGCCTATGGGCGATGCTCTGGAACATACGCTATACAGTCGTCGTGGTTGGGGCATTTATTATTGGGAGCTTCGTCGTGGGTCTTATGCACAACCGGATCCGAAGGCTCGCGCCGGTTATCCTGTCTCTTTTTGTCATTATCCTCACCTATGGTGATTTGTATCGCATGGCATATCGCTTTTTGACGTTTTCTAACACAAAGTTTCTCTATCCCCGTATTGGCGTTATCGACTACGTAGAGAAGGCAACGCGTACGACCCTCTCCCGGGTCTACGGCATGACGGAACCGGAGATACCAACGATCTTGGGTCTTTATACCGCTGAAACATATAATCCGTTGTACCTCGGGCGTTCCGGATACTTTCTGAACGCCCTACTGGGCAAGCAATCGGAGGAGTTGCCCGTGAATAAGTATCTTTTGGCCCCCGGTAACAGGAGGCTTAAGTATGCACTCGATGTCCTCGGTGTTTCGACCATTGTCATAGAAAGTATCCAAAATGCGTCGTCTTCCTACTTTGGGACAGAGGAGTTTGCCGCAAATTTAACGCCAGTCTACAAAGACGAAAAGTATAGCGTCTATACCAATGTGGACGCTCACCCCCGATTTGGTTTGTACTACGCGGCAGAGGTAAAAGCCGATGAGGGCCAAGTGCTTGATGCAATCCTCAGCCGTAAAGTGGACCTGACACGAACACTACTCCTGGAAGAACGTCTTCCGTTTGACACCCATGTCGGTACGGGATCAGCCCAGCTAGTGGGAAGTAGCCCTAATGGGCAGCGGTTTGCCGTAACAAGCGACACGCCCGCGGCTCTGTATGTGTCTGATACGTTTTTCCCCGGATGGAAGGCAACGGTCGACGGCACAAAGACGCCGATACTGCGGGCCAACTATCTGTTCCGGGCAGTTGTGGTACCCCAGGGGACGTCTCTCGTTGAGTTCACCTACGAGCCGACACATTGGAAGCTGTGGGTTGCGGTGAGTGTGGCAAGCTGTATACTCATACTATTTCTTCCGGTGGGATTTGGCCGTCGTAGGAAAAATACTCACTGATTATGCCCTCACAAGATTTTTTCATCGTTTTGAGGTGGTGGGGAAGCCTGTTCTTGGTGGGAGCTGTGGCATATCCCTTGACCAAGCGCCTATTTGCCGAGTGGTTTGATCATGGGTATTTTTTTTCCAAAGCTGTTGGATTTGCGGTCGTGACATGGATCGTTTTTGTGCTCAGTACCATCAGGCTATTGCCATTTACCAACACAGCCATCGGTTTTTCGCTTTTCACACTTTTTATCGTTGGAGTCGTCCTTCAAATCAAAGCTACAACTCAAAACGTAAATTTGAAAGTCGGATCCTTGATTCGGTCAGGGATGACAGACAGACGATGGGTTTTAATTTTTGTTGAAGAGTTATTTTTCTTCTTCGCGCTACTTCTTTGGTCTTGGGTGAAGGCACATGAACCCAGCATTCGGGGACTCGAGAAGTTTATGGATTACGGTTTCATGCAGTCGATTCTCAACTCCTCTTATTTCCCGCCGGCGGACATGTGGTACGCGGGATATCCCATCAATTATTACTACTTCGGCCATATGGTGGTAGCCGTATTGACGAAGCTGTCCGGATTAGATCTCGCGTACACATTTAACCTGATGCTTGCGACCATTTTTGCCATGACTTTGACGATGAGCTTTAGCATAGGTGTACAGCTATCAGCGATCAGCTATCAGCGATCAGCTAAGCTGAAAGCTCTGTTTTCCGGTATTCTCACCGCCCTTCTCGTCACCCTTGCCGGAAATTTGCAAACGATCTACGTATTCACCCGAGGGTACACCGGGGAAAATGTTAGGCCGTTCTGGGAGCTTACCTGGCCTCTCGTTGAGCTTTGGAAGCGGATTCCTGAGGGCATGCAGACCTACTGGTATGCCAATGCGACACGCTTTATCCCGTTTACGATCCACGAATTTCCCAGTTACTCGTTTGTCGTTTCCGATATCCACGGACACGTACTCTCATTGCCGTTTGTGCTCTTGGCGATTGGAATGCTCATACAGCTATCAGTCGTCAGCTATCAGTCGTCAGCATGGCGGAAAGCTGAAAGCTGGAAGCTGATGACTATTTTTTATGGGTTTCTTGTTGGCATCCTCCTTATGACCAATGCGCTTGATGGACCGATATACTTCGGACTCCTTGCGGTCGTCCTCGGAGTGCAAGGTGCAAAGTGGAAAGTGCAAAGTTGGAAAACATGGGGAATAACAATATCTATAGTGTTGATAATTGCCGGAATTACCAGTCTGCCGTTTCTTGTTCATTTTAAATCCTTCGTTACCGGGCTTGCGGTCAACTGTCCGCCAAAATTTTTCGCCAACAGTCATTTCGGTCCTCTCCTTTTTGAGGGAGTAGAGAAGTGCCAGATTTCGCCTCTCTGGATGTGGCTCCTCCTTTGGGGATTTTTTCTCTACTGCGGGGGATGGTTGATAATGAGAAATGCTCAATGCCAAATGATACATGCTAAATTATGGTACAAAAAGATACTAGTGAGTATAGAATTAACTCAGACTGAGAAACTCCTTATTGTTTTTTTCTTCTTTTCCCTGGCGCTTGTCATTTTTCCTGAATTCTTTTACTTCAAAGACATTTACCCCGCACACTTTAGGAGCAACACGATGTTTAAGTTGGGGTACCAAGCATTTGTTCTGTTCAGTATAGTTTCTGGTTATACGATCATGTCAATGATATTTAGAAGCTCGTTTTTCAAAGAAGAGAAACCCCAAACCCCAAACCCCAAACCCCAAACAAATTTTAAATTCAAAATTCTCAATACAAAACGACTCTTTTTTCTTTTTTTCCTCCC
>MFJZ01000054.1:0-1040 GCA_001781025.1 Candidatus Gottesmanbacteria bacterium RIFCSPLOWO2_01_FULL_49_10
GAAGCCACACTTCCCGCCCTTCTATCTGATTGGCAAGACGAAACACGCGACAAAGAACGACAAAAACTCGCGGCCTTCAAACAGCCCATCGTAGATAGCGCAACAAGCTCAGCCCGTATCATCTCTTTTAGCCCTGATGAAACCAAAGTTCTCTATGAAGCGACTGCGTCGGCCACCCTCCCGCTGGTCTCTGATCCGCCGCTTATCGGAACAAACACCACCCAGGAGGAACGTACCATCGAGAAAGGGAAGCTCTACGTCTACGACAGCAAAGAAGATAAAAACTACTTTCTCCTGGATACCAAAGAACTTCCCAAACCAAAAACCGTGCCACCGACTAAACCCGCACCTCCGGCTGCAAACGGCTCTGTGGTACCCGTCATGTGGTTCCCGACCTCCCGACACCTAATCTTGATCGGCAACGGAAAAATAGATGTCTTAGAGTACGACCGGACGAACTGGGCGACTCTCTACTCTGGGCCCTTTGTAGACGGATTCATCGCCCCGTGGCCCAACGGCAGCCGACTCGTCATCTTGACGAACCTCAATCCCGGCGCATCAACCTTACCCAATCTCTATACCGTCAACCTGCGGTAGATAAAAGATATGCCCCTGGAAGGAGAATCTCACGAGTCACCCATGCACCGGATTTTTGCGGGCATTGGTCGGTCAGTACAGACGATCCCCGAAGCGCAGGAAAAATGGATCCTTGGAATGTATGAGCGCCATATCTACCCCAAGCTTACACCCGGTGAGCAAGAAATCGCACGGAAACTCAAACCCAGTATCATACGGGGAGCACAAATTGCGGGCTGGACGCTCTTTGGGATGGAAGCGGTAGTCACCGCGATCACGGCCAAAAAGGGCTTTGATATAATCCAGAAGAAATATTTTCCCATAAAGGAAAGAGAGGCGCCTCGGAAAAACCCCATCCTCGTGTTCCTCGAAGAGTGTTTGGATCGGATCGACAGGACGGCGCCAAATGATACCCAAAGCCACAACACCTGGCATCCGACGCCAGACACCACCGTCCGAGAGAT
>MFJZ01000054.1:1070-4624 GCA_001781025.1 Candidatus Gottesmanbacteria bacterium RIFCSPLOWO2_01_FULL_49_10
TAACCTGGCGTACCAGGATCCGAGGACAAAGGAGCGGTTTAATCTCAGTTTTCAAACCAAACCAACTATTGGCCCTCCTACCCCTAAATATTCTGTTGTCTTGGGATTATCCCGCACTATCGACACCATAGAGAAAAAAGGGTGGCGGTCGGTCAAAAAACCGGTGACAGAACTCATCGGAAGGATCCTCTATGAGCCTATATCGGATCTATGGGTCAGAGAAGGAAACCCCGATCTGGACCAAATCGTCCGGGGGCTTCTGGACAAGGCCCTCAGATAAAAAAGGGAGTGCACTCTTTGCGTCCCCGGGCAGAATCGAACTGCCATCGCCCGCCTAAAGTTGTGCTCCTAGCAGGAATCGAACCTACATCGGAGGTTTAGGAAACCTCTGCTCTATCCGTTGAGCTATAGGAGCTCATTTTGGCGGGTGCTCTATCCGTTTAAGCTACGGGGACATAGTTATATTCTAGCCTGAAGTCTCTTTTTAAACAAATGTTCCGTATATCCGCCGGTTTTCACAAAGTCATCTTCTGCTTTGGCAATTTGCCGCGAGAGAAGATACGTTGCCATGTGGCAAAGGGTCAGGAGAAGATTGGCGGCCGTTTCCGGATCACCTGGTAATCTAGGCTTCTCTTTTAAGTTACCTAGGTCGCTTAGGTTACCTAGGCTGGTGAGAACAGCAGCTCGCTTCCGGAATGCCTGGATCTTGAGGTAGGTTTTAGGCCAAACAGTAAGTTTTCTCTGTCGCAGAAAGTCTTCATAGTCTGTGATGAGCTCCTCGATGGATGCGGCGGCTACTCCCAGGAGTTTGATTTCTCCTCTTTTGGACGTGCGTGACTGACCCACTCCTTCCACAATATTCTGCTTGCCTGAGCGGGCCGCCTGCACCATTTGATCGATAGTTCTTCGTTGAGGGATTTCCCGTAGGTTACCTAGGGTGCCTAGGTTACCTAAAAAACGCCTACAAAACTCGACCGTCAAATCATGTATAATCTCACTATAGCGGTAAGTGAGAAGGTATTTGTATTTTGGCAACATAGATATAGGTCACCTAAGGTACCTAGGTCACCTACCATTGTACACCGGGGCTTAGCACGGTTAGTAGCGCGCATAGTTTGGCCCGTCTGTACTTGCCGTAACGGGGACTAGCTCAGTTGGTAGAGCGCACGGTTCGGGACCGTGAGGTCGAGAGTTCAAGTCTCTCGTCCCCGACCAAACTTCCTCCTAGAAATCCTTCGGTTTTTCCGGTATAATGAATCGTATGAATCTCCAGTTTACTAGGCCAAACCAGCCTCCGCCGGTAGTTCCCCTCGATATCGTCCTTGCATCCCAGTCTGTCGGTAGGAAGCTCCTCCTTGAAAAACTCGGGCTACGCTTCCGTGTGGTCGTCAGCCGCATTGACGAAGAGACGATTATCCATGCCGATCCCCTCACAACCCTTAAAAAACGCGCGGCTGCCAAGGCAGAGGAAGTCGCAACCCATCCGCGCATCTACACCCTTGCCGAAGAGGGGAAAACCCTCGTTGTCGCGGCCGACTCGATGGCGGTCGTCGGTAAAAAGATGTATGGAAAATCTATTGACCGTGAAGATACACGACGCATGCTCAAAATACTCATGGGTAGAACACACCATTTCGTCACCGCCGTTACGATATTCCAGATGGAAGGGACAAACGTCGTGAAGCGGTGGGAAAAAGCGGTGACGACCAAGGTCACCATGCGCCGCTTAAGCGCGGTTGAACTCGATAGCTACATCGCACGTTTTGACTTCAGCCGATTTGCCGCCGGCTACGCATTAAACGAAGCCCCCTGGGATCTGGTCACGAAAGTGGACGGCAGCTACACCAACGTCATCGGCCTCCCGTTTGAAGTGTTGCTCCCGATCCTACGGAAGCTCGAAGTCATCCTCTAACTCCAGCTTTACACATCCGATGTGTAAAGCTATTGACTTTCTCCCCTACTCCCCTTACGATGAATGCATGGCGTACCGACTCACCCCCCTGACGACTGACGAGTACTATCATCTGTTCAACCGAGGGGTAGAAAAACGCGCAATTTTCTCCGATGAGCGCAGCAAACAGCGGCTCTTGGATACACTTGCCTATTATCTCCCCGAGAAGCCACAATTCCGCCTTTCTCAGTTTCTCAATCTCGCATTGCCTATCCGAATGCATTTGGCCGAAACAATGAAACGTCAACCGCGTCTCGTGACAATCGTCTCCTATGTCTTTATGCCCAACCATATTCACCTGTTACTCAGGCAGACAACTGATGATGGAATAACTGCATTTATGAGACGAGTGACCGATAGCTATACGAAGTATTTCAATACCCGGCATGGAAGGGTTGGCCCACTCTTCCAGGGATCATTTAAAGCGGTACGCATCCAGTCAGACGAGCAACTTCTCCACGTATCCCGATACGTCCACCTCAATCCCTTGACCGGCAATGTGGTAAAAAACACCGAAGAGCTCTTCCAGTACCCATGGTCATCGCTTCCTGAATACATGAATGGCAAATCAACCTTATCTGATCCCATGCCGATACTGACAGCATTCAACTCAAAAGAGTCCTATCAATCCTTTCTCAAGGATCAAGCTGACTATCAAAAACAACTTGATCGCCTCAAGCATCTGCTATTTGAAGACAAAGCTTAGCTTTACACATCCGATGTGTAAAGCTCTTGTGGAGAAAAGAGAAGCGCAATCTCTTTGGTAGCGGCGTAGGCTGAGTCGGACCGGTGGACGACGTTGTGAGGTTTATCCACACCGAAGTCTTTTCTGATAGTCCCCGGGGCGGCTTCTACAGGATCTGTCGGACCACATAAATCAAATACCTTCTGTATACAACTATCACCTTCTAATACAATGGCCACCACCGGTGTACTCATCATCTGCGCACAAAGCGATGGGAAGAACGGTTTATCCTTGTGGTGGGCGTACCAAGTATCGAGGATTTCCTGCGTTAAACGTATAAGCTTCAAGCCAACCAAAGAGAGCCCCGCGCGCTCAAACCTATCAATCACCTGCCCCACGACCTTCTTCTGGTAGCCGTCGGGCTTGATGAGGACAACCGTTTTCTCAACCATAGTGATATGATACAAACTCAAAACGCAAAACTCAATTCCTCATATTTTTCTGCTCACCCTCGCCGTTCACGTCGGCGCTTTTTCGTCAGATGGATGGACACTCCCTGAGATCGGATAGTCCCTCGGGTTTTCATAAAGTCCTGTAATACGCCGTGCGAAATACCATGCTGCATCGCCGCCACATATGCACTTACTCCGGCGTTAAGATAGTCTTTTTCTGCAGCCAAAAGCACATCCTCGGATATCCCTTTTTCAACGTGGATCTGAATACCTGCCCGCTTCAATGCGCCCCGCACTCCTTGCGGCGTGACGTGGTGCGCGTGTGCCATGCGGTCAAGCGCTTCTCTGGCTCCGGCAAGACGTTCCAAATCAGTCCATTCTGCAATGAGTACGTCTGGTAAAGGCAGTTTCGCATTCCTTCTTCTACGTCGAGGTTGCGTCGCCGGGACGTCCGGATCCGGTGCGG
>MFJZ01000054.1:4713-7646 GCA_001781025.1 Candidatus Gottesmanbacteria bacterium RIFCSPLOWO2_01_FULL_49_10
GGGGTCCTCGCTTTTAAACGCCAAAATTGTCTTGATGCGCTTTTTGGCAATCTTCACTTCCTCCTCCGTAACTCCTTTTTCCGCAACTTTTGTTATCTCTGCTAGTATTGCTCGTGTTGCTTGTTCTACCTTCTCTGTGGCCACTCCGGCGTAAATACTCCAGTACCCGGTATCTGCCCAGGAGTCCGATGATGCATAGATCTGGTAGCACAGTCCCCGCTTCTCACGGATCTCCTTGAAGAGCCGCGAGGTAAATCCCACCCCCATGATCATGTTAAAGATGCTCCACGCAAAGCGGTCCGGACTCCCCCGCCGGAAGGTCCGGATGCCGATAATCATGTGGGCTTGGTGAGCATCAGGTTTGGTGACGACGGAAAGCTGGGGAGAAGTCTGGGATTCTTTTACGTTACCTAGGTCACCTAAGTCACCTAGGGTACCTACGTTTCCTAGGCCACCAAACCACCCTTCAACTTTCTCAATTACTTTTGAGCTTTGCGTTGTCGTTTTGAGCTTTGAGCTTTGAGCTTTGAGCTTCTCGCCGAGATTTCCGGCGAGAATGACCACGATCCTCTCCGGCCTATACCACTGGTCGTGATACGCCTGCAATGTCCCCGCGTCTGCGGCTTTCATGCTGTCGACTTCCCCAATCACGCGCATGCCAAGGGTCGTCCCCGGGTACATCATGGAGTGGAAGGCTTCGCCCACCTTAGCCGCCGGTTCGTCTTCGTAACGCTTCATCTCCTCGAGGATCACGTCGCGTTCGCGGTCGATATATTTTTGCTCGATTAAAGGCGCTAAGACAAGCTCTTTATTGACCTCTAGCGCTAACTCCCAGTCAGTGCTAAGAACTTTATTATGATAGTTGGTGATATCGATATCCGTATAAGCATTCTGGAGTCCCCCAATGCGCTCAATGATATGGACATCCTCTGTAGTCGGATACTTTTTCGTGCCTTTAAAGACCATGTGCTCGAGGAAGTGGGAGGCGCCATTGATCGAGCGAGTTTCGTACCGACTCCCCACCCCGACCATGACCGAGGTCGCCACACTATTGACCCCCTCCATGGGCACAAGGATGAGCCGGACGCCGTTGGGAAGGGTATGTTTGACGTAAGGAAGGTGAATCATACCAGGTTGTGTATCTCGCACCGGAAAGTTTAATCCCCGCTTCGACAGAAGCGTGCGAGATCTACTACCTGGCATGAGGATTTGATAGTATCAAACTTTATCAGAAGAATCGATACCCGATTTTTCGCTCCGCTAAGTAAAACTCCTCCAGAGGCCCGCCAGAGGACGGGTAAACGGGCAGGCTTACGAAACGGTTACCTACGACAATAGGGAAAAGAATCATCCGTTACCCAGTAGCTATGATGATGGCGATTTATGCCTTTTTGAATGTCTCGCTTTTCCTGAGCTGTCTGGGTTAGGATCGCCAAACATCAAGCTTCTCCGTACCTCACCCGGAGGAGCAACGGGGAGCTCCAGGGCCATTCGGGCAAATTGTCCAGGTTCCGGTTGGCAAACAAATGAGTTTTTTAATCGGTATAGCAGGTCACGAACGTAGTCTGGAGTCAGAGCAAATTGCCCAGCTAAATCATCCGGATCAAGTGTTGTCCCCGGCGCAAGACTACCAATGTATTCTCTCAATAGATCAGCGCCGCTCGTCGCCCCATCCTTACCACCTTCCGGATTTCCCATAATCCTATAATTCTACGGTGTCCTCCTTGCTTCTGCAAGATGTATGTACTTCCTGTCCTACATTCAGTATCCCGCAGATATTCTACAAAAGCATCGAGTCTTGAAGCAATAATCGAACGTATGATATACTATAAGCTTATATGACAGAACGCGAAGCCTCCGGAAACCTGCCCGAACAAATGCGCTGGACCACCCAATCCAAAGAAGGTGGTTCTCTCACCGTTATCTATCACCCAGACGACGAAATCGCCGACACCCTCGGTCATATGGGCGCCGTTCGGACCCATCTGATCCTAGGCACACCTAGCGACCTGTTCAAACGACCTACTCCGGAAACTGCACAGGAAGTGTTCAAGCATTGGAAAGATGAACCATGGAAAAACCATGTGGAAATCCACATCGGAGGAAGTCCCACGCTTGAGGAGTACACTGATCGTCTTCTTACGGCTGTGATAGCAAAAGTCGGGCAGCGACTCAAAGAAAACCATCCGGAAGTACACGTAGATACGTCGATTCTCGATAAAAACACTATTGCCTATAAAATATTTAAGACTGCACTCGCCTATCCGTGGGTGCGCGCAAAACTTCATCGGGCTAACCACTATAGTCCCGGAATGGAGTCTGGCATGATATTTCATCCGAAGCTTGCCGTTGCTATGCATGAAGTCGGCCACGCACAATATTTTGACAAAGAACCCGACAAAGCCCTTCTCTATCACCTACCGGGTTTTCGAAGCTATCAAGAATGGAAAGCATCTGCCGAAGCGATGAAGCGATTGCTGCCGAACCAGGAGCGCCGGGAGGCGATGAAAATCTTAGAACCTGCATGGGGATCATATGTGGGGAGAGACCTTCAGTCAGTTATGAAGCCCTTTATGCCCGAAGCTGCGAAACTCATTCCTACACTAACGATTATTGCTGGTCACATGGTCAGTCCGACTCCCGTTTCGACGAAACTCCTTCGGCCAACCCCTGGAGCATATAGAATAAGGTATTTCCCATGATGTATGTTGCGATGCGCGGCCGCGGGGTACAACCTACACATCATGATATTGTGTAACGAAGTCGTTCATGATTCATCCGGGAACAAACTGTTCCGTTATTGCGCGCTTGAGGCGCGCATAGCTATAGGCTGTCAAATCAAGCTCTGGCAGAAAACGAGACTCCGAAAGGAACTCCCGGAACCGATCGACTGCCTGATCCAGATGATACGCCTCTACCACTTCCTTCAAACG
>MFJZ01000055.1:0-585 GCA_001781025.1 Candidatus Gottesmanbacteria bacterium RIFCSPLOWO2_01_FULL_49_10
AAGGGGTCAATCGTTGCCAGAAGCCCTACTGCCAAAGCACCAAGGAGTGCAATAACGATGAGAAGTTCAATGAGGGTAAATCCTAACGTCTGGGCAGCTTTCGGACTTTTCATAAATTATCTCTAGTACTGGTGTATCACAGCGCAAAAACACTTGTCAAGTGGCAACTCTCATTCGACTCTCATTCGAGCTTATTTAAACTGGCTGGTCAGGTTATATATAGGCGTGATGATGGAAATGACGATAAATCCGACGCCAAGCCCCAAAACAACCATGATGATGGGCTCGATTGCGGTCGTCAGCCCCCGGATAAGATGCTCTGATTCGGTTTCAAAATAGCGCGATAACTTATTGAGCGTCTCATCCAGTTTCCCTGTCTCCTCACCGACCTTCATCATCTGGGAGACAATGGGCGGGAATACACTGTGCCGGGCAAACGTTTCCCCCAGCGGAAACCCCTTTTCAACCTTCTTGGCAATATCGTCAATGGCGTTTCGAAATAGGACGTTTCCGAGCGATGCCTTGAGTATTTGGAGCGCGGCGAGGATATGAATGCCGGATGTAATGAGCATACCCAGTGTCCGG
>MFJZ01000055.1:600-1320 GCA_001781025.1 Candidatus Gottesmanbacteria bacterium RIFCSPLOWO2_01_FULL_49_10
AGCACTTTCGTTTGTAAATCCCCAATCACCGGAAGCCGCAGAAACACTCTATCAACCATCATCTCGCCGACAGTCGTTTTTCGCCATTTTTGAAAGAGGATAAAACTGCCAAATGAAACCATGAGGATAAGCCACCAAAAATTGACAAAAATGTGAGACGTAGCGATAAGGAGTTTCGTCGCTGTGGGAAGCTCGATATTGAAATCTTTATAAATATCAGTAAGCTTGGGAACAACGACGGTCATCATAATCATAACGACGGCTGCCATGCCGATGATGATAATGACCGGATAGATCATGGCTCCCTTCACCTTACTCCTGAACTCCCGCTGCGATTCAAGTGTCTCAGCAAGCCTTGCAAGCACCTGGTCAAGGGTCCCCGAGGATTCACCTGCGCGAACGAGTGCGATATAGATAGGACTGAACGCGCCCGGGTATTTAGCAAGCGAGTCAGCCAGGTTCCCGCCACCTACGATTTGATGCTCTATATCGAGAAGCATCCGCGTAAATACGGGATTGGTGGTTTGGCCACGGAGGATCGTCAGCGCATCCGGGAGAGACAGCCCGGCCACGATCATCGTCGCAAGTTGTCGTGTGAAATTGACGATATCGCCAAACCCTACCTTTCGGAACCGATTGGCAAGCGTCGCGAGCCCTTGCTCTTTGGATTCACGAAGCGAGACGACGAAAAGCTTTCTATCTCGGAGAAGTCGGGCAGCC
>MFJZ01000055.1:1337-1864 GCA_001781025.1 Candidatus Gottesmanbacteria bacterium RIFCSPLOWO2_01_FULL_49_10
GTCACTGTCGCGCCCTATGTAAGAAAAAAAAGGCATGAGACACAACCCTTTCCTATACCCCTTTCAGCACCCGATTGATCTCATCCGGACGGATGGCATAGGAGACTGCTGTTTCCGCACTGATTTTTCCCTCTTTCACGGCTTTCAGAAGTGCGGATTCAAGGAGCATCATACCGAGCTCTCCGGAGGTTTGAATGGTATTGTCCAACAGATGCGTCTTTCCGTCGCGGATCGTCGTTTTCACCGCAGGAGTGGCAGTCATCACCTCTGCGACCGCCATGCGGCCCCCCGCAACAGCAGGGACGAGTCGCTGTGCCAAAATCCCTTCGATGACGGAGGAAAGCTGCAGTCGTACTTGGGGTTGCTGGTTTTCCGGAAACACGTCGACGATCCGGTCAATACTTTGCGCCGCAGAGTTCGTATGCAGTGTCCCAAACACAAGGTGCCCGGTTTCTGCCACCGTGAGTGCAGCTTGAATCGTTTCAAAATCACGTAGCTCTCCCACCAAAACAACATCAGGGTCTTCC
>MFJZ01000055.1:1955-3681 GCA_001781025.1 Candidatus Gottesmanbacteria bacterium RIFCSPLOWO2_01_FULL_49_10
CTCATCGATGGTTCTTATCTTTGAGGGAATGAGCCTGTATGCTGCGGCGATCGAATTCTGCTGATAGTAAATATTTGCCCGAAGCCTCCCGACCGGGGAGGCGACGGAAAAATCTATTTCTTTGTTTGTCAGGAATAATTCCTTCTGCTCCGGCGTAAAAAGGGTAAATGCGAGTTGCTCGGCGTCTGGAACGGTAACGGTCTGCGTAGCTTCCATGGGCTTCAATACCCCGTGAATCCGAAACATCGGGGGAAACCCGACAATGAGATGTAGATCGGAGGCCTCAAGCCTAGCAGCTTCTGAAAAGAGTTGTTGAATATCCATAAATAAGTCAAAAGTGTAGAGTGTAGAGTGTAGTTACGCTTTTCACTTTACACTTTTCACTATACACTCCTGACTTTTTTTAATCTTGTGCTACTCTCAATACTTCCTCAAGAGTCGTCACTCCTTCGAGCGCCTTCATGTATCCATCTTGTTTCATGGTGATCATGCCCTCAGATACTGCTTGCTTCTCGATGTCCCCCATTGGAGCCCGTGCAAGAATAAGTTTACTCATTATTTCTGAGACAGGAAATACCTCAAAAATTCCCAGTCGCCCGACGTATCCCATGCCGACACACGACTGACAAGGGAGATCCCCCATCGTTTTCTTTCCGCGGTAGAGCACAATTTTTTTATCCGGTGGAACCAGGGTACCCAGTGTTTTTTTCATATCATCGACCACCGACTGCTCGGGTATATACTCTTCTTTGCAGGTGGGGCAAATCCGTCTCGCAATGCGTTGTCCGACAATGGCGTTTACTGCCGAGGCGACCAAAAAAGGTTCAGCGCCAAGGTCAAGAAGCCGCGGCACGGCTCCTGCAGCGTTATTGGTATGAAGCGTAGAAAATACCAAATGACCGGTAAGCGCGGCCTGAATCGCAAGATCCGTCGTTTCCGTATCGCGAATCTCTCCGACGAGGACAATATTGGGGTCTTGCCGCAGAAACGACCGGAGCCCTGTGGCAAATGTCAGGCCCGCTGCGGGATTGATCTGCACCTGATTGACGCCCGCTATCTCATACTCGACGGGGTCCTCAAGCGTCATAATATTGACACGAGCGCTATTGAGGCGAGCAAGGACGGCATAGAGCGTCGTTGTTTTTCCCGATCCGGTGGGACCGGTGACAAGGATAATGCCGTGGGGACGGAGCATTGCGGTTTCGAGATTTTTGAGGGCCAAACCCCGCAAACCCAGCTCTTGCAAGGTCGGGATTCCTCCTGATTTTTTGAGAAGACGCATCACGATCTTTTCTCCATGAACGGTAGGAAGTGTCGAAACACGCAGATCAACCTCGGATTCGCCCATCTTAAAATTAAAACGTCCATCCTGAGGAATGCGCTTTTCGTCAATTTTCATATCAGAAAGAATCTTTATCCGCGAAACGACCGCCTCATGGAGTCCCCTGGGAAGAGCAAGTCGCTCTTGTAGGATACCATCGACCCGATAGCGCACTCTCGTATCGCCCGTCTGTGGTTCTATGTGGACATCGGACGCGCGGGTACGCATTGCTTGTTCTAAAATTGCCGAGACTATCTGCGCTATCGGCGCCTCTCTAATAACTTCTCCTAAATGTCCGGCCTCATAGGTCTTAACGCTGTTTGGGGTCGACTCCCTGAGGGCCGCCGTCACGTCCGCGCCGAGGGATTGGGTATAGAGGTCTTCCATATGGGAAATAAGATCGTC
>MFJZ01000055.1:3691-8128 GCA_001781025.1 Candidatus Gottesmanbacteria bacterium RIFCSPLOWO2_01_FULL_49_10
CGGAATAAAGTTAACGACATCAGGAGATATGGCTTTCCCCTCAAGGGCGACAAAAGGAATGCCTAACACTTTCGCGCGCGCCTGAGTTATCGCAAGATCGGAAACTATACGCTTGCGCGCGAGGATATCCTCGACTGGCGTACCCGTATTGAGAGACTCCAGACGCACTGCGTCTGACTGCTCCTGGTTCAACTGACCATCGGAGACGAGAATGGAAAGAAGTTCTTGGGCAGATTCTGGCATATATGTATAATACTACAATACAGCAACAGTGAAGAGTACGTGCGAAAACTGGGGGCTCTTGAGTTCAGCGATGAATACACAGCAAGTTAATATTGTATGCATGCATATCTCGTAACCGGCGGCTCTCAGGATGATCGACTTGCCTATATTCGAGAAACGCTCGCAAAAGCCACGATCGCTCCCATCGATCAGATTACGATCCAAGACGATGAAGCGACTATTGGAATCGATGCGGTGCGAACACTCACAAAACAGTTAACGCTCTCGCCAATAGCCTCGCGGACTCGGGGCGTCGTCATAAAAAATTCCCATTCCATGAGCCTCTCGGCCCAAAACGCCTTCCTCAAAACGCTCGAGGAGCCGCCCGGCGACGCGCTCATCATTCTGGAAACCGCTCAACCCGACGCGCTCCTCCCGACAATCCTCTCGCGTTGTCATAGTATCCGTGTCGTAGGCAATGGAAAATCCAATCAATCCGACGAAGACACCCAGCTCCAATGTGTGAAAACATTAAAACAACTGCTCTCCTCTTCGGTAGGGGAGCGGCTTAAACTCATCGACACACACATCCGCACCCGAGATGAGGCGCTTGCCTTCGTTGATCTCTCAATCTCCGCCATCCACAAGGAACTCGTCGACCACGAGACCCATACGGATCTGAGAAGTAATGAAAGAACGAAACTTCTTCGCGCACTCCTTGTCGCCCGTACCCACATCCTAGGCAACATCACCCCAAAGCTTACCTTGGATGTTGCATTTCTCCCTCTCTCAAACTCCCTAGACAACCCAACGATCATCATGTAAAATGATGCGTAGAGCGAGATAGTGACGCTCGTTTTTTTCTCCACATCGCAACGTGTGCGGAGTAAACTCCACAAAAATCCATGGCAAAAACCACGAGCTACACTGGCAAACAAATCATCGTTCTTGAAGGCCTCGAGCCCGTCCGCAAACGCCCTGCAATGTATATTGGGACAACTGCACTTGCAGGCGTCCATCACTGCCTCAATGAAATCATTGACAACTCTATCGACGAAGCGCTTGCCGGTTTTGCCAAAAACGTGTGGGTGACGATTCATAAAGACGACAGCGTTACCGTCACAGATGACGGTCGTGGAATACCGGTTGACCGCGTCCCCAAGTACAACGTATCCGCATTAGAGCTCGTCATGACCAAGCTCCACGCGGGCGGAAAATTCGAAGGGAAAGCGTATAAAGTATCAGGAGGACTCCACGGCGTGGGAGCCTCGGTCGTCAACGCACTCTCAACTCATCTTCGGGTGGAAGTTCACCGCGATGGAAAAATATTTATACAGGAATACAAACGAGGAATTCCGACCGGCCCGATAAAACCTGGCGGTAAGGCGCAAGACACCGGCACGACGGTATCCTTCACTCCTGATGCCGAGATATTTCAGGACGGCATTAGCCTCAACTTTGACACAGTCAAAAAACAGATTCGAGACAGAGCGTATCTTATCGCAAAACTCAGCTTTCACCTGGTCGATGAACGCACGAACCAACAAACGCATTACTACTTTGAGGGCGGTATCACCTCGCTCGTCAAAGCACTCAATAGAAATAAGATAACGCTCCACGAGCCCATTACCATCAAAAAAGCGTCTCCGGACGGCGGCATCGAACTTGAAGTCGCGATCCAATATAACGACGGATTTTCTGAATCAGTTGAATCCTATGTCAACGTCATCCACACCGTGGAGGGAGGCACGCACCTGACCGGCTTCAGGATGTCTCTCACCCGCGCCATTAACGACTACGCCAAAAAGGTGGGCGCCACCAAAAACGGCGACGACAATATTATCGGCGATGACACGCGCGAGGGCCTGACGGCTATCGTCTACGTCAAGATGTCCTCCCAAAATCTCCAGTTTGAAGGTCAGACCAAAGGAAAACTGGGCAACGCCGAGGTCCAACCGTTCGTCCAGTCCGCAGTCAAGGAAGGCCTTGATACCTACTTTGAAGAAAACCCGGGTGACGGACGAAGTATTCTCGAGAAAGTTTTTCTGGCCGCCAAGGCCCGTTTGGCCGCCAAAGCCGCCAAGGACGCAATTATAAGGAAGGGTGCCTTGGAAGGCGCAAGCCTCCCCGGCAAGCTCGCCGACTGTCAAGAAAAAGACCCAGCAGTCTCTGAGCTATTTATCGTGGAGGGCGACTCAGCTGGCGGAAGCGCCAAGCAAGGCCGAGACCGGAAGTTTCAGGCGATCCTACCGCTTCGCGGCAAAATCCTCAACACCGAACGTGCGCGCCTCGATAAAATCATCGAATTTGAAGAGCTCAAAGCCCTCGTCATCGCCCTGGGCATGGGAATCGCGGACAGCCTCAATGCCGAAAAACTTCGCTACCACCGCGTTATCATTATGACCGACGCTGACGTCGATGGCGAACATATAATGACCTTGCTTCTGACCTTCTTTTTCCGACACCTCCCATATATTATCGAAAAAGGCCACCTATACGTTGCCCAACCGCCGCTTTATAAAGTAACCATGGGTAAAAACATTCGCTACGCGTACTCAGATGATGAACGGAACAAAATCGTCAAGGAACACGGCATGGATCTCAAAGGATTGCCCAACATCCAACGCTATAAAGGCTTGGGAGAAATGAACCCTGAACAACTTTGGGAAACGACGATGAACCCGGTAAACCGCGTCATGCGCCAGGTCAATATCGCTGATGCCGTGGCAGCCGACCAGGTGTTCGCCATGCTCATGGGCGACGACGTGCCACCGAGAAAACGATTTATCCAGACGCACGCGAAGAGCGCCACCTTAGATATATAATAATGTTGGCGCTCGAGTCCGCCGACCAAGCGCTCTTTGCGACGTGTACGAATAGTACTGAAAAGTCGCAAAGCAAGCTAGGGCGGGCGAAGTCAGCTACCTTAGATATATAATAGAAAAGTAAACGTTTAAAAAGGAGGTTCTATGACTAAACTAACCGCGGGCAAAAACCCGCCCCAGCAAATCAATGTTTTTGTCGAGATCCCGCAGGGCGGGGACATCAAATATGAGCTCGATCGCGACAGTGGGGTAGTCTTCGTCGATCGCTTTCTCTACACAGCCTTCACGTACCCGTTTAACTACGGCTTCGTGCCGGGGACGAAAGCTGATGACGGCGATCCTGTGGACGCGTTGGTGCTCTCCGACAAATCCGTCGCCCCAGGCACGGTCATCCCGGCCGTCACTATCGGAATGCTGGAAATGGAGGATGAAGAGGGGATAGATACGAAAATTTTAGCCGTCCCGACCCTCAAAGTCGATCCCTACTACGGCGCGTGGAAAGATATTGCAGATGTCCCGCAAGCCATCAAGGATAAAATCAAGCACTTCTTCGAGCACTACAAAGAGCTTGAACCAGGGAAGTGGGTAAAGATTAAAGACTGGAAAAATAAAGCTGCGGCAATGGAAGATATCAAAAAAGCGCTCCCCGCGTAAATATCAGAATGAACATCGGCAAAATCGTACCATCGGAAATCGTTACAGAGATGCAGCGTTCGTACCTGGACTACGCCATGAGCGTCATCGTCGCCCGGGCCCTGCCTGACGTGCGTGATGGCCTCAAACCCGTCCATCGCCGGATTCTCTACGCCATGCACGCTCTGGGCCTTTCCCACACCTCCCGCTACACGAAAAGTGCCAAAGTCGTGGGAGAAGTCTTAGGCAAATTCCACCCACACGGTGACGCACCGGTCTATGAAGCGATGGTCCGGCTTGCGCAGAATTTTGCCATGCGCTATATGCTCATTGACGGTCAGGGAAACTTCGGCAGCGTCGATGGCGACCCACCGGCTGCCATGCGGTACACTGAGTGTCGCTTATCGTCAATTGCATCAGAAATGCTTTTGGATATTGAAAAGGAAACCGTCGGGTTCACCCCAAATTTTGACAATACCATTAAAGAGCCTACCTATCTTCCGGCCAAGCTTCCCAACCTCCTTCTCATGGGATCGGAAGGTATCGCCGTTGGCATGGCCACCAAAATCCCGCCGCACAATCTGACGGAGGTGGCAGATGCCATCATCGCGATGATTGGAAAAACCAAAATAGAAAAGTCATCAGCTATCAGTCATCAGCCATCAGACAAACAACAATCAGAAAGTCTGAAATCTGAAGACGGACGACTGACGACTTTCCACTTTGACATCACCGTCGAAGACCTTATGGAGCATAT
>MFJZ01000055.1:8147-13049 GCA_001781025.1 Candidatus Gottesmanbacteria bacterium RIFCSPLOWO2_01_FULL_49_10
AGGAGGAGTGATTTACGACTTGAGTGAGATCAAAAACGCCTACGCCTCCGGCCGGGGAAAAATCGTCATGCGGGGCAAAGCCGAAATTGAAGATATCGGAGGCGGCAAAAGTGCCATCATCATCTCCGAACTTCCCTACCAGGTGAACAAGGCCCTGCTGGTTGCCAAAATCGCAGACTTGGTCAAAGAAAAGAAAATAGAAGGTATCAGCGACCTCCGTGATGAATCCGACCGTCGCGGCATCCGCGTGTACGTCGAACTTAAACGCGACGCCAAACCCAAGCAGGTCCTCAATAACCTCTATAAACACACGGCTCTCCAGACAACATTCCCCGTCAACATGGTGGCCTTGGTGGATAACACGCCGCAAACCTGCAGCCTCAAACTCATCCTTGAGGAGTATGTGAAGCACCGCCACGATGTGGTGAGGCGCCGGAGTGAATTTGAACTTAAAGAAGCCCGCGCCCGCGAGCATATTTTGGAAGGCTTGAAGATTGCCGTTGACCACATCGACGAGGTCATCGCCATCATCAAGAAAAGTGCCCACGCTGATGAGGCCAAAAACAAGCTCATGACCCGCTTTAAGCTTTCGGATCTTCAAGCCACGGCGATCCTGGACATGCAGCTCCGACGCCTGGCAGCGCTTGAACGCCAGAAGATCGAGGATGAGCTCGCCATGATCCGCGAAACTATCAACTATCTTGAGGATTTACTCGCCCACCCGGAGAAGATTCTCAGAGTAGTCAAGGACGAGCTCGCCCGCCTCAAAGAAAAATACGGCGATAACCGAAAGACGAAGGTGTTCAAAAGCAAAGTAGGTGAGTTTAGCGACGAACAGCTCATCCCCAACGAAAAGGCAATCATCACCATGAGTCAATCCGGCTACATCAAGCGGGTACCGCGCAGCACCTTTAAGATGCAGGAGCGCGGAGGCAAAGGCGTGATCGGTATGTCTACAAAAGAAGAAGACACGATCGACCAGCTCGTTACCGCGTCTACGCACGATAATATGCTCTTCATCACGGACCGCGGACGAGTATATCAAGTACGCGTCTGGGACATCCCGGAGGGGAGCCGCCAGAGCAAGGGACAGGCGGTCGTCAACCTCATAAACATCGAGTCCGGTGAACGCGTAACAAGCGTCCTCGCGTATAGCTTAAAGAAAGACGAGCAGAAAGAACACGGAGTGAAATACATCCTGATGGCTACGAAAAACGGTACCGTGAAAAAGTCCAAGCTCACCGAATACGAAAACATCAGAAGGAGCGGTATTGTCGCCATCAAGCTCGAAGCGGGCTCGCCGAAAGGCGAAGCGGGTGATGAGCTTGCCTGGGCCAAGCTTACAAGCGGCAGCGACGACATACTGCTCGTCACCCACGAGGGTAAGTCCATCCGATTTAAGGAAGATGAAGTCCGTCCCACGGCCCGCGACACGATGGGGGTGCGCGGGGTCCTGCTGGGCAAAGAAGACTTTGTGGTCTCCGTGGATATCATTAATCAGGAAAATAAAGGCGCGGATTTTTTGACGATCATGGAAAAGGGGATCGGCAAAAAAACCGCGATTCGCGACTTCCCCAAGCAAAGGCGCGGCGGCCAGGGCGTGAAAGTGGCCGTCGTCAAGGATAAAACCGGCAAAGTGGTCGTCTCCCAAATCGTACCAGATGAGTGTGAAAGCGTCATCCTCACCTCTACTAAAGGCCAGGTCGTCAAGCTCCCCATCACCTCCGTCCCCCGCCTAGGACGGGCAACCTCCGGGGTGATTTTGATGCGTTTCACGGATAAATCCGACACCATCGCCGCCGCCACGTGTCTCACCAAATAGCCACGAGCCAAGCAACCGCAACAAGTCTTTCAAAAGAACGAACGTTTTCATAATCCCTATCTCTTGATACAATAGGGGCATGAAGAAAAATGAACTGCGAAATGCCACCCATGTCCGGAACTTTATTTTCGGAGTAGAGGATAGCCTGGTCTCAACCGTTGGGCTTCTTTCGGGTATTGCCGTCGGCGGGGTCGCGCGCAGTCAAATAGTCCTTACGGGAATGGTGCTTCTTTTCGTTGAGGCATTCTCGATGGGCGTAGGAAGCTTACTGTCCGAGCAATCAGCCCGGGAGTATCTTAGCCACAAAGAAACCTCGCTCGGCGGGTCTCTTCTAGATAGCATCATCATGTTCACATCGTACTTTGTCGCGGGCTTCATTCCGCTGTCTCCTTATTTTCTCTTTGATCCAGCGCGCGCAAGTGTACTTTCCGTTACCCTGACGCTTTGTGCGCTATTTTTGCTCGGCAGTGTCAGCGGAAAATTTTTCGGCATTTCCGTTGTGAGAAACGGAGTCCGTACACTTATCATGGGCGGCGTTGCGACAGCGGTGGGCGTTGCGGCCGCAATGATTATCGGGAAGTAATCTGATATATGCAAATAGATGGACGTGCTCTCGCACATGACATACTTGTTCATCTTGCAGCAGACGTAGGCGATCTAGCCCAAAAAGGAACTATTCCAACGCTTGCCGTCATCCTGGTCGGCGACGACCTGGGATCTCGCTCCTATATCAAGCAAAAACAAAAAGCCGCTGAACAAATGGGAGCGAAACTTATTTTGAGTCATCAGCAATCAGACGTCAGCTATCAGCAAATACAAAGTATAATTGAAAAATACAATACCAATCCCGCCATCCACGGTATCATTCTCCAACGCCCTCTGCCCGAATCGCTTGATGCACAAAGTACAGCACTGTGTAGTACTATACTTTTGTCTAAGGACGTCGATGGATTTCTTCCAAATTCACCCTACCCGGTCCCTGTCGCCGAGGCGGTCATCGCAATTTTGCGTTTTGTTTTTGCCCAATTAGACACATCAGTCCAATTAGCCCAATTTGATCTGTGGCTCAAAAAACAGCACATCATGGTCCTCGGGAGGGGAGAGACAGCTGGCGAACCGATAGCCGACGCACTTTTAAAGACAGGCTGCAAGGTGACCATAGTCCATTCCCAAACCCCCAATCCCAACGAAGTTACCAAAGCCGCCGACATCCTCATCAACTGCGTAGGGAAGCCAAATGTTGTACGACGTGACAACATAAAAAGGGGAGCCATCCTCATAAGCGTCGGACTTTGGAGAGATAGCACAGGAAAGCTTCATGGGGATTATGAAGAAGATGACATCAAAGACGTAGCCTCCTTTTACACCCCCACGCCCGGGGGAGTCGGCCCGGTCAACGTCGCCTACCTCATGGCCAATCTGGTTAACGCGGCAAACAAGCTACTATAGGTCTTGTTCAACGCCTTTCGGAAGCGTACAATTGTCTCGTATCCGCGCGCTAAGGGTTCGTTCGAAAATAACTTTCTAGGTATTTTCCGATACGTCCCTTTGTGGCGCACCTTCAAATTTAAAGTATTCAATTTGTTGACGGATGCGGCCTAACATATCCTATGGGTAGATCACACATCACACCATTTCAACAACCGGACGACACCACTTGTGGGCCATCGGCGCTCAAATCTGCGTTGGCTATTTTAGGAAAACGGCGGTCTCTTGCCTCACTTATCGATCTTTGTAAAACGAATCGCAACGGAACGACGACAAAAAATATTGTTGCCGCAGTCAACAAACTTAGATTTCCCGTTCTGATTGTCGAGTACGCGACACTTCATCATCTGCAAAGCGCTCTTAAATACTCACCCAATGCGCCGCGCGCGGTACTGGTCTCTTACCTTTATGATCTGGATGAAAAAGACGTACCTCATCCTGATTCAGGTCACTGGGCTGTCGTTTCTGGCTACTCTGCACGCAACAGCAGAATCGTTCTTTTGGACAGCGCATCCGGTAAAAAGAAGTCCTACCCATGGAAAGAGTTCCGTGATCGGTGGATGGATTACGATCTCAAACGGAAAAAAATTAAAAAGGGACGGAAGGAGTTTAAGCTCGTCCGCCGCTGGCAGGAGCAACTCCTTATGGTGATTGCAAAGGATGAAGCGAACCTACCCAAGTTTACCATTTCCACCGCCAAGCTCTTTCCTGCTTCGTAATTACATCTTCTTCGATGGACACGTGTCCGAAAAACAAGAAAAGTCGTCTAGAGCAGAATTTTGTTATTTCTTCTTAAGCACGATCCCACAACCTCCCAACAGAAATCAGCAAACGTCATGCCTACGGCTTTATAGGAAACCGTCATGCCGTAGTCATCGCTGTCTCCCAGGCCGGGGTTGGCATTGGCTTCTAGAATAAAGATTTCCTCCCCGCGCAGGCGAATATCCAATCGGCTGTAATCGTGAAAACCAAACGCCCGGAACGTCTTGTGGCTTATGCGATACAGCCTTTGCATGAGTAAGGGGGTAAGCGTTGCTTTGGTGACATGAGATTCTTTATAATCTGCGTGTCCCTCCTCCCACCGACTGTTATACGTGAGAAAGGCGTTCGTGCCATGGGTGTCAAACATGATCTCCGCCGGGGGCAGCACCATGAGACCCTTTTCGCTATCAAGAAGGGTGACCTGAAACTCCCGACCGGTGATAAACTCCTCGGCATACACCGGCTGATGAAACGTATTGACGCGCTCTTTTACTATAGAAGGTAAATCTTCTGGTCTAGCGACGACGGCATCCTTGGTCAGCCCCACACTACAGTGCTCACGCGCAAGCTTAATAATCACGGGAAACTGCAAATCAGGTCGTATCGGTTCCTCACTGGTTACAAACAGTTGCCATCGTGGAGTAGGCAGGCCAGCTGTATCAAGTGCCGCCTTCATCTTGGCTTTATCGTTGCAGACGATAATCGCCTCCTTCGTCGCACCAGTATAGGGAATCTGTGTTGCTTCAAGCGCGTCAAATGCCGCAAGCGACAGCGGTGTATCCAGACCATCCCATTCGATGAGGTTAAAGATGACGTCAGCAGAAATTTTG
>MFJZ01000056.1:0-618 GCA_001781025.1 Candidatus Gottesmanbacteria bacterium RIFCSPLOWO2_01_FULL_49_10
TTTTAATTTTGAAGTTTACTGTTTGCGATTGCTCTTTGACAAGTAAACGAGCTCTATACACATGAGGTGAAATTCCTCGTGTATAGATTATGAAAGTAGTTGCATCATAAGGGGGAATCCATACGGATCCTCCTTTTACAGTACATATTCGTTGGGAGCAAGGGATAGTACCGTTTTTTTGGTACTACTCTTTGTTCTCCGCAATGCTATAAAGCTGACAATGGATGCCTAGGGCGTTTGTGCCGAGGAAGGACGTATATGGCCACGATAGTCGTCGGGGAGGAGCCATACTCCCGTGATCCGGCGGTTTCCGAATGGAGAAATCCGTCCCGCTCTGCGGGACAATCCGTCGTAAAACAGTTTTCGCACCATGGATCAAATTGGTCTCATTGGACACACGAGGCACATTTGGTTTACGGTGCGGAAACTGATAGCGACGGATGGGGCACCATCCGAACTGAAACATCTAAGTAGGATGAGGAAAAGAAATCAATTGAGATTCCGTCAGTAGCGGCGAGCGAAAGCGGAAAAGCCTAAACCGAGCTTAGCTCGGGGTTGTGGGGCAGAAGTCGTGGGATGTGTTGACGGTAGGAGAATGTCTCGGAATAGATAACCACA
>MFJZ01000056.1:695-2899 GCA_001781025.1 Candidatus Gottesmanbacteria bacterium RIFCSPLOWO2_01_FULL_49_10
TAGTGAACGAGTACCGTGAGGGAAAGGTGAAAAGCACCCCGGAAGGGGAATGAAAGAGTACCTGAAATTGTCAGCTAACAAACAGCGAGAGTTTGTGCTTCGCACAAAAGTCTTCAGTCATCAGCTTTTAGCTTTCAGCTTATATGGAGGTAAATTTATAACATACTTCTTATTTGTCTGATAGCTGACGACTGATAGCTGATAGCTTTCGTGCGGAGCACGAATAATCGCGTGCCTATTGAAGAATGAACCGGTGAGTTACCGTTGTCTGCAAGTCTAACCCTCAAAATTTGCTCATTCATAATGTGCACTGAAAATTTGCGTGCGCAAATTTTTAGTGAGCAAATTTTGAGGGGGAGGCGCAGTGAAAGCGAGCCCTAAACGGGCGTCCTAGCAGGTAGCGGTAGACCCGAAACCGGGTGAGCTAACCATGGGCAGGGTGAACCCCGACGAAAGTCGGGAGGAGGCCCGAACTCGTCAGAGTTACAAATCTGTGAGACGACCTGTGGTTAGGGGTAATATGCCTATCGAACCCGGAGATAGCTGGTTCTCCCCGAAATATATTTTGGTATAGCGGTCGATCAAGCGATGGAGTGGTAGAGCACTGAATGATCACGGTTTCGCAAGGAATCGCCTTCAATCAAACTCCGAATACTTACATCGTTATTCGGCCAGTCAGACATGCGGGGCTAAGCTCGTGTGTCAAAAGGGAAACAGCCCTGATTCTCATCTAAGGCCTCTAAGTCTCTGCTCAGTGGTTAAGGAAGTCATGGTTTTAAGACACCCAGGAGGTTGGCTTAGAAGCAGCCATCCTTTAAAGAAAGCGTAACAGCTCACTGGATGAAAGCCGTGGCGCCGAAAATGATCGAGGCTCAAGCAGAGCGCCGAAGATAGAGATTCTCCGCCTTTGGCGGAGAGTGGTAGGGGAGCGTTCTGACTGCAGTGAAGCATACGCCGTAAGGCGGTGTGGAGCGGTCAGAAGTGAGAATGCCGGTATGAGTAGCGTTTGGATGTGAGAATCATCCATGCCGAATGCGCAAGGTTTCCGAAGCAACGTTCGTCGACTTCGGGTAAGTCGGATCTAAGGCGAGACCGCCATTTGGCGGTGTAGCTCGATGTAGAAACGGTTGATATTCCGTTACAAGGAAGTGTCGATTAAGACGCAAAGGAACGACAAAGTGGGACGTGTCTGTGGGCTGATTCGTTGGCCTTTAAGCTTTGAGACAGGAGTAACTGGCAAATCCGTAACTCTGTTTAATTAAGAAGCGAATAGGAGTCCAAGCCGAAAGGTGCGGGCAACACAGATAGTTTCGTTTTCGAGAAAAGTTTCGTTGCGAGGCACTTTTTTTCCGTACCGCAAACCGACACTGGTGCGCTGGTAGAGTATACCAAGGCAAGCGGGCGACAGTGGTTCAAGGAACTCGGCAACAAAAGCTGGGCGTAACCTTTGGGAGATGCCCTGCCCGCCGCAAGGCGGGCCACAGTAAATGACACTACGCGACTGTTTAACTAAAACACAGGTCTCTGCGAAGCCGTAAGGCCACGTATAGGGGCTGACACCTGCCCAGTGCCGGTAAGTTAAGTGTGCTCAGTGACTTTAAGCAATTAAAGAAGCCAGGTACACAAGCTCCGGTGAACGGCAGCAATAACTATAATTGTTCTATGGTAGCGAAATTCCTTGTCGGGCAAGTTCCGACCCGCACGAAAGGTAGAACGACGTAGTGACTGTCTTGAACCATTACCCGGCGAAATTGAAATGGCTGTGAAGATGCGGCCTACTTGCACATGGACAAAAAGACCCCGTGGAGCTTTACTGCAACTTGGCACTGAGGACCTTATTTTGACTGTCGAGCATAGGAGGGAGCACTGAAATCGAAAGATTTTAGTGCGCCAGTGAAATACCTCTCTTCGAAATGAGGAAATCTGACTTACTCCTGCATAAAAATCCAGGAGAAGAACACTGCCTGGTAGGCAGTTTAACTGGGGAGGTTGCCTCCAAAAGTGTAACGGAGGCGTACAAAGGTTGGCTAACCCTGAATGGAAACCAGGGCACTCAAGTGCAAACGCAAAAGCCAGCTTGACTGCGAGACTTACAAGTCGAGCAGGGACGAAAGTCGGTGTTAGTGATCCTCGGATACCTCGTGGGAGGTACCGGGCTTAACGGATAAAAGCTACCCCGGGGATAACAGGCTGATCGCTTCCGA
>MFJZ01000056.1:2963-7570 GCA_001781025.1 Candidatus Gottesmanbacteria bacterium RIFCSPLOWO2_01_FULL_49_10
GGATAACAGGCTGATCGCTTCCGAGAGTCCATATCGACGAGGCGGTTTGGCACCTCGATGTCGGCTCATCCTATCCTGGGGGTGGAGAAGCTCCCAAGGGTCCGGCTGTTCGCCGGTTAAAAGGGTACGCGAGCTGGGTTCAGAACGTCGTGAGACAGTTGGAGATTCAAAGCTGTCCGCTTTCAGACGTTTATTTAAGAAACCCCATCGAGATTATTTACTGTTAACATGAAAGCCATTTTTACTTACACTTAAGTGAAATGTAAAATCTGACTATATGCTGGAAACTCCGAGCATCCAACAATACCCCTTGGTAACAATTTGTTGGTGCGGATTATCAGCAGGGAAGGCCCCGATTTAATCGTGGAACCCTCAGAGACTATATGTCAGACCCCGCACGCTTCTGCGCTGTGGGGAAGATATAGTCCGAACTGTATAGCGATATACAGAGTGTCCATAGAAATATGGCACCTCGTTATTGACGAGTAACATTTTTGTCGGTCTCTATCCTGTGCAAGCGCTCGATTCTTGAGGGGAGTTCTCCGTAGTACGAGAGGACCCGGAGGAACAGATCCCTGGTGTGCCTATTGTCGGAAAACCGGCATCGTAGGGTAGCTATATCTGGACGGGATAAGTGCTGAAAGCATCTCAAGCGCCAAGCCCACCCCAAGATGAAGAATCGTTACAAGGTCCGTTGCAGAATACGACGTTGATAGGCGAGAAGTGTACGCACCGCAAGGTGTTTAGCTTACTCGTACTAATAGACCAAATATTGTGGAGAACAGAGGGTATCATCCTTTCGTTTTCGATGAATATTATGAAAAAGGATGTCCTGTGGATTTTCCCTTATTGTGCAACTACATGAGTTGAAAGAGATTTGAAAGCACAGTTGTCTCGGTGATCTGAGCGAGATGGAACGACCTGATCCCATTCCGAACTCAGAAGTCAAACGTCTTAGCGTCGACAATACCTGAGTCGCAAGGCTCCGGGAAGATAGGTCATTGCCGAGGCAACTGTGCTTTTAGATTAATTAGATCAAGCTGGGAGTGGTGGAACAGAGGAGCGGTTTTATTAGTTTCCAATAGGCGTTGTTGCCAGCTGACTCGTGGCTTGTTGAAACACCTCCAGAATTTCCTCTTTTTCTTTCCCATTCAGAAGCTGTGCGCGACCATAACCGGTAATGCGAAGCGGATGAATGGTGATATCCGTTATGTTCGTGCCGCGAAAGCGAAACTCGGTAATAATTCCTTCCTTCGTTTCTTTACTCCATTCCTGGTCAAAGATGGTATTGCCGAGTGCATAGAAAATCGGTTTCTCGCGGTAATATTCCATGCCCTGGATCCAGTGCGGGTGATTGCCGATTACCACATCTGCGCCGCTGTCGACCGAGAGCCGTCCGATCACCCGCGGATCATCGGGTTCACCGACCGGTAGCCTGCTATACTCTCTGCCCCAGTGGAAAGAAACAATGAGCACATCTACCTGGCTGTCGAGTTGCGCAATATCTGAAGTGAGTACTTCCTCATCAACTTTTTTCCCCACGATCGTATATCCTGCAAATCCTATCTTCATACCCTTCACAGTTTTTATCACCTTTTTGCTGCAAAAATACGCCTGGTACGCACATGCTCCTTCTGTGATGGGCCCCGTGGTCTCTATGCCGGGCTTGCTAAGCGAATATTCTGTTTCTCTCACGCCTTCCCAGCCGTGATTGAGTATGTGATTATTGGCAAGGTTCGCTATGTCAACACCAGCAAAGCTCAATGCTTCAACAAATCGCTGGTCACCGCAAAATACCATACCGGTATTGGTGAGCGGACACTTGGGGACAAGGGGCGATTCTAAGTTAATAAGCGTCAGATCCGCGTAAGCAAGAAGCGGTGCAATATCACGGATGGGCCAGAGGAAGTCTTTGCGCGTCGTCATTTGGTAATTAACCGATCGGGCGGGTATCACATCGCCGGTTGCCACGAGTGTCCACTCGGGTTCATAGGGCTCACTAAACTGCCCCAGCACCGCACTCATACCTACCGTTCCTGCGGTAAGCAGCCCGAACAGCGATCGCATCATGCGATCAGTATAGTACAAAAACGGTTTACCATTGAGACGAGTTTGGGAAGACCCTCCTTCGCCAAGGCTACGGAGGGCGCGGGTAGGTCAAGGTGGTGTCGGGATGGTGCTACAATGGCAGCATGAAAGTCCATATTTATGTATCCCTTCCGGACGAGTTGAAGGCTCAGGTGGATGCCATTCATAAGGAAAGCTTTTCGTGGGCTTCAAACCAAACACCCCAAGAGCGTATGGTCGGGAAAGATAAATTTTGCAGCGGAGATGATAGGATTGGATACGTCGTCGTGGAGGAGGGAAACGATGTCATTGGTGTAGTAGCTCTGCTTCGGCGTTCAATACTCTTTGAAAATATGACAATAACGCTCGGTGGTATCGGAGGGCTTTGTACACGAAAGGATAAGAGAAACAAAGGAGTTGGCACACTCTTACTTCAAAAAGCGATGGAGGAGCTACAGCGTGCTCGTTGCGATATCGTGTATTTATGTACCGATATGACGAAGGAGTGGATGGTCAAGTTCTATGAAAAAGCAGGATTTATTCGTATCAAGCGGGGACATACCTATGCCGGCAAATCAGGAAAACGATATAGAGAAACCGATGGTATGATTGCACCAGTTCGTTCGGTGGAAAAATTTCAACATATCGCCGCGAGTGAAAAGGTGTTGGACATTGGGAGAGGGAATTGGTGATAAAACCTTCGGATTTATAAGTGATTTGGGATGTATAATGCCTTCATGGACGATTTTTATTGTGAGAAAGTATTACATGGCAAGGTTGTGGTTAATAAAGTCTTTGAAACAGATCGCGTCCTTGCGCTTCATCACACCAAGCCGCACTGGCCGGTGCACATAGTCGTTACCCCGAAGGCGCATATCCCCGATATCCTTTCTCCGGACTGCGATGACCAGCTTCTCGGTGAGCTCTTTTCCGTTATCCGGCGCATTGCATCTGACGTGACTGCCAAACACGGTTCCTGCCGGATCCTTACGAACCTTGGTTGCTACCAGGACTCCAAGCACCTCCATTTCCATCTTTCATTCGGCGAGCCGAATCACTTACAGGCGGTTGTATGAAACATGGGGATCGGGTATAATAGAGGTACTCCAAGCGAAAGGCGGTAGCAATGAATGGCAAAAGACAAAATCAAAACTCAAAGTTCAAAACTCAAAACTAAAGAAGGCAACGGGAATACTTCTCAAAAAACTTCTATACCAGCTTTAAAACAACCCCAGACCATGGAGGAGCTTTTGGCTCTCACTGGGTACAAGCTTCAAGGTCTCAAAAAAGGAGACGTCGTCAAAGGGGTTATAGGGCGCGTCACCCCCAAAGAAATCACCGTCGATATCGGTAGAAAGACCGAGTGCGTGGTTATAGATCGCGAGCTTGAAAACTATAAAGACGCGCTTATGGCTCTCAAGACCGGGGACTCGGTGGTGTGTCAGGTGATCGTTGAAGAAAATGACCGCGGACAACCCGTCGTGTCGCTACGGCGCAGTATCTTTGAAAAACGTTGGGAAGACCTGGTCGACCACCAAAAGAAGGGAGAGCCGGTTGAAGTGCTTTTCAAAGAGCCCGTACGCGGTGGGATACTGGTCGATTACGGGGGACTTCGGGGCTATATCCCGCAGTCGCAGCTTGACAGCGCCATGGTGAAGCAAATGGACAAGCTCTCCGGGCGTAAAGTCTCGGCCAAGGTTATAGAAGTTGACAAAGCGACCAATCGTCTCGTTTTTTCCCAGCGTGCGGTCTCTGAAGGAGAAGCACTTGCCAAGCAAAAGGAGGTACTGGGGGCTATCCCTGTGGGAGAGTCTGTCCAGGCTACGATTACCGGTGTCGTCCCGTTTGGTGCATTTGCTAAATTTAAAGTCACCAAAGACGGGGTGGAGCACGAGGTAGAAGGACTTATCCATATCTCGGAGATTGCCTGGGAGAAGGTTGATGACCCCAATTCCTACATCAGGCCCGGAGATACGGTAAAGGTAAAAGTGATCGGTGTAGACGCAGCAACCGGCAAACTCACGCTCTCCTTGAAGCAATTGCTACCGGATCCCTGGGAGAGTGTCTTGGATATGTTTGAAAAAGATAGCGTCATCAAGGGCACGGTGTCGCGCGTCACGCCGTACGGGATATTTGTGACGCTCTCGCCCGGCGTCGAAGGGCTTATCCATATCAGCAAAGTCGCGCCTGGCGAGGAGCCCAAGGCAGGACAAGAAATTACCTGTGTCGTCGAAGACATTCAGGCAGATAAACGAAAAATCAGCCTCAGCATGACCCTGACTGAGAAGCCGATTGGGTATCGATAAATTTGCACTACGCACGTTATGGTTTCTGAAGTTACCCTCGATAGCTTGCGTTCAAGTGTCGATATGACGCCACTCGTTGATATGGCGGGCAGGCAGCTCGGAGAAATTCGACCTCTCGACGCACAACATGAAGCCGATCGGCAAATCGCTTCCATGCTTGATGCCGTGGCTTCTGAAAGTGACAGCGGTGCAATCAATCCCTTCGATTCGTCAACCACCGGTACCATGACTCCC
>MFJZ01000056.1:7605-10840 GCA_001781025.1 Candidatus Gottesmanbacteria bacterium RIFCSPLOWO2_01_FULL_49_10
CTGACAAAAACGATGCTCGATATGACCCAGGTCAAGAGAGCCGATTTCGATTTTTGAAAGAACGAGGGGCCGTGTCGTCTCAGGCCGAATTGACCGAATTTAACTGGTGGTACGACCTAGCCGATACAACACTACCGGAAGGAGAGCACGCGATGAGAGAAGATCTCAAGCAGGGTTGGGTCATAAAGTCCCTCGTTGGGGTTTTTGAACGACATAAAGAGCGGTATCAGAAAAGCGGCGAACCGTATAAAGAACTTACTATCATGAAAGCATTCGAACCCGATGAGGGTGAGGATATCGAGCTTGCCCGTAGGATTGGCTTTACGGTTGCGGCAGAGAAACGCGATTATGATACTCCGAACAAAGTCGGACAAGACACGATGATGGTGCTTACGCAATCTCGTTTTGCCAAAGCTTTGGAAAATCTCTCGAAACCATCTCACTGACTACCCCCTTGGTTTTTTGGTGTACAATACTCTTCATGAAATTCCGCTCATCGTATATGCTTCGACTTCGCTTAAGGACTACGGATGATGAAGATGTATTCCTTGAAGTTATGAAACTGCGATTTTCCTTCGTTTTCCAGCAGTGCGAGTATGAGAGTCCGAGTTGGTTGGGGAAGTGCCCGGGCGAGGCGGCTTGCGTTGATTTGGCGGTGTTCGTATAATGGATGAAGCGATATTTATGAAAAAACTTACTCCCATTCATAAATTCAAAAAAACGGGTTTCTGGCTTGCAACGATACGAAAAAATAATACATTATTTGTCGTAAGTGCGGAAAAAACTCCTAAGAAGGCTTTAGAAACGGCCAAGCAGGGAGGGTTTCTGAGTGCTGCTTTGATGCGATCTGCCAAACGCTATGGCTCATTTGTTCCATGCCTTCGATAATGAAATGGACATATTCTTATATCGAAGATCCTTCGGTTCCTGGTAAATTTGTATATATTCCGTTAATTGAAGCCAATCTTGGAGAATACAGAATTGCGGTAACTTGTCTAATCGATTCCGGCAGTCCTGTGACCATAATCCATTCACCGCTTGCAGTGGCCTCCGGGATTATTCCATCAAGCGGGAAAAAGAGTATTCTTCGTGGGGTGGGAGGAGATACAATTTTAGGATACTATCATGAAGTAGAGTTATTGGTGTGTGGTTACCATTATACTTGTCAGGCATTCTTGACGGCAGACTTGCAAATTCCCTATTGTATATTGGGTCAAGTAGGATTTTTTCAGAACTTCCGAGTAACGTTCGATTTGCCAAAACTATCGTTTGAGGTAGTTCCAGTAAAATCATGAAATCCCATTCATCCTTTATCTGCCAGCAGTGCGGGTATGAGAGTCCGAGTTGGTTGGGGAAGTGCCCGAACTGTGATTCCTGGAATTCACTTATAGAAACAGTGAAAGAAGATCTCAAAGCTCAAAACGCAAAGCTCAAAATGACAACGCAAAGCTCAAAACCGGTTAAACTTTCAGAAGTCAGGCACATTGAGAAAAATAGACTCAAGAGTGGGTATGGGGAGTTTGACCGCGTGGTGGGCGGGGGGATCGTACCGGGGTCGGTGACGCTCCTGGCTGGGGATCCGGGGATCGGGAAGTCGACACTTCTTCTTCATGTCCTTGCCAAAATCGGGGGCTTGTATGTGTCCGGCGAAGAGTCGGCAGAACAGGTGAAACTTCGGGCGAAGAGGTTGGGAATAGACGGCGAGAATATCAGCGTCTTTGCAGAGACGAATGTAGAGGGGATCGTGGAGACGGTAAGACAGGAAGACGGGAAGACAGGAAGACGGGAAGACAATAAGTCTCAAAGCGAAGCGGGTCTTACAGTCTCATCGTCTTGTCGTCTCGTCATAATCGATTCTATCCAAACTCTCTCTTCTGGCGACCTTGATGGTATGGCCGGGTCGGTGGGGCAGATACGGCATAGTACCGAGGTTCTCATCGCTGCAGCTAAGTCCCAGGGTATCCCGATCATCATTATCGGTCACGTCACTAAAGAGGGAGCGATTGCGGGTCCTAAGGTCCTCGAACACATGGTCGATACCGTCCTGTACCTGGAAGGAGAACGGTTCGCCAACGCCAGAATCTTGCGGACCCTCAAAAACCGATTCGGGGCAGTCGAAGAGGTCGGTATCTTTGAAATGAGAGAAAAAGGACTACTGGAGGTAACAAACCCCTCTGCTCTATTTCTCCAAGATCGGGTAACGAATGTCCCCGGGTCGGTCGTGACCGTCATCATGGAGGGAACCCGGCCGATGCTCGTTGAAATTCAGTCACTCGTCGTTCCGAGTCAGTTGGCAATACCACGAAGAGTCGGGAGCGGCGTGGATTATAATCGTTTACAATTACTCGTCGCGATTTTGCAAAAACGCTTGAACGTCCCGCTTGGGACCTTTGACATTTTTATCAACGTGAGCGGTGGCATTAAAGTAGGGGAGCCCTCTGCAGATTTGGCCGTTGCGTTGGCTATCCTATCTTCATTCAAGAATAAACCAATTAACTCAAAGACCGCAGTTTTTGGAGAGTTGGGATTACTTGGCGAAGTGCGCACGATCGGCGCTGAAGAGCGGAGGGTCAAAGAAGCAAAGCGTTTGGGCTTCACCACCGTCATTTCTCCTAAAACTGCGAGGAACCTCAAACAGGCGGCAGACATGATTTGATACGAAAAACGCCGAATAGTTACCCGTCGAGCCAAAAAGGGATTTCTTTATCTGGATGAGGGGTTGAGGGAGGGAGGCTGAGCCTCTATCGTGCGCACAGAATCCGTTGAGGTTTGATTCGTTCCCATCATATTTTTCATGATCTGGATCGGGCCACCACCCTGGTAGCCGGTCGCACTGCCCATGAGGAGGAAGGCCAGGAGCACAAGTCCAAAGATGAGGAGCCAGAGGACTGTCAGGCCAAAAGTTACAATGCCGCGTCCGACGCCTCGCTTCCAACCCATGAGGATGGCCGGGGTAAAGAAGAGGGTTCCCACGAGGAGGAAGCCAATGAGCAGGATGAGGATGGTCGTCATTCCAGCCGTGCCGTAAGGCATGGCCATGGTCACGAGTTGATTGAGGAGGATCATGCTTACGACCGCGATTGTCCCGAGGAATGCCGCGATGAAGCTCAACCCGACGAGGAGGATAGTGTCGGCAAGCGGGCTACTACTGGCAACTTTCAGGGTGGGGTTGGCCGTGACCCCTTGGATCCTCCCCAGGATAGCCTTGATGATTATAAAGATACCCAGGAGGATC
>MFJZ01000056.1:10923-11926 GCA_001781025.1 Candidatus Gottesmanbacteria bacterium RIFCSPLOWO2_01_FULL_49_10
GTAGTCAAGCGGCTGGAGGCTTGTTGCTTTCTTCGTGATTGTTCCCTGGCCGATGGTTTGGCTCACGCGGTCAAGGGTCGGCATGGGCGCGGCTTCCATCTGGTTTGATTTCATGGCCACTCCTGCATCTTCCACACGGTACGTCACGCTTCCCTTGGCGCCTTTGAGGATGAGCTCGCTGTCGGTCGTGATCCCAATAGTGGCTTCATTGATCGTATCCTCGACCTGGAGCGTCGGGAAGGCAAAGGCGTAAGCGCCCAGGAGATTTTTTTTGGCATATCCCGACGCACGATAGTAGAGAAGGAAGGCGCCGGACCCCTGGGATTTGATGGATCTGGGCAGGGTGACTTCTACCGTATCTGTACTGAGGGCGACTGACGCTTTCTGATATTTGTTCTGCCCGTACCAGTAGGGTGTGGTGTAGTCCGGTTCCTGGTACTCCGCACACGCCGGCTGGTTCATAGGTGTTGTTGCAGGTTCATAGCGAATGCACTGGGCCTCACGCAGGATCTGGAATGCCAGGATATCCGTGGGAGTGACCCTTGGGACGCGCAGATTGATCTGGGAAAGGGGACCATCCTCCTGATTGGTGATCGTGATTCTGGCTGCGACCACTGCCTCGCCGTTTCCCCGGAATGTTACGGAGTAGGCGTGTGTTTGACCAAACAGGGCTGTGCCTCCCGGCGTCGGTGGCCGATACATCATGGCATCCGTACTCTTCTGTGCCAGGGCTTCTGAGGAGGGGACGAGGAAGAAGAAGAGCAAGAGGATGGCAAGGAGGCGCTTCATATAAAACTAGTGTAGGAAGCGAGGGGGCGGGTGTCAAGGGATCGCAGAATGTGGTAGTGAGATTAGTCATGGTGTATACTATGCTTTCTATGAATCCGGAGCGTCCAGACGAGTATCGTCAGCATCTCCCGGCGCAGGAGATGACCATCTCGTCTGCCATGGAGCGTGAAATTGAGCGCGTGGCGGAGATGAAGCGGGGTATCATCCCGTACGA
>MFJZ01000056.1:11948-12096 GCA_001781025.1 Candidatus Gottesmanbacteria bacterium RIFCSPLOWO2_01_FULL_49_10
ACGGATGAAGAGCTTGTTCGTGGTCTATCTGAAATTTCAGATGAACATTTTAAGCGGTTCGCCGCCGCCGCCGAGAGAATTGCCGCGCCGGATCATAAAATCGTGTCGACACGCATGGATGCGGTCGTGGCATTGTTTCTTGAGGCCT
>MFJZ01000056.1:12138-16366 GCA_001781025.1 Candidatus Gottesmanbacteria bacterium RIFCSPLOWO2_01_FULL_49_10
TATGGGAAGGAAAATGTCCTCCTATATCGCTCTATTTTCCATCGGCCCGTACAGTCGGTTCACCAGCACGCCGTGTTATTGCCTCTGATTGGGCGGGTGCGGGATCTCCTCGGCGAGAGGTTTCTGCCGGTGGAAGAAAAACGGGTAATTCTGCGAAGGCATATCCAAGAGACGCTCGCGAGTCTTCCAGATTTTTCTGAGCGGATGCTTGAGTGGTGCACTGAGGAGGGGTTGACTGAGCTGGAAAAAGCAGAAACTCTGTCTCTTTTAGATGCGTATATAACCACCGATGAGCACCTCCAGCGGCTCCAAGGGTTTTGGGACTGGACGTTTAAGGAGTCCGATGGGGAAGGACCAAGGACGTCGCACGTTGGTGAAGCCTGGTACGAGGAGGCAGTTGCGGGTATCACTGATGCCAATTTGGATCAGATGTACGATTCATTTAGGAAGCGAATGATACCGCTGCGGGGTCGTGTTGCACAGAGTCCGGCGGATCGGGATCCGCGGTGGGGCAGGGAGAACGCGCACCAGCTTCTGGAGTTGGCAGGAATCCCGGCACGTGCAGAAGACGTACTGTCCTGGGCACAGGAGAATAGGATAGCTTTGGAGGGTGCACTTACGAGCTTGGGGCATCAGCTTGTACCGGGAACGACGACGTGGCAGGAAGCCTGGAATCGTCTATCGGTGACAGAGCGATCACCTGAGGAACTTTTGGCTTGGTACACCGAGGAGATCACCCGTATGGTCGATCGTCTTCAGGAGGTAGGTTTGGTGCCTCCCGTCCCACCCAATGGCCGCTGGGAGCTCGCCTACGCTACGGTTGAGCGTACTCGATATTTCCCAAAAGGCTTCATGACGTTTCCCGGCTACGCGGATAAGGAAAAAATGGTTCATGTGTACCTGCCACATCCGGCAAGTGGTGAGGACGTGATGCGCGAGCTCGCATTTGACGCCGGACTGTTTGCGAGCCACGAAGTCGGTGCGCACGCCTACCAACAGTGGCTCAAGACGAAGTTGCCGGAGTTCTTAACTATGGTCAATGTGATGTACAGTCTAGGCTATGAAGGTCATGCGTTTTCCTCTGAAATTGAAGCTTTTCGGGCTGGCGCGCTGCCCCAAACCTCAGAAGGACTATTCGCTATGCTGCGTGGCAGACTCCAACGAGCCGCCCGGGCTGAGCTTGCGCTCACGTACCACTTGAGTCGCGGATTGGAGCAACACAGGGAGGATGCACCCGAGGTAATCCGACGGTTTACCGGGATGACGGACGCTGCGGTATTAGCAACGCTCGTGGATGAGTATGCAATAAACGCGGGGATGAGCCGGGAAACAGCCCAAAATGACGCATTCCGCGGGATAGAGAATCCGTGGTGGCTCCTATGCTACTACCTGGGAGCCGGGATGGCGGAAAGCTACCTCCAGATGGCCGAAAAAAATGGTCTGACACGCCCTCAAGCCATGCAGCGATGGCTGGAGAGAAGTGGGGGCCTCATCCCCGGACACATACAAGCCTACCTGGAGGGTTGGGTGGATGACTGGCGCGACGTGCCGGTACTTCTTCCTGATCCGGGTATCACGCTTTGGGAGGAGTGGAAAGGGGAACAGAGGAAATGAACGCATGATAGGCGGGCTCTTCTCTATGCTACAATGAGTGTATGAAGAAAGCACAAACGTCCCGTTCGGATGGAACGGGTCATGAGGCGGTTCGTATCTCACCCTCAGGTAAGATCCGACCGATCGCCCTTGGTGCCGGGTTCACCCAGGCGCTGGCCCGGGAGATTGTGAGGAACCTGACGACCTTAGGTCAGATGACGACCAGACCATTTCGCCGAACCCCCAAAGGAGAAAAGACAAAGCAGCCCCCCGGAGACTATCTGACGCTTCTGGACACAAGCACCCTCATCGATGGCAGGATCCTTCCTATCGTCAACAGCGGATTTGTGATCGGTACGCTTCTCGTGCCGGAGTTTGTGCTTCGAGAGATGCAGCATATCGCCGACAGTTCCGATCCCGTCAGGCGTGCCAAGGGAAGACGCGGGCTTGAGGTAGTAGGCAAGCTCAAGGGTCAAAAGGTAAATGCCGGAGTCAAGATGAGGGTGGTGGGTGAGGATGTCGCCGATGTGGTTGAAGTAGACCACAAACTCCTGGCCTTGGCCAAGCGCTGGAACGCCAAACTCGTGACGGTCGATTTTAACCTCGCACAGCTTGCCCGTGCGCAGGGCGTCAAGGTTTTAAACATCAATGACCTGGGCCAGGCCCTGAAAATGGCGATAGTTCCGGGCGAGGAGCTCACGATTAAAATCACCCACGAAGGCCGCGAGCGGGAGCAGGGGGTGGGGTACTTGACCGACGGGACGATGATTGTGGTTGACCAAGCGCGCGATAAGGTGGGACAAGACGTTGCCATTAGTATAACGAAAGTCCACCAGACCCCGGCAGGGCAGCTATTTTTTGCACGGTTGAAGTAATAAACGATACTGGCCTCGGGTGACGCATTTTTCCAGAGACGTTCGGCTACCGTTATCGATGTTTCCTTTATATTTTTCCTCCTTACTCAATGAAACCTTGCCTGCGAATGGTTGTAGAAGCGCAAGGAGTTACCATGGCAAGGTTTCAGTGCTCCTCAAGATGGTCACCCCTCGTCCATTTTTAGGTTCTTCAAAAATTATTTGTTTCCTTCTCGTGTTTTCATTGGTAGTTGATACTATCCCAAAGTTATCCACATAAATTGTAATAAAATTATTTAGACTGTTGTGGCAATCTTTATTATAGTAAATTAACTATAAGCCATTGAAAATTTCAAAGGGAAAATCCTATAGGACTTGACAAGAGATATCTCGAGTGTTTGAATGATCAATAGGATGAATAAACTACTGCGAGCAATGAAGGGTTTGGGCGCAGTTCTGGGAGTCCGGGAGAGTAAGAAAACCCGGATTTCGCCTCTTGTAGTGGAGCGAGAACGCTTCGAACGGGAGGTTCGTGATCAGTTTGTCAAGCTCAAGGAAAAAGGCTTGGGCATACGGGTGTTTACGTTATAGAGAGAGAAGTAATTGTAGTGTTTATCCGCCATTTCTTACTTCTCGCATTAGTTCATTTGAGTTTCGGCTCGAAGAGCGAAATGTGGCGGATATTGGGGAGTAAGCTTTTTCTCGAAGAATCGAAAAAACAACTCTACACCAATAAAAAGCATCACTACCGCTCGCATACTTGGGTTTGGGCGACGAATAGTAATGCTTTTTGTTTTGGTATCACTTCGCCATTGATCAAACGATAGATGATACCTATTGGACTACACTAACGATCGTGTAGTTTTTTGTCAAATCCAATTGCGAAGCTATATATTCTCCGTCGGATTATTGATACGCTCCGAAATGCACCTTTTATTCTTCTGGATTCGTAAAGATTTCCTTTTTTAGTTGACAACGCAAATTCTCAGCGGTACAATCCCACACGAACGATCTATATGTTCATAATTGAACACAAAATAGATTTTGATGGTTGACATCGTGAACGAGAACGTATCCTCGTAAAGGATAGTTTGTTGCCCCGCAACATTGCTTCGCAATGTGCGGGATAAAGGCAGGTTTAAAAAGAAAAATCGCGCATCTTGTGTTTTGCATGGGGAATAGTTTGTTGGGCAGGCGAACTATTTCCCATAGAGATCATAATATGCGCGATTTGTTCTTTGCGAGCTATCTCCCATACAGGATATATTCAGTGTGTTTTTATGTGCGAGCCTTTCTTTATCCCCAAAAGGGCAAAGCCGTTTTGTAGCGCATAAAGGCCGAAATTACCCGCGTTTTTTTATTCCTCTCCAAACGGCGTTACCATGACGAGGTCTCCCAGGGGGATGCCATCAATGGTCCGGAGAATTCCTAAACTTGGGAAACGAGCAGTGATATCTGCAATAACCTCGTCTTCGGGACGAAGGAGAATAAGAAGTTGTCCGTTGTAGCGGTTCAGTACTTTTTTTGACTCGTCGCTTACAATGCTGTATTTTCCCTCAGTGCGAAACGTGAGTTCCTGTCCCAGGTGAAATGCCGGAAATGCAGCGATAAGAATCTCTGTCCCTGTCGGCACGCGATGGGTGATGTATTCTCCAATGACTCGACTATTTTGAGGATAGTGGACACGGTCGCTTATGGTCATGTCCCACCCGTGGCGGAGGTTCGTCATTACGAGGGTTAGGGTGGCAACGACTGTAAGCACTTTTGCCCCTTTGCTATTT
>MFJZ01000056.1:16374-18034 GCA_001781025.1 Candidatus Gottesmanbacteria bacterium RIFCSPLOWO2_01_FULL_49_10
ATGGCAGCAAGTGCGTCAAGGGGGATTGCTACGATCAGTGCAAACCATGGGTAGAGAAGAGAAAGTCGGTGAAACGGGGGCGGGTGGGTGGTCAGGACAAAGCCGCTCACAAACGGGAGGAGGAGGATGACGAGAAGCGATGCGTCCATCCGAGATCTCGATGTTGCTATGTGCAAAAGCACGACTCCCACGCCAATAGCGAATAGCATGCCGGTTAAAGGATCAAGCAGGGCGAGTCTCCCAAAGTTGTAGCCGCCAAGCCCTCCGACTTCCGGTACAAACAACGAACGGACCGCATCGACTGTTTGTTTTACGAGTACAGAGGTGACAGGCGTGCCTCCGGCCACTTTTTTCGGCACGTCACTCCAGGTGCCCCAGAGGACGTTGACTTGTCCAACACGCTGCATAAATACGTTATTGACCGTGGCTGCATAGACGAGAAACGGCATGAGGACGAGGATGGTCAGGATACCCGCCCTGAGAAATCCGCCGAGCACAATGTTTCTTTTCTGCCACATCCAGATGAGCGTGAGGAGGATGACGACGGGAAACGTCACATACGAGCTTGTATAGGTCAGATATGCAAGCCCTGTTAAGACTCCAGCGAGTCTGGCCTGAGAGAATTCATGATAGCGAAGAAACAGGAGGAAATGCGTTATTGCCGCTATATAGAAGAAGGTACTACTGATAAAGTGCAGTCCCATGCTTGTAAGATAGACGTGCGGCGCCAATGCGATATATAAAATGACGGGAACGAGGGGCCGGCGAAACAGAAAGACACGATAGGCGAGGATATACAGATACACGATGATGCCTATGACATACGGCCAGACGGAGATACGAACAGCCGCGACTGATGGACCAATAGGGAGAAAGAACGGCTTTTGCAGAACATGAAACAGGACCGGAAACTGGCTCACCCATACGGGAGGATACGCGGCAAACCAATCGAGTTTGGCAATTGGCGGCAAGGTGAAGGAGGTGAAGGCGGTGATGAACTCATCTTGGTGGTAGTGACTCTGTATCGTAGAAAATACTGCGAGGATACTAACGCCTATGACACAACATCCAACGAGGAAAATCCGGTGTTGCGGCGGGACGCACGGTAACGCATCGGTTGGTGAGCGGTCGTGTCGTGACAGAAGGTGGTAGGTAAGAGCGATACTGGTAAGCCAACTGGCAAGGGACCAAAGCGAAACAGTCCGTTGCCACACATGGATGCCAGGAATACAGCTAAAGAGAATGACGCCACCAATCGCCCCCGCAGTTTTTATGGTTTTGAGGCGCATAGATCGTTTTGAGATAATATGAGGTAAGTTCCTTGTGCGTTTGTAAATGAATGGGTAAAGGAGGTGAAGAAATACTTCACATCAATGGTGGGGAGATTTGGGTCGCCATTAGTATCCTCGACGGTCACGTAGTCGAGGTGGTTCTCACGCATCATTTGGCACATCGTTACCGTATCATGGCTTTCATAAAACTGCCGTATGAGAGAAGTTCTGTTGCCCTCGTATCCTGCCGACCAGGGAAAGTACGGCCATCCTAAAAATATACTTCGGCCCGCGAGCGAAGCGGGGTGGTAGATGTACTTACTATTGAGAAACACGGCACTGGGTACTGTATTCTGGGCGATCCAAGTGGCTACTTCGTCAGCACCGAC
>MFJZ01000056.1:18046-18568 GCA_001781025.1 Candidatus Gottesmanbacteria bacterium RIFCSPLOWO2_01_FULL_49_10
TCCCCGGGTATCGTTTGCGATGACAAAAAAATCTATGATGCCAGAGAGGGTCAAAACGAGGAGGTAACCGGTGATGGTTATGTAGCCGAGAGCCCGGATGAGGAAGTGTTTTGCCTGTTGTAATTGGTTCATTGCTTTTGCAAGTACATATGCACTGATCATGCCACCCGCAATGAGCGAAAAATTGAAGAACTTGTGATTTGCCGCGGGTTCAACAGAGAACTTCCACACGTTGGCCATGATAAAGATCGGTACGATCGGGAAAAGGATTTTTTTGGCTTGTCTGGGAATGAGAAAAAACCCGAGGGGTACCAAGACGCTGTGGAGGCCGAGATTTTGCCACCAGAAATTAATGAAAGAAGCGGCCGTCAGATTGTCATGGGCGAGGTACCCAAGATACAGCCCGAACGATTTAGCCCCGCCGCTTTGTATCATAAACAGCAGTTGTGGGACTACGAGAATTGCCCCAAGTCCTCCAGTGACCAGGAGCGCGAGTCGCAGGCGGGGGAAAAGAACAATATA
>MFJZ01000056.1:18587-18834 GCA_001781025.1 Candidatus Gottesmanbacteria bacterium RIFCSPLOWO2_01_FULL_49_10
AAGACGAGAAGTGTGGGCTGATGAAAGTAGGGGAAGACCGAAATTATAAGTCCCCAGACCAGCGCACCCTTCCATTGACCGCTAAATTTTTTGTGTTCATTTATGATAATCCAGAGCATAAAGAACATGACGACTGCAAATGCGAGTGCCAGGTGCCGCTGGTTCGTGTAGATGTTGAGATTCCAAAATGCCGTAATGACGCCGTGGTCCCATGGACCGAATGAGGGAAATGCACTTGCATGGACGA
>MFJZ01000057.1:0-18072 GCA_001781025.1 Candidatus Gottesmanbacteria bacterium RIFCSPLOWO2_01_FULL_49_10
CCCGACTTCGGCCAGTTCCCAGGCAAGCGTGATCTTAGTGATGTTGTTCATGACCATATTCTACTGGTCATGCCGGATATTTACGGAGAATTGAGCGCGCCCTTGACCCGCTAGGGATGAACGGCTATACTGTGCCCTATGCCCGTTACCAAACAAGCAGAAAAAAAACGAAGACACGACCGTAAAGCACACGAAAAGAATAATCTGGTACGCGAGACCATGAAAGGGCTCATCAAGTCGATGCGCAGAACTCCTTCAAAAAAATCGCTGGGGAGCGTCTTTAGGGTAATCGACAAAGCAGCGAAAAAAAATATTATCCATCCAAATAAAGCTGCTCGCCTCAAATCTCGCCTCACTAAACTTCTCGGGAAAAAATGATGAGTCAAGCCGGGTAGTAGAAATTCTGCATTCGATCACGCAACCGTTGCTCGCCATATCCCAAATAGCTATACTGTAAACGTGTAACAACCGTGCTCTCTTTCATTCCGCTATGCGGAACGGCCAAATTTTCACTACCCGGTATGCCTGCCAAACCAATCATCATTAATCTTCTCGGTCAGGAAGATCTCAAACACACCCCGCAAGGAAGAATTATCGGCTGGGCACTCACCTATGGAAGATACATCATGATCGGAACGGAAATTGTGGTACTTCTTGCATTCATCGCTCGCTTTAGCCTGGACCGGAAACTTACAGACCTGAAAGAAGAAATTTCACAAAACCAGGCCATACTTGAAGCAAATGTGGATCTTGAGAACGACATCCGAACACTTCAGGACCATCTCGCAAAGGTGAAGCAGCTGACAAATGCCCAGGGAAAACCACTCGGCATCCTTGCGACATTTCAAGCGGCTCTCCCTTCTGATGTCTATGTGACGACGATCAATATTTCGGATAACAAACTGGACGCGGAGGTCGTCGCGGGTACGACCGGCGGATTTTCCCAGCTGTTGACCAATATCCAAGGCAATAGCGACGTCACTCAGCTGGAAATCGCGTCTATTCACAAAGATCCGCTTACCGGCATATCGTTCAAGCTGTCTGTTTTCATGAAATCGAAATAAACTTCTATGCCATTCAACTACAGGACAGAACTCCATAGATATCGTCGATATTATCAATCGATTGAAAATATCACCAAGCGTCCGAACACGCATTTTTATACGACGACGATCTTTTCGTTTCTCGCGGTATCGCTGTTTGGGTGGTACGCAATCCGCCCAACAGTACAGACAATACTCTCGCTTCGAAGACAAATTGAGGACAATACTCTCGTCAGCAAACAGATGGAGGAAAAAATTACAAAACTCATCGAGGCGCAAGCGACATTTCAAACTGTTACGGACTTGGTGCCACTCATCAAAGAAGCTCTTCCGGATACACCGGAGGCCCTGAGCGCTATGGCCCAGATACGAAATCTCGCGGCGGTAACGGGCGCCTCTGTTTCAGCAATAAGCGCATCATCAACGCCGATACTTGATGCACAAACCGGTCAATCGCTCGAATCCCCCGATGAAGCGAAAAAATTAAACAAACCCACGACGGGTATTCAAACGAAAAAAGTTATTGCAGTCCCCATGACCGTAAGTCTGACCGGACCATTTGTGACCATACGGTCATTTCTCGACGGCATCGTCGACATGCGACGAATACTTACGATTCAATCAATCAACATAACAGCCGATAGTGAACCGCAGAACGGTGTCGATGGTGGTGTCCCGCTGAAGCTTGTATTACAATTAAATGTACACTATCTTGCACCATAGTATACGACATGAATACAAATGATCGCGATCTTCTTCTCATCGCTGTTTTTACGTTTATCACAGTCTCTTCGTGGATCGTTTTTGAGGTGTTAACCACTATGAAAACAACAACCGTGAGCACATCTGTTCAACAAACGATTACGCCATTGTCTTCGGCAATCGATACAGAAGCACTTATGAAACTCAAAGAGAGAAAAGTATATTAGTATGCACCAACCGCCGCGTATTCCAACCGTTTTGGGTATTCTCTTGCTCCTGGGCATCATGGGGATTGTCATGGGCGTTATCGAGTACGTCATTCGTCAACCAACGACCGCGACGGATTCCATAGCGCCATCGCACGTGGAAGTCACCAACGTCACCGATGCCTCGTTCACTGTAGTTTGGACCTCCGGGATAGCGACAACGGGTGTGGTTTCTGTCGCCGAACGTCAAAAAACAGCAACAACCTTTTTTGACGAAAGAGATCTGACGAGTCGCCTTCATTTGTATGCAACGCATAGCGTCATAGCTCGCAATCTCAAACCGAACACAGAGTATTCGTTTACAATCCTCTCAAACGGAAAAAAATTTACTGAGCTAGGGAAACCCTATGCAGCCCGTACCGGCGCAGCAATTCCTAGTACTGATTCTTCCCAGGTGCTCGAACCAGCATACGGCACGGTCGTAAACGGCAATAATCAGCCAGCAGAATCAGCGATTGTCCTCCTGACACTTGAAGGGGCGCAAACACTCTCGACACTCGTTACTGCCTCTGGCAGCTGGATTATTCCTCTGGGCCGCACACGAACAGACACGCTCGAAGCTCTTGTGACACCCGAGGAACGGATAACCGAATCAATTCATATCATGACCCACGACGAAGAAGCAACGGCAATAACAGACACTTTAAACGATGCTCCGGTCCCGGTCGTCGCACTAGGAAAGACATATGATTTTCGAAGACAGCAAGCGTTGGGAGGAGGCAACTCACAGGATTCCCGACTCGCAACGAATCAAGGAGATACTGGTGGAACATCCGTACTCGGCGTCACAAATACCCAGCCACAAACGGCGGCAAGGGTGAGCCTTGCTCTCCCTCCTCAGGGCGCTTCGTTACCCACGAGTTTCCCCCTCATTCAGGGTACAGGAATACCCGGAAGAATAGTCACCATCGTCGTTGGTATTACCAATCCGATAAGCGGTACGGCGACCGTCGGAGGAGATGGTGTCTGGCGATTTACCCCACCCAAGCCACTGGGTATCGGAAAACAAAGCGTTACCATAACGTCCCTTGACGCTTCAGGAAAACCGGTCGGCATTACCCATACATTTACGATTCTCAAAAGCGGAACGCAAGTCCTGGGCGAAGCAACTCCTTCGGGGACACTCACGCCCACGCCGACCGCAACCGCGAGTGCCGAAGCGACACCTACGGCCACACCAATGTTCACTCCGACACCAACGGCGACCCTTACGGGTCAACCGGTGCCAACAAGCGGGACCACGCTACCGACCATCCTTTTTATCATATTGGGTCTTGGCCTCTTCTCATCGGGCGCCATCCTATTTATCAAGTAATTCGATAAATTTAATTACTGTCTCTCCCTCTTGACCTCATCTCTCCCGATCAACTAATGTGGATATAGGACCCGTTTTCGGGTCACCTATTGCGTACGCCACATATATGAGCGACATACTAAAATCTGCACAAAAACAAATCGACGAGGCGGCAAACCAAGTGCTCCCGGGAACTACGACATCACAAAGCGATCAACAGGGCACTCCGGATCAATCCGTCAGTAATCTTTCTCCATCGGTGCCACCCAGCGATCCACCGCTTTTGAAAGACGAAGCTCTGTTGGCCGCACCAAACACCAACAAGGACGCTCCTCTTCCTCCTGATCTTTCCCACGATACCTCGACTCCTCCCTGTGATCTCCCTCAAGCAACCGCGCCTGGCGATTCTTCACCGTCTGTTCAAGATGATAGCCCGCCCGCGACCCCAGCGTCTCCTCATGCCACCGACGTACAAATGCCACAAGAGCCACCACCGACACCTCCAGGCGCATCCACCGGCGGCAAACATCACAAAAAAAGCATCGCGCTTATCGTTGTCCTTCTTCTTTTAGCAACCCTCCCGCTCTCGGTGTACTTTATATCTCTCCAACAGCAACTCGCTGATCTTCGCAGTCGTGCGACCACCGGCCCCTATCCTACAATTCCGCCGTCGGCCTGTTCGGGCACCTGCGTCCCATCTACCCTTGAGTGCCGAGACGGCAATGGGACTGCCGGATCAGGAACATGTTCGCCGGGACGATATTGTTGTAATTTCGGTTCTGGTGGTAACACGCCGACCCCAGGTGGAGGGTTGCCCAATAATTCAGGCGTCTGCGGCGAACAAGGTCGTGACTGTAATGGCTCAAGCTGCACCGGTCACGTCACGATAAACGTGTGTGAAAATGGACCAACAGGCGGCGGGCCGTGTGACCATGATCCAAGTCGCGGTGGCAGTGGACCAATTTGTAACAATCCTATTGACACCAAAGACGGTACATTTGATTGTATAGAAATTGCCAATCAACGGTGTGCATTTGTTCAGATTGATACTCCCAACGGTTCAGCGGTAACCTGTTACCCAACCGACAGGAGCCATTGCGGTGGCTCGCCCTCGCCCACACAGTCCACAAATCCAACATCTTCCCCCGCTCCCACTTCTCCACCTGGGGGAGGGTCATCTCCGACACCTCCAGGCGGCGGAGGGGAACCGACTCCCTTACCTACAAGCCCACCCAGTGGTCCGCAGTGCAAAAACATCAAAGTCTATAAAGACGGCCAAGAAGTAGACCCATCGACGCTTAAACCCGGAGACGCGATCACGATCGCGGTGAAAGGAAATAATGCCTCAAAGGCACGAGTCCGGGTCAATGGCGCAGCATGGGAAGAAACGGATAAGAAAAACGGGACTGGTGAATACACGGTCGACTTCACCATACCGACAGATAGATCGTCATTTACTGTCGAAGCCGAAGTATACAAAAATGGTGTGTGGAATTAATATAACCTATCTATGCGATCGATAAAAAAATATTGGCACGTCTTTTTGCTCTCGCTTCTGACGCTTGGTCTTGGCGTGGCAACACTGCTGACGAGCCAAAGACTCAAGGAACAAGAGGCGGTAGCTCCCCCACCACCCAAGGCGGTTGCACCTGCGTGTACGCTCACGTTTTCTATCGCAACGGCCTCACCGACACCCACTGCAACACCTTCGGCCACTCCGACAAACACGCCGACTGGGACTCCCACCAATACACCAACAAATACGCCGACGGGTACACCCACGGGGACACCGACCAATACACCAATACCCACCGCAACATCTACTCCTGGTCCAACCGGTACGCCAACGCCAACCAGGTCAGGTGTCGGCGGACCAAATCCTACAGCAACACCAACACATACTCCTACCATGACTCCAACGGCGACCCCGACACGTGCGCCGAACGCATCTCCGACACCCACTCCAACGGCGACCCCGACGCCCAGTCCGTCACCTAAGCTAACCTTGACCCCGACGCCGGAAGCTTCTCCCGAGGCAGCGCCGACTCCCAAAATTCCGGTCGCAGGAACTGGACTGGGCATCTTAGGAGGGTCAGTAGTGCTCGGCGGAGTAATCCTATTACTACTCGGACTGTTATTCTAGAAGCATTACTTGGGTAACTGGGACCGAATGTAGTTGTGGATTGCCGGAAAATCATCTTTCGGAATCAATACATATCGCCCATACATCCAAAGGGGTGGATCGACTAAAAGCGACTGGATGCTCACCCGCTGTACTCCCTCTTCTTTCGTTCTTAGGAAAAGTTTACCGATGGTTGCAAGCTCTCCGATCCGCATGTCGCTTTGGGTAGCATCATCAAAAGCTTTTTTCAATGAAAGCACTCTTGAGGGAGCAAGAAAAAACTTTGTTGAGACGAGCTCGTTTTTCAGAGCAACCAGCACTTCCTGTTGGCGATTTCCTCGGGCAAAATCCGTCCCCTCTTCGCCTTCCGCGTGGCGGCTCCGGACATAGGTGAGCGCGCGACGGCCATCCATGCGTTGCCAACCCTGAATAAATGTCACCGTTTCATAGCGGCATCGATACTGGAGATCGCCGTCGCACAGATCCTTTTCTTTGCCCGGAATCGGAAACTCTGAATCAGTAAACGCAGTCGATACATTGACGTCAATGCCGCTAGCGAGGTCGATAATTTTTTGAAATCCTGAAAAGTCGATGGCCATGGCATAATGAATAGGCAGCCCGACCACGTCTTCTATAATCGCTTTGGACAGCACGATGCCTCCACCCTTTTTTTTCTCTTCGCCGTAGTGATAGGCGCTATTGACTTTATCTTTCAACGTATCAGACCAAACGTCGCGGGGAACGGAGATCATCGAAAGAGTATGTTTTCCCGTTTGAAACGACAGTACCATAATGGTGTCGGTAAGGTCTGACCCTTCATGATCCCCACCACCAACACCCAGGAGCAATACATTCGTCCGGTCGTCAGTCGCTTTCAGCGGTGCTCCTGTATTAATCATAAGGCGGACGATCGTCCCCGGCGACAGCCCTGTGTCTTTGATAAATGAACTCGTCCATAAAAAAAGCTTCACGCCGGCAACGAGCAATAAAATGAAGACAATGCTGCCAATCATCGTTCGGACTTTAGGAACATACGTACGTCTGATTTTTGGATCCATATGTATGCTTGTGGAGCTTTAGACGGCAAGAGCGACGAGTAAGTCGTAAAATGTTTCCGGAGATAGGCTTGCTCCTCCGGGCAATACTCCGTCAATCATCGGTTGAGCAATAAAAGAGGCAACATTTTCACGAGTGACACTCCCACCGTAGATTACCCGGCCTGCCTTTGAAACTGTTTTTATTGTTTGAATGACGGAGTTTGCATTTTCCGGTGTATCGCTTTTTCCCGTACCAATTGCCCAAACAGGTTCGTACGCGACGACATCCACAGTACCGGGCACGATTGTTGTATCATCCGGGACGCAATAGATGATCCCAAGCCCTGCGCTTTTTGCTTGCTCGACCTCTTGCTGTAAAAGCTCATCTGTCTCCGAAAAAAATTTCCTGCGCTCCGAATGGCCGATTATCACCCAGTCGGCTATTTCTTTAATCTGCACTGCATTGACCGCTCCGGTATATGCCCCCGCGCCATATGGCGACACGTCCTGTGCCCCAAGCTTTATAGGAATTCCTAATCGGGAAATCTCTTTTTTTAAGGGATAAAGAAGTGTAAATGACGCGCAAAGCACAACCTGTGGTGTCGTTTTAAGTTTGAAGTTTGAAGTTTTAATTTTGAATTCGCGAAGCCATTCTATGGCTTCGCTTGTCGTCTTATTGCTCTTCCAGTTACCTGCAATAAAGATCTGTTTCATTATGCTAAGATTATACCTTATACCTTATGCCGACAACACTCCTTGGTGATCTTAACCCCCAGCAGCAAAAAGCGGCTCAAGAAACCGAAGGACCGGTTTTGATCCTGGCCGGCGCCGGGAGCGGTAAAACGCGCGTCCTCACCTATCGGGTCGCATACCTGATAGCGGAAAAACAGGTATCGCCGGAGGCAATCCTCATGGTGACATTTACCAATAAAGCCGCAGGTGAGATGAAAGAGCGAATCAAGAATCTTCTTTCTAGCTGTCAGCTGTCGGCCGTCAGCTCTCAGCTTCCCTTCGCCGGCACGTTTCACTCCTTCTGTGCCCTACTCCTTCGGCGCGAAGGGAAATATATCGGCATTCCACCGAATTTCTCAATCTATGACGAGCAGGATCAACTTGATGCAGTCAAAGAAGTCATGAGGGTACTCGACATTTCAACAAAAAACTTTCATCCGCGTGCGATCTTAAGTACCATCTCTCAAGCCAAAAATGAACTCGTGAGCGCCACTGAATACCCCCAGTACGCACGGGGATACTTCCAGGAGACCGTCGCCCAAGTCTACCTGGGATACCAAAAATTGCTTAAAGATCACTCGGCGCTTGATTTTGATGACTTACTTATGACCGCCGTTGATCTTTTTCAGAAACATCCGCCTACGCTGTCGTATTATCAGGAAAAATTCCATTACGTCCTTATCGATGAATACCAAGACACGAACCGGGCTCAGTACGTCCTCACGAAACTTCTTTCCGGCAGATACAAAAATATCTGCATTGTTGGTGACGCCTCCCAAAGCATCTACCGGTGGCGGGGCGCCGACTACCGGAACATCACGTTGTTTAAAACAGACTTTCCGAACGTAAAGACGTTCCATTTGGAACAAAACTATCGCTCGACGCAGATTATTCTCGATGCCGCGTTTGGTGTGATATCCAAAAACACAAGCCACCCGATTCTAAAACTCTGGACCGAAAGCACGAGTGGCGACAAAATTACTCTTTATGAGGCCAGAAACGAACACGATGAAGCAATGTTTTTAGTGCAGACGATCCTCCAATCCGGTCGCCCGTTTACTGATTTTGCAGTGTTGTATAGAACAAATGCACAATCCCGGGTTCTTGAGGAAGCATTCCTGCACGGGGGCGTTCCTTATACGCTCGTCGGCGGCACGCGATTTTACGAGCGAAAGGAAATAAAAGACGTTCTTGGGTACCTACGAATTTTGGGTAATCCGAAAGATATCGTTTCATTGCGAAGAATAGAAAAATTGGGCAAAGCGAGACTCGAGAGATTCCTCGACTTTCATCAAAAAGTACAAAGCGATAATAAGCTCATCGAGCTTACGACCCTTGAGCTCCTCGACACTATCCTCGAAGTTACCAAATATCTCGATCTCTATGATGCAAATGTTGAAGAAGAAGCCTATCGTCTGGAAAATATTAAGGAGCTGCGCTCCGTCGCGACTGAATTTCCGCGTCTCGGGGACTTTCTGGAAACCGTCGCCCTCGTCGAACAAGAATACCAACCCAAAATCACCCGCGTTCAAAAAGGCAATACGAATTCGGTTACCCTTATGACTCTCCATGCGGCAAAGGGACTGGAATTTGCAGTCGTCTTCATGGTCGGCATGGAAGAAGGACTATTTCCTCATAGTCGCGCACTCATGGAACGGGAGGAATTGGAGGAAGAACGGAGGCTCTGTTATGTGGGGATCACGCGTGCTAAAGAGCGATTGTACTTCACCTATGCCAACCGCCGACTCTTTTTTGGAACCCGTACCCAAAATATGGTCTCTCGTTTTATCGCAGATATCCCCCAGCACGATCTCGAATTATCCGTATCTCTTAATGCCGATCGCGGATTTCAGGATAGTGACTTGATGTTGTAATACGTATTATCTCAAAAGAGTCAATACAATGACGACAACAGTCCCGACGACCACTAAAACACTGAGAATAATCTCTATTTCCAAAAAAAATCTTGCAAGCCCCTTGACATGCCCAAAAGAGATAATAGGCGGGAAAATACGACTATCAATAGGCAGCCAATCAATCGGTTTTCGGCGAGAAACCCGGCGACGTTTCTTCATCACGTCCCATTGTAACACACGGTAAAACACGCGATAATAGAGTATATGGACAAGAGCCACACAACAATACGATTAGCAACAAATGCTGATCGGGCTACTTGGAACCAGATCGTCCGTCATCCTCTCCAAAGCTGGGAGTGGGGAGAATTTCGCATGCGCATGGGTGTTCGTGCGCTACGATTGGTCGTGACACAAAAAGATAAGCCCGTCGACTGTTGGCAACTGACATTCCACAAACTTCCCGGTGTCCCATTCTTTATCGGCTACTTGCCAAAAGGTCCGACCATAACTCAGGCAATGCTAGAAACACTAGAAAAACTAGGAAAAGAAAAGCATGCAATTTTCATCCAACTCGAACCCAATGTTATAAAAAGTTTACAGTTTAAAGTTTTAAGTTTACAGTATCTTCGCCCTTCCCACCACCCACTATTTACAAAATATACATTTGTCCTAGACCTAACCAAATCAGAGGAAGAATTGTTGAATGCCATGCACCCAAAAACCCGCTATAACCTGAAGGTCGCACAAAAACACGGCGTCATGGTACAGGAAGATAATTCAAAAGAAGCATTTGAGACCTATTTGAAACTCTCAACAGAAACTACCAACCGTCAGGGCTTTTATGCCCATAACGAAACGTATCATCGCCGTATGTGGGAAACCCTTCGTCCGGCTGGACTCGCCAGACTCTTCACGGCCACATATCAGGGAGAGGCTTTGGCTGCGTGGATCATTTTTATCTGGAATAAAACGATGTACTATCCTTACGGCGCGTCATCACGCGACCACCGGGACGTCATGGCGCCTACTCTTCTCCTCTGGGAAATTGCCAAGTGGGGTAAGTCGCATGGAATGAAGGCGTTCGACCTCTGGGGCGCCTTAGGACCCGATCCTGATGACCATGATCCGTGGTTCGGATTTCATCGTTTCAAACAGGGGTTCAACCCCGCGCTTGTCGAGTTCGTCGGCTCCTATGATCTCGTCCTCAATCCGCTCCTGTACCGCGTATACCAGGTGGTGGATAGGATCAGATGGCGACTTCTGAAATGAATCCGGGTGTTTATTCGTAGCATTCGCATGCATTCGTATATTAGCATCGCATCGTATGGAAATTCAACAATCTCCTCTCTATATTTCCTACATAAAGCGACTTGGCTGGCAGGTCGAGGAGGTCGATGGAAGCCATCTTTTCCTCAAGCGATTTCCTTTCTACGGCGGATTTGCTAAACTCCAACGCTGCACAAAACTCCCAAAAATCGATCACCTCTTGCCCATCCTTGCCAAATATCGAATCAAAAAACTAGTCGTCGAACCCGATGCTTGCGTCACACAAGATGCGTTCTCTCGATGGTTGAAAGACGCACTTCCTCATGTCCGCCTCGTCCACTCACCCTATCTCCCGACGAAGACCATCCGTGTTGATCTTATCGAATCAGAAGAGGAAATATTTACGCGATTTTCCGAAGCAAAACGGCGAGCGGTCCGCCGTGCACAAAAAAATAATCTACGAATACAAGAATCTACAAATATACAAAACTTAATAAAAATCAAAAACAAATCCTCTGGTTTCTTAGGGTTCATCACGACCACCGGCATCGACAAACTCTGGCCCATCTTCTCCCCCGATCACGCCGCAATTCTCCTTGCCTACAGTAACTCCGTCATTGCGAGGAGCGAAGCGACGTGGCAATCTCTAAAGATTGCTTCGCTTACTCCATTCGCTCGCAATGACAATCGTATAATTGGCGGAATTCTCTTATTGTTCTGCGACTCCATCGCCTACTACTGGATAGCAGGTGCGACGCGGGAGGGGAAAAAACTCTTCGCTCCGACACTTCTCGTCTGGGAAGCGCTCAAGCTTGCCAAAAAATGTGGCGCGAAGTGGTTTGACTTCGTCGGCGTCTGGGATGAACGAAACCCTAAACAATTCCATGAATGGCTCGGCTTCACGAAATTCAAAGAAGGATTTGGGGGGAAATCTCTCTACTATCCTACTGCCACGCTTCACAGATGAGGCGAAATTCACAGAAGTCGCAGCTGAACTGCTCAATTGCACTAAAAAAACTTTATTCTCATCGATTCATTCACTTCCTTTAATTTTAAGCTTGAGTTAATTTTCTCCTAAAGAAAAATTTATTATTATCTGCTGAATTTGATCTTCAACTTCTTTAGGTATGATATTTAAAAAAGACTTATAAGAAAATTCAAGAACGTAAATTTTATTATCATGCGATAAAAAATAGATTCTTGTTTTTGCATTAGCCATATCGCTCCATGAACGATCTGGAATCATAACGCTATCATATTTTCCAACTTGCTCAGACCGACCATCCTTAAGTATGAGACTTGAATAGCTCGTATCATTTGGATTGTCGCCGACCACACCCATTCCTCCCATATAATACCCTTTAAAATAATCTTGCAGATTTAGGCGTTGTGGATTTTGATAGATGATGACCTTAATTTCGTCTAACACATCTGACGTAATATTGTTATTCTTTTGATCGGAAAAAATTATTTCCGAGTATCGATCTGAGGGTAAATGAGAAATAGTTCTCCAGCCCCAAGTCTTTTTTTCTTCATACGTATCTACTTCATATCTTTCTTTCAATTCCCAATCCCTTGGGTGCTGTATCGTAAAATTCAACACACTATTGGTATAAGAAGTAAAATCTATTGTAACGGGTCCATTTGTAGGTGGTATATCTAAAATTATAGATGTTGGAGGACTTTGAAACGTAATGTTCTCTACAGAACGTATTCCTTTGTAAGAATTATATGCATTACTTTGATATCGCCATATAGCAAGTGCTACTCCAAAAAACAATAGAAATAAACCTGCAATAATTTCTATTACAATTCGATTTTTGGGTATTTTCGTTTCGACTACGTGCGTATTAATCTGTGGAAGTGCCTCCAATGAAGGATCAATGGGTGATTTGGTCGTTTGACTATTGTCTATATTTTCAAAATCCGAACTCATAGTATCTCTAATCATCATACTACCGCCACGCTTCACAGATCAACCTAAACTCACAGAAGTCACAGTGTTTACCCGGAGTGGGTTTAAAGTCGCTTCTGGAGATTTCATCTGCCTTTAAAGCAATTTCTTTTTTCTCTTTTTCAAGCTGCCCAAGACTTCGTGTTGCAGAAATCTTTATTTGGTCTTCAAAAAAGTAAAATGACACGATTACGTTTTCCGGTTTTTTATTATAGATCCCCGGCTCGGAAGCTGCGAGTGCGTACACCGTCAATTGCGCATCTTTCGTCACATCTCTATTTTTTGGTGACTGGCCGGTTTTGTAATCAATGATCTCAAGCGTGCCGTCGGAAAGTATATCCACGCGATCGATTCTTCCTCCCAACGTCAACGATGGGGTTATGCGGATCTTAAATGATACTTCCAGATCTTTGGGAATTAGTGCGGGATCATACCCTTTCTCAAAAAAACCATCTAAGAGTTCTTTGCCGTGTATCTTCATTTTTTCTTCATACCCACGATCGCCGTAACCACGTGATGCCCAGTGTTTATCTAGAAGATCAAGAAGCATGATCTTCGTCGGCTTCTCGCCAGTTTTCACCAACTCATAAAACGCCCGCACAGTCCGGTGTATCGTATCGCCGAAGGTAAGTGCCGCAGAAGGAGGAACCGGAATTCTTAATATGTATCGATATTTATATTGCAACGGACAGGTTTCAAATGTACTAAGTTGCGAATAGGAAAGGTACGTCACCGGCTGTCGAACGGGCTTTGTTTCTTCCTCCTTCTCTTCTCCCTTTTTCCACTCAAGAAACGAGAGTTGTTTTATTTTATCTGATGGCTGATGGCTGATAGCTGATAGCATTTCACCAATCGCTTCTCCGATAAAGGGTGACAATTTTTTCTCCCGTTTTCCTTCTCCATAATATTTCGCTGCTGAAAAATACAATAGGTCGCGTGCCCGCGTCATGCCGACGTAAAAAAGCCGTCGTTCTTCTTCCAGATGAAAGTCACCACTGGGCAATATCTCTTTGACCAACGCATCAGGAATAGGGATTTGCTCTTTGCGCTCGATGGTGGGAAATCTCGCAGAAACGAGATTGACGAGAAATACAACAGGAAATTCAAGACCCTTTGCGGAATGAATTGTGAGAATATTGACGGCATTATTTTCTGTCCAATCCGTATCAGTAGCAAGCGGTGACTCTCCGAGATTCATCGCCATATCGATCCAGTCAACGACTGCGTAAACGCTCGCATCTTCGTGTTCGGTCTCATGGGTTTTAAGCTTGTTAAAAAATTTGGCGATATTATTGGCCGTCTTTTCTTCCTTCATCGTTTTATAAACGGTAAGTTGCTGAAGCAATCCGGTATCCTGAAGAAAATAATAAAGAATCTGACCTGCTGTTTCTTTTTTGATAAGTCCTAAATGCCGATGAATCATTGCGACTAATTTCTTTACGTTCTCATCGGCACTTGCTTCGCATGTTTCAAACACTGAATTACCAAACTTCCTGGAGTCATTGATTATCCCTGCCACGTCCCTTGGCTCTATCCCCACCCAATCCATCGTAAGTACACGATACATGGCGACACTATCTTCGAAGTTATAAAGCACTTTAAGATACGCGATGAGATCTTTAATTTCCGGCTGCCGAAAGAGCTGCCCGGGCCCCAGGAATTGATAGGGGATTCCCAAACGGGCGAGTGCTCGAACAAACGGCTCCGCGTGATTATTCGCCCGCACCAAAATTGCGTAGTCTTTCCAGTCATTTTTAAGTTTAAAGTTTAAAGTTTGAATTTCTTTTGCCACTTCCTCAGCTTCTTCTTCCACGCGATTTGCGTATATGACTTCTATCTTTTCTCCATTGATTCTTCGTATGCTCTCGAGTTTCTTATCTATTTTTTCCACAACTTCTAACCTGTCTGGGTTATTGTTATTGATAAGGTCATAGGAGCGATCAAGGATTTCTTTGGTCGACCGATAATTTTTGGTTAATACAATTATTTTTGCTTTGGGGAACCGCTTTCGAAACTGGATGATGTTACTAATTGCTGCTCCCCGCCACCGATATATAGCCTGGTCGTCATCGCCAACCACCGTAACGTTTTCTCGCACTCCTGCCAGAAGTATCGCCATCTCATTTTGCGCAAAGTTGGTGTCCTGAAATTCATCGATGAGGATATATTTGAACTGGTCCTGATACCGCTTAAGGATATTTTTCCGTGTTCTGAAAAGCTTGAGCGTATTACTTATTAAATCCGAATAATCCGCTACCCCCTCTTTAACTTTTAGTTCCTCATACGTCCTGTAGGATTGAGCAAGCTCTTTGTATTTTTCAGCTTCTTCTTTGTTTTCGTTTATAATTTGTGATTTAGGATTTTGGATTTGTTTAGGATTTTGGATTTTGGATTTAGAACTTACCCAAGCCAAGTATTGACCTGGGCTCACGTCTTCGTCCTTCAACCGACTGAAATGCTGTATCATCCCTGCAATAAATTTATTTGGATTACCAAGCGGCCGGAAGTATTTCAGTTCAAATTTGAATAAATTTTTTCGGAAAAAAAGAATAGTCTCTGCCTCGGTCATTAGTCGAAAGCCGGGATCAAGGCCTATATTAATCGCTTCATTACGAAGAACCCGGTCGCAAAATGCGTGAAACGTGCTGATCCACATTTGCGTCGTCCCGTAGGGAAGCGCGATATCCACCCGCTCCTCCATCTCTCGGCTGGCTTTTTCGGTAAATGTGAGTGCTAAGATTTCTTGCGGATGTGCTTTTCCGGAAGTAATTAAGTGTTTAATGCGTTCCGTCACGACGGTCGTCTTCCCCGTCCCGGCGCCGGCAATAATCAAAAGCGGCCCCGCGCCATACGTCACGGCTTGTCTTTGCTCTACATTTAACTGTCTCTCTTCTACAGGAGTCTTTGCCACATGGGCATTATAGACTAGTAGCGGGTTTTCTCAAGGCCACCCCGCTCCCTGGACTGGATAGTGATAGAATGAGGGAAAATTAGGGAGGTTGGGGGATTTAGGGGATTTAGTATGAATACACAAATGGGGCAAACAAGGCCGGGTTACGAGTATTTAGTAGTCTACATGCTGGGGAAAGTTATCCAAGATCTGACGTTCCAGTTCTGCCAACGGTTTTTGAAATCCCCCCAAGACCCAACGTACCCTAATTTGAAATTGGTTGAGCAGGCCAATGGTGCTGCCCGCAGTAATCCCCAAAACGTTGCCGAAGGATATACCGGTGAGTCGCTCAGTAGTTATATTATGCTCGTGGGGGTAGCCAATGGTTCCAACGAAGAATTAGCCAAGGATCTTGAAGATTATTTGCGTCAACGGAATCTTCCGATTTGGACAAAAGATCATCCAAAGATTAGGCAGTTTAGAGCATTTAGGGTATTTTGGCTCCCAAATTCCCCAAATTCCCTAAATACCCCAATTCTTCCCTCCGACCCCGCAGAAGCCGCCAATATGATTTTGACTTTTTGCCGTATGGAAGGCTATTTGTTATCACAACACATCAAAAGTCTGGAGGTTAAACACGCGAAAGAGGGCGGCTTCCGGGAAAACCTCCTCAAAAAACGCTTGGGCTATCGCCGGCAATAGAAAAGTCGTCTCACGGCATAGCGGCGAGCCACTCTTTTCTGTACGTATCCAGATCTCGATCAACATCGACAACGTTGAATGCGAATTTTCTCACGAGCTTTTCTTGCTCCTGTGCAAGCCGTATCACTTCCGGCCTTCCGTCCAGAATGATCTCTTCCATATCTTTCGTCGGCTGGTAATGCACAAAACAAACATACTCATCATCCCAAATCCCGAAATCAGGCTCCTTCAATCCACCTTTAATTTTATCGAATGGACAGAGCATAACATGAACGCCCCCTTCAAAATCTGCTTTCATTTGCGTTCTTAAGATCGCCCTTTTCAAATCACTAGCTTTCTCTAGCATATAAACTCTTGTAATAGCCTTTGTTCTTTTCGCCGCCTTGCGGCATTCAGAATAATATATATCGAACGGATTCCAGTTTTTCTCTCCGCTTCTAAATGTACAGAAACCCCCGTATTTCAGATTTCTGAATTTAAAACGCCCTTCATTAAAAATCTCTTCCGGGGGTAGATGCACATTCACATTAATTAGGTTTTTATGGTCAACCTGTAGATAATCCAAAATGTTTTCTTTATTCTTTTCAGCTAGATATCTTTGGTATAGTGTTAAATCCAACCGGGTATTACATAACTCAAAAACGAGGGGAAATTCATTTAAGTTTACTTCGCTGTTCATGTGACCCGCTCGTTTAACGAAAATAAGAGAACTCTCTAAGGCTCTTGAGAAAATAATTGAGTGGTTTCTATCTACGTATGGATCATTATCAGAATGTAATACGTATGATGTGGGTATAAGATTTTTAAGTTTTTCAATATCCCAACCGGTTTTATAAAAGGATTCGTTTGCATGATCAAATTGCCAATACTTATCTCCCAATCTATCCATAAAGGGGGCTACAAAAATGGCGCAATCTAATGGAAGGTTAAACTTGGTTACGACGTGGAGAATAAATACGCACCCCAGCGAGTGACCGACGAAACAGAGTTTCTCTCTCTTCTTGAAGCTCTCGTAAATCGGCTCAAATACTTTTAACCAATTATCTAAGTTCTGATTTTTTGATGGAACGCCAGGACCTAATTTCGTAAATTCGTCCCAATTATCTATAGGAAACTGCGGAACAATCACTTCTTGTCCCATGGCTTCAAGCTTCTCTTTGAGCTGGGGAAACCAATTCCCCTCCGGACTTCCGAACACTCCATGAAATAACACAAATTTCATACACCAATTATACCATCCTAGCGAGCTTTTCTTGAAACATTCCTTTCGATACTGCGGTGAGCCTTAAGCTTATTAAACCAAAAAGGACCGCGCTGATAAACACGGTGAGTCGGGCGCCGATCGTTGCCACACCGACACTCGCCAAGAGTGCCCCAATCGGTGTACCACCTATAAGAGCAAGTGAGTAGAAGCTTACCAGTCGACCACGAAACATTGAAGGAACCTGTTCGTGAATGACCGTGCGGACGAGGGACATGAGACTCGCGCTTCCAAATCCACCAAAAACAAGGAGAGTGAGCGCAGCTGGATACGATGGTGAGACGGCAAACCCGGTTAGTGAAACGGTCACGAGGATGAAAAGTAAAATGGTGAACTCACGATGCTCCCTTAGTCTCGCGTATATCGGTGAAAAGCCGAAAGAGCCCACGACCGCACCAAGACCGATTGCTCCCGAAAGTACTCCAAACCCGACCTCTCCGACACGAAATACATCGTGAGCAAATACTGGCAAGAGCGTAAATAACGGAGCAGTACATACGGAAAGAATAAAAAGCATGAGAAGTGACATTCGTACATAAGGCTTTTTCCGAACATACTCTACGCCACCCATTAATTCTTTTCGTAACGATTTCGTTTTTGACAGAGTATGAAAGGGCGGTAGGGAAATAAGGAGGATTCCTCCGATCACGGCCAAAAAACTTACCCCATTGACCAAAAACGCCGGCGCGATGCCCATAGACGCTATGACCATTCCGGCAACGACCGGACCGATAACACGACCGAGGCTAAATATACCGGTGTTCAGGGAGATAGCACTGGCAATCGCATCTTTGTTCACGAGTTCTATCATAAATGCTTGTCGTGTGGTCATATCAAATGCAAAGATTGCGCCGGAAAGAAATGTTGCTACCATTACGTGCCACAGTTGTATCGTGCCCGTTACAACAAGCGAGAACAAGAGAAAAGCGATAATGGCGTAAAGCAAC
>MFJZ01000057.1:18110-23647 GCA_001781025.1 Candidatus Gottesmanbacteria bacterium RIFCSPLOWO2_01_FULL_49_10
AGTGGGAATTGAGTTGATCGCATTCATAATTCCCAGCATCGATTGATTCCGTGTGAGGATCGGGTACACAAGCCACTGCTGTGCAGTAGAAGCCATGAGTGTTCCGATAAGTGAGACGCCTTGGCCAATAAAATATAACCGGTAATTTCGTGATCGCAGCGCCGGCCAGAGACTGCCGACACCATGTTTTACCTTCTGCAACATACTCGGGTAAGTATATCACCAGCCTTGTGCTACAATCGAAGCATGGATGTTCCCGTCGTCCTCCACCTAAAAGTCCCCAGAGAAAATGATCGCGGGGCAATGGCCGCAGAAACCGTCTTCGCTGGACTTTCCGAACTTTTTCGTCACCACCCGAACACGGTAAGCTGTGAAATTGTGGTTCGCGCCGGATTCCTGTACTTTTTCCTCGTATGTGAACGCCTGGTCGTCGATATCGTCCGCGGGCAACTCTTTTCCCAGTACCCCAACTTGGAGCTTCTAGAGGTTGCTGACTATCTCTCCTCGCTTTCCCCATCGGCCTATGCTGTGTGTATGAAACTCGAGCGACCCGACGCCTATCCCCTTAAAACCTTCCGCGAGCTTGAAACGGATTTTCTCACGAGTCTCTCCGGCATGGCAACATCAGTCAGTACGAACGAACTGGTATGCATCCAAATCGTCGCAAGCCCAATCAACACAGAATCTATGGGCTATAAAATCCACGAATTCCTGCGCGCCTCGTGGCGACAAACCTTACGGAAAAACTCGTCGCTCAAAGACCTGCTCACCGAGAAAGAAACGGAAAAACTCCATAAACCACTCTTTTTGGCTTCCTTACATATCGCATCTGACGCCGGGACCAAGTCAGAACTTCTGACGAGCTCCGTCGCGGCTCTTTTTAAAACGCTTGACAATACCAATCTCAATACGCTCAAAGTCGGAAAAGCCATACGAGGAGAACATGCTGCAGCACTTCTGCGACGTCGGCAAGTCCAGTCACCCCAATTTGCCTTGGCTCATGATGAGCTTGCCACCATGTTTCATCTGCCCGCGGCAAGCGCCGGCATCGCGCAAATGGCGGCAAGTAAGTCCAAAACGGCGGAACCCCCCATCAACCTTCCGGTCAAGCCAAGTGTGATTCCATTTGCCGCGACGAACTTCCGCGGGGTTGCTGCTGCATTTGGCATCAAACGAGAGGATCGCCGTAAGCACCTCTACATTATCGGCAAAACCGGCGTGGGGAAAAGTAAACTCATAGAGCTTCTGGCGCTTGCGGACATTCAGGAGGGTAAAGGGTGTGTCGTCATGGATCCGCACGGCGACGTGGCCGAGGAGCTTTTGCGCTACATTCCCCGCGAGCGGCTCTACGACGTCATCTACTTCAACCCCGCAGACACAGACTACCCCATGGCGTTTAATCCGCTGGAGGGCGTAGGATCCTTTGAACTCAAACAAAACGTGGTTGCCGGTTTCATCGCGATATTTAAAAAGCTGTTTGGCTTTACCTGGAACCCGCGGCTCGAGCACGTGCTGCGCTTTACCACCCTGGCACTCCTGGATGTCCCCGGCACGACGGTCTTGGGCATCACGAAGATGCTCTCCGATATTGGCTATCGGCAGGAAATCATCACTAAAATTACCGATCCGTTGGTCAAAAAATTCTGGACCACGGAGTTTGCCTCATGGAATGAACAGTACGCAGGAGAAGCAGTTACACCGATCATTAACAAGGTCGGCCAGTTTGTCGCCAATCCCCTTATCCGCAACATCGTGGGTCAACGGACAAGCACTATCAAGCTTGATGAAATCATCAATAACGAAAAGATTCTCATCGCCAACTTCGCCATCGGCAAACTAGGGGAAGAAAACAGCGCGCTTTTAGGCGCCATGTTTGTCACCAAGCTCTGGCAGGCAGCAGTCGCACGCGCCACTATCCGCGAGCAAGACAGGAAAGACACCTTCCTCTACATTGACGAGTTCCAAAACTTCGCAACAAGCGCATTTGCCAACATCCTCTCCGAAGCACGCAAGTACAAACTTAACCTCACCGTCGCCCATCAATACATGCAACAGCTCCCGGAGGAAGTGCGCTCGACGATATTTGGAAACGTAGGCACCATGATTTCTTTCCGTGTGGGAGGAGAGGATGCGGCGGTTTTGGAAAAAGAATTTACGCCCACGTTTAATCCTCAGGACTTCATGAATCTGGACATGCGTAACTTTTTCATCAAAATGACGATCGACGGCCAAACCGCCTTGCCGTTTTCCGGACGGACGCTTGACTTTCCCGCTCCTGACGCCGATCTCATCCATGATGTGGTACGCATCTCCCGAGAGCGCTGGGCGCGACCTAAAGCCGAAGTGGAAAAAGAAATATTAGATCAGGAGCTCGCAGGACCCACGAGTGCACCAGAAGCAAAAGCTCAAAGCTTCAGTGAACCTCTGATGTAGTCATTTCCGTAAGAATTTTTTTGTACTCTTCTTGGGAATACTGCCTGTTGAGGATACAATATTTTTTGTGCTTGACTCCTACGCAGCCAAAACAGTTGTGGCAATCTGAGCAGTTCGTGAGGTGGGAGCTGTCATAGCAGTTGCTCGACCAATCCACGTGATCGCAGTTGTAGAGCTTTGAGCTGTCGCGGCACTCGTAGCAAAGCTCGCAGTGGGCGCACTGGGTCATATCATAGCAGTGTTTGCAGTAAAAACTGTCATAGAGGTACCCCGAGTGCTCGCTCCTTGCTGCATCAAAACACAGATAACAATCCACACTGTAATGCACGTGATTGCCGAAGTCACAATTTTGGGAATGGCTGATATTGGAGGGTCCCAACGGATACCGCTTGATAAGTTCCCGTAACGCCTGATAATTTTCTTCCACCGGGCGGGTGAGAAGTTCGGCCACCTTCTTCTCATATGCATCTTTAGTATATTGATTATTGAAAATGCAGTATTGTTTCTGTTTTAGATGCGTGCATCCAAACAGGTCATGGCTGTCGTGGCAGTCCCAACAAAAATACGAGTCATACACCCGTGCACAATATTCTGAGTAGGCGCAGTTGTAGCTTTTGTAGAAATCGACGCACTCATACAAAAGCTCGCAGTCCACCGCGTAATCCGAATCCACGCAATTAGTACAACGCGCGCTGTCAAAACAATATAAGCAATTTTTGCAATACGCGCTGTCAAAACAAAAATAGGAGCTATTGGAATGATAGGTATAGCCCGTATACTCGCACTGCTCATTGTCGGAGCTATACGTCGGTGGCTGGGGAGAACGTTTCGTCAACGTTCTATACTGGACCAACAATGCATCGAGTGTCATGGGATGACGGGATCATTTTTGTCAAAAAATGCTTGGTAACACGTGCGACAAAGGATCTTACTCGTCACGGTCTTAGGGTCATACGTGGTGATGACAGGTGTCCCACACTCCTGACAGGTAGTTTTGTAAAGCGTCCGTTCACCGCGACCAGAGAGACGGCGGGACTGCCGATCCGTGGGACAAAGCGCAGGAAGAGGTAGGTGCTTCTTCTTGAGGAACTCCTGCTCGACCTCGATCACAAGAAACTTCTTCCCGCACTGGGCACAGGTTTGGGTGATATCTGCCATAAACCCAAGTATAGCATGCACCCGTCTGTTTGGTATCGTTAGGCCGCCTTTACCTGCACGAATTGGAAGTAGTTGCCGTCAGGATCTTCAAATGTGGCGATTTTGCCATACCCTTCCACATGGTAGATATCCTTCACAAGCTTGACACCCGCCTTGACCAGACGCTTCACTTCTTTTTCAATGACGTCCACTTCAAAGTTCAAGAGATATCGCTCCGGCTGCTTGGATGTCCCTTTCACGTTGCTGTGGTGCATGATGTAGAGACTGGTCCCTTGTTTCATCTCAAATCCGTACAAATCCTCATTATCCTCACCCATCTGGGCTTCAAGAGTCATCGTTAACCCAACCGTGTCTTTGTAAAACATGGCAAGTTTTTTCGGATGCTGACTTGATAACAATACGCTTTCTATCCCTCGTACCATAAGAATCACCTGCCTTTCTATACTTATTTGTAATCTATCTCACATAAGAAGTCAATCTTTGACCTCTCCATTGTCTGATTCCAATGAGAGGGTATGTGTTTGCGTCAATTTCTGCCCTAATAGGCTAAATTGGGATGTGACGCTGCCCATGCTGTTATACGCATTGTTGACGTGGCGGCCGAGGACCCCTAAGTTCTCTTCCACTTTTCCGTAATCTTTCTGAATTGCACGCAGGAGTTGAAACACCTGTTTGGATTTTTGTTCCAGATCTTTTCCTTGAAAACTCAAAAGGAGTACTTGGAGATGCGCGTAGAGGGTGTTAGGGGAGACCGGATAAACGCGCTGTTTTCTCGCATATTCCATAAGCTCATTCATGTTGGCAATTTCATAGTAGACTCCTTCTGACGGAATATACATGAGGGCAAAATCCATGGTTCCTTCTTCGGGGAGAATATATTTTTTGCTAATGTCATTGACGTGCCTTTTGACATCTGTCATAAATTCCCGTTTTGCACGCGCCCGATCTGCTTCGGTTTCTCCTTTATGCATGACGTTGAAGTTTTCCATGGGAAACTTAGAGTCGATACAGAGAAGTCCCGCGTCGGTTTTGAGGACGGCATCGACTTTGACGCCGGACTTAAAAGAATACTGGAGGTGAAACGAATTTTTTGGGAACGTCTGCCCAATCATATCCTGCAGGACCTGTTCACCGATGTTGCCACGGAGTTTTGGCGATTGAAGAAATTCCTGAAGGCTTCGGATTCCTTTGCCAACTTCGCTCATTTCGCCGAGATTTTTCTTGAGGTCTCCGATGACACGAGCTGCAGTATCGAGACGTTCGTTAAGCTGCTTGGTATTTGACTGTAATAATTTTGCGACGTCTCCGGTTTGTCCGCGCATAGCATCGTTAAGGGTTTTATTGGTGTGCTCAATCGTGGCTTGCATGCTCCTTAGCCACTCGGTAAGTGTCGTGTCTTCTTTTTTAGCCGAAAGTTTCCCCAATTCTTTCTTCACAAGCCATGTGAGGACACCAAATCCTGCAACGATAACGACGACAAGAATGACAAAATCTATCTGCATAACCGACTCATTGTATCACCGGATCTCAACAGCCTACAATGGATACCATGAAGATTGGACAACGTTCCGTCTGGTGGCTCATCGGATTTGTTTCAGGAATAAGTGCTTTGGCGTGGCTAGTGAACAATTATTCTCCAGATTCTCTAAAAATACACGTACTATTTTTTTCCATTATTTTCTGTACGAGCTTCTGTCTCCTGCTCTATCTTATTAATAATGTACGACGTTGTCTCTTAATCTCCTCCGGCTTCGTGGTATTTCTCGTTCTCCGGTCACTTCAACTTCGAGAACTCCTGTACCCTTTACTCCTCGTCGCCACCCTCCTCTCCCTTGAGCTCATGCTCCGGAAGCGGTAGATAAGACTTACGGGAGGACGCGAAGACCGATTTTGGTAAAATCAGAGTCGAGGGTAAGAATGGTTTCGATGTGAAAACGCTTCATCAA
>MFJZ01000057.1:23674-28011 GCA_001781025.1 Candidatus Gottesmanbacteria bacterium RIFCSPLOWO2_01_FULL_49_10
ATGTTTTGACGATGTGAAAATTGGTTTGAGATACAAGACGCGTCACCGTCTCGTCTATGACGTCATTGGAGGTAAACAGCATGCACCCGTCACTGACCAACTCCTTAACCAACTTTCTCATCTCCTCATGGAACCGCTCGCCTCTGAGCGCATGGGCTATCCAAGCCGAAGAGTCAATAAACACTTTCCGATACATGTTCAGTCGTGAAGGTAAATATCATCAATATTTTCTGACACGTGGCCGGTTGGACTTTGGGCAAACCCCGCCATCTGAAGAAGCGGGTTGTTTTTGAGGCGACGGGACGTCGCCGCGGTGAGAATCTTCTCATACTCCCGCATCACGCGAGAGATCACATCCCGCACAATCTGCGAACGGGATATGTCCAACTCCCGCGAGAGATCATCAATAATCGCGACGGATTTGGGTTCAAGATACATCTGGTATCGCTTCATCTGCATATATACACCATACCATGGGTGGTGTATGTTGTCAATAATTCTCACTGCCCTCCTCTCCCTTGAGCTCATGCTGCGGAAACGGTAACGATATTGTACTTGCCATCCCACGACTCTTTCGTTACAATGCGATTACTTGTGAATACTCAAACCTCCTTAATGATGCGTATGGAAGCCGTCTAGACGGAGGTTTCATGGTGAAAAATGAACCTCCGCAAGGAGGTTTTTTGATGGTACAATAAACAACATATGTCGAAAAATTTCTACATTACGACTACCACGCCGTACGTCAACGCAGATCCGCACATCGGATTTGCGCTTGAGATATTGCAGGCAGATGCAATTGCTCGATATAAAAAGCTCAGCGGGTACAACGTCTGTTTTAACTGGGGAACCGACGAACACGGCTTAAAAATCTATAGAAAAGCCCTTGAACAACACAAGGATCCTAAAAGTTACTGCGATGAGTTCGCGCCGAGGTTTAAAAAATTAATCACGACACTCAACTTAAGTTCAACAAACTTTATCCGTACGACGGACGAATACCATGTCGCAGCTGCACAGGAATTTTGGAAACAGTGCTTAAAAAATGGTGATATCTACCAAAAAAACTATCGTTCCAAATACTGCGTCGGCTGCGAGTTGGAAAAGACGGACTCTGAACTTGTTGACGGCCACTGCCCTACGCATCCGACGCTTAATTTGGAAATTATCGAAGAGGTAAATTATTTTTTTCGTTTCAGCAACTACCAACAAAAACTTCTAACCATGTATGATAATAATCCTAACTTCGTCGTTCCACAAACCCGGTTTAACGAATTAAAATCATTCGTCAAGGCGGGGCTCGAGGATTTTAGTATTTCGAGAGTCAAGAAAAAGATGCCGTGGGGTATCCCGGTACCGAACGATCTGGATCAGGTCGTGTATGTATGGTTTGATGCTCTCATCAACTATATTTCAACGATAGGATGGCCAACCGATGAACAAAAATTTCGAAACTGGTGGCCGGTCGTCCAAATTGCCGGCAAAGACAACCTGCGCCAGCAATGTGCCATATGGCAAGCCATGCTTATGTCCGCAGGGCTTCCAACTTCCAAACAAATATTTATCCATGGATTTATCACAAGCGAAGGACAACGGATGAGCAAGACTACCGGCAATGTCATAAGTCCGTTTGATTTAGTAGAAAAATACGGTCTTGATCCTGTTCGGTATTATCTCCTGCGAGAAATTCCCTCCTATGAGGATGGAGACTATTCCGACCGAAGATTTAAGGAATTATATAATGCCGATCTTGCCAATGGGCTCGGCAATTTAGTAGCACGGGTGGGGAAACTTGCAGAAAATTTAAACGTTCAACTGAAAACTGTAAACTTTTCCGAAATGAATACTGGGGAATATAAAAAGGCAATGGAGGAATACCGGTTTAATGACGCATTGGCTGTAGTGTGGGAAAAAGTGAAAGCCGCGGATAAACACATCGACGAAAACGAGCCCTGGAAGCTTACCGGCGATTCGCTCTACAAGGTTCTTGAGAAATCCATAAACCAGATTATTGAAATCGCTACCCTCCTCCAACCATTTCTTCCGCAAACCGCACAAAAAATCCTCAAGCAATTTGCCGGTCCGATAATTAAATCACAGCCGCCCTTGTTTCCCCGCCTCCCATAGCCATGAAAATTATCCTCAAAGCTCTTAGGCACGATGGGACGCTTAAGCGCACGTGGACATCCTATCTTGAACGAAAAATTGATAAAGAAATAGTTTGCTATACGAAAACACCGCTCTATGTTATGTTTCCTAGCGGTGAACGCAAACGCTTCCCCTACCAGACCCGTGAGTACTTTTTCCAAGACACGTGGTTTAACGTCTTAGAGCAACATATCAATGGAACGATTAGCCATTGGTATGTCAACATCGCTTCCCCTCCGACGTTTCAGGACAACTCCCTCTCTTACATCGACTATGATTTGGATTTTGTCATACAACCGGATTACTCTATCACTGAAGAAGATAGAGATGAATTTGATCTCAATAAGGCGTATTACCCAATAGATCATCGGATAGAAATTGAAAAAGCAATTAAAGACATAAGGAAACGGACACAACAGAGGCTATACCCATTTCAACTGCGGTAATTTGTCATTATCATTTAACATTTGGCATTATGTACATCGACACCCACTGCCATCTCACCTTCCCCCAATACGACGCCGATCGGGCTATGGTCATCGGCAATGCCAAAAAAGCAGGCGTCAAACAGTTTATCAATCCCGGAGTTGACCTTTTCTCCTCCAGGCAATCCATCTCGCTTGCTCAAAAACATGCGGGCGTCGTCTTTGCTGCTATCGGGATCCATCCCTACGAGGCCCAACATGACCCTTCTGTTTTTCATCTTGAGCAGATTCTCCTATCTTCCCTATCCCCTAAACCCTATCCCCTAAACCCTATTATCGCCATCGGTGAGTGTGGTCTGGATTATCACCAGTATAACGGCGAAGCAGCGCTTGGAAAAAAAGATAAACAGAAGCGTCTCTTTGAAGAACAGTTACATCTGGCTCTCAAATATAATCTCCCTGTCATTATGCACTGCCGAGACGGCACGTCAAACGTGCCAGCCGCGTCAGACGCGGCTGGTGCCGCGTTTGACCGCGGCGCCTTCAACGATTTTTTTGAAGTGCTAGACTCACTACCATCTCAACCCAAAGGAGTCATCCACTGTTTCTCCGGCGGGCTCCAAGAAGTGCGGGAAGCCAAACGACGTGGATTGTTCATCGGCATTGATGGCAACGTGACGTACTCCAAGCACCTCCAAACCATCATCCCTTCTATCCCCCTTTCCATGATCCTCCTTGAGACCGATGCACCGTACTTGACTCCTTTACCCCACCGCGGAACCCGCAATGAACCCAAACATATCCCCATCATTGCCAAAAAAATCGCAGAACTCAAAGACATGGCAAGAAAAGACGTAGAAACCACGACGACGGCAAATGCCTACCTACTCTTTCCTATACCTAAAATTTCTTCCGGATTCGATAAACGCCGTAGCCCGTGATGAGAAGTCCCAAGGAAAAAATTACTTTCCCGACACCCACTGCGTCGGCCAAAATACCACCGACGGCAACAGGAAGCATGCCAACACCTCCGACAGCGCTCGTCAAAATACCATAGACACGTCCTCGCATCTGCCCTGCTGTTTCTTTTTGGAGTATGCTGTTTGCCGGCACGTCGAGCATACTATTGGCAATCCCCAACAGGAAAAAAAGGAGAAATTCGATAGGGATAATTATCCAATTATTAAATACCCAGGTAAATCCGATCAGCGACTTTAACTTTACCGTCAGGGCAATGAGAATAAGCGCAATACCGGCACTCGTAATGCCAAATCGTATAAGATCAGACGGTGATCGCTTAGACCTACCGCTTCCAATCCACAACGCTCCTCCTATAATACCCAGGACCACCGGTCCAATAGTAATAAGCGACACGTCACGAATGTCTATTTCAAGCATCCTATCAGCAAAACCTGGGCTAAGCGTTCCCAGGAGCATTAAGGTTATTTGTGTGCCCGTCAGCAATATGAGGGCATCAAGGAGGACTTTTGAACGAAACACGTAGGCGATGCCGTCTCTGACGTCACGGACTACTTGTCCTGTCACGTGTGTAATAGTCAATCGATGTCTATGGAGGATTACCGTTTGTTTCCCTATTTCTTTTGGTAGGTTATACGCATTGGCGAACGCCGAAAAAAACATCACGCTTATGAAAATAAAGACGCCATGAGGTCCGAAAAATCGCAGTATTGGTCCGGCTAAAATCGATCCGAGTGCAAGGCTACTGTAATAGGTAAAAGAAAAAAGACTATTGGCGGTTACCAA
>MFJZ01000058.1:0-3750 GCA_001781025.1 Candidatus Gottesmanbacteria bacterium RIFCSPLOWO2_01_FULL_49_10
CTTTTCTGCTCCCGACAATCCGTCTTTGAGACTGCCCAGTTCATCATTCACCACAATACGAAACGCCTGAAATACCCGTGACAGTGCTCCGAAACGGATCTTTTGGTCCTTGTATACTTCTGAAACTATCCTCACCACGTCTCCGGTTGTTTCTATGGGCCTTAGACGACGGGCGACAGTAAAAGCATGAGCAATTGCCCGAGCACACTCCTCCTCACCATATCGCGCCAAAATTTCATAGATTTCCTCCTCGCCTAAACGCGCCAACTGATCTTTTGCAGACACGCCACTTTTTTGATTCATCCGAAGATCAAATACCTTCTCGCCAAATCGATAACTAAATCCCCGCTCTCCTTCGTCTAACTGATGGCTTGAAACACCCAAGTCAAACAGGATCCCGTCCGCATCATCATACCCATTTTCCTTGGCAATCTTGTCAATGTCTCGAAAATTCCCCTGTACGATCTTCCAATCCGCGTCTTTTAATTTGAGATTTGAGATTTGAGATTTGAGATTTTGCTTCGCAAACTCCAATGCTTCACGATCCTGATCTATCCCCAACAATCTCCCGCCTCTCTTGACAATCTCCATCCCGTGTCCTCCGCCTCCCAGTGTCGCATCGATATATTTCTTCCCCTCTTGTATATCTAATCCTTTTATTACCTCTTCTGACATTACCGGGATGTGAAATCTGATATCGTTTGACATAGTGATTCCCGGTATCGAGGCTAGAGATTCTTGGCGTACTCTTCCCAACGAGCACGATCCCAAATCTCAAAATGGTCGCCGGCGCCGATCACCATAATCTCTCGAGAAATGGAAGCATACTCCTTGAGCTGGGCAGGCAGTAGAATACGACCAAGTTTATCTATTTCCGCCTTTTGTGCTCCGGCGAACATGTAACGCCGAATTTTTCTTCCTCCTTCATCGGTCACCGGCGTGTCAAGGTGCTTGGCTGCTTCCCGCTCCCAGCTTTCACGGTCAAACCCGAAAATGCACGGCTCAAATCCTTTCGCAAGTACCAATTCCCGGTCGTCTATCTCTTGCCTGATCTTGCGCGGGAGCGTCACTCTACCCCGATCGTCTAAGCTATGGTCGTATTCCCCAAGGAATAACTTCATGTCCAAATCTTACCACTTCTTCCCATTTATATCCATACTCTCCCATTTTTCACGGCATGTCAAGTGGTGAGTTTTCACAATACCTTCACACGGAGAGTGAGACGCAATAGGAGAAATATCTCTAACTACGGGATAAACAGGAACGGGCGTAACCGTCAATGAGTGACTCTAGCCACCTATATTACAGATCGTAGTCTTTGGTGAACTGGCTTTTTTTGCCTGAGGCGTTCGTAAACTCGAGTACCACAGAGACAGATTTAATGCCAAGATCTGGCTTGCAAACATTTCGAGAACACGTACCTAAGTATACCTCTCGACTGAAGCTCGCCTGACCGATAACGTCGATGGGCTTGCTGCCTGAATTGACGCCCTTGATAAGCCCTTGACTTTCATAGGTAAGCTCGTATGCAATCGCACTCACTTTTGCACCCAATCCGGTGGCCGATACGACCACCGTATTATCTTTACTTCTGCTTCTTGACACATCAACCACAATGGATGGATCAACAGGCTCAAATTCCTCTTTGGGCAGTTCTTCGGACACGACCACTTCTCCCGTTTTTGCGGGTGTCAGGACCTTATACACCACAAACCCAGTCGCTCCTAACAAAAGGCCCAAGACGATACAGACACCAACGAGTTTGTATTTCATATATTTCCTCCTTTACGCTCATCCGCTAAGCTTCTTTTCAATATACGAGAGAAGATGACTTACGCCGACGCGCTCCTGCTTCGTCGTATCCCGATCTCGCACCGTCACCGTATCCGTTTCCAGAGTATCATAATCAACCGTCACACACCAAGGGGTTCCTATTTCATCCTGAGCAAGGTAGCGCTTCCCGATGTTTCCGCGGTCATCCCACGCGGTGACGAAGCGCTTTTTGAGAAGTGTATAGACGGCTCGTGCCTTCTCGACGATATCTGGTTTATTAGAAACGAGTGGAAATACGGCAACCTTCACCGGTGATAATGTCGGATGCAACCGCAATACAATCCGCTTTTCTTCTTCCGCGTACGCGTCAACAAGGAGAGCCAAAAATAACCGCGACACTCCAACTGATGGCTCGATCACATACGGGATAAATGTTTCCTTGGTTTCTTGATTCGTGTAGGAAAGGTCTCTGCCTGACCATTTCCCGTGAGTCTTTAGGTCGTAATCCGTGCGGTTGGCGATTCCTTCAAGTTCTTTCCATCCCCACTCGGGGTAATCATACTCTATATCCCATGAATCGGCAGCGTAATGCGCGCGCTCGGTCGATTCATGTTGTCGAAAACGTAAATGGCTCTCCCGAAGTCCGAGTGAGCGGTGCCAACGCATCCGCTCATCTTTCCAATAGGCAAACTGCCTATCCGCCTCTCGTGGGTGCACAAAAAATTCAAGCTCCATCTGCTCGAACTCACGTACGCGAAAAAGGTACTTCCCCGGCGTCACTTCGTTACGAAACGCTTTTCCGATCTGGGCTATCCCAAACGGAATCTTCACCCGCATGGAAGAAACGATATTGGGAAAGTTCACATAAATCCCCTGGCACGTTTCTCCGCGAAGATACGCAAGACTCGTGGCGTCTTCCACTGGTCCCACAAACGTACGAAACAGGAGATTAAACTGTCGGGGTTCCGTCCAGGCTACACCCCGATCTCCTTTAGCGTTATGCATGGATTCGTGAGATGCAATCTCGTCCGATTGGTCTGCCCGGAACCGTTGGTGGCAGACCTTACACTCTGTGAGAGGGTCCGTAAACGATGCGACATGTCCGGATGCCTCCCATACTTTCGGATTCATGATTATGCTTGCATCAAGTCCCACGATATCTTCTCGATCGTAAACCATCGCCTTCCACCATGCGCGCTTAATGTTATTTGCTAGCTCCACCCCAAGCGGTCCGTAGTCCCAGAACCCGGCAATTCCCCCGTATATTTCACTTCCGGGGTAGATAAATCCACGACGTTTGGCAAGTGCAACTATTTTATCCATAAAAAAGCCCTACCACATCTCTTCTGTGGTAGGGATCCCTCGATAAACTCAGGACGGTTCCACCCTACTTCCTCACCCTCCCTTGCAATTATGCAAAAAAGAGTTCGACACCTTCATTTCTCTTCAGCAAATAGCTCCCTCATGCCCTTGAGATCATCGCCTATACTAAAGTGTACCCTCATGCGAGAAGCTTTGTCAAGAGTCGTGGAGTTTTCAAACGCTTCTCTATAATTCGTTCTATGTAATCGTCCACGGCATCAATTCGAGAGCTATCCTCCGGAAGATACCCCAAGCGTCCCAGCAAACACAGTGCAAAAATTTCTGTCATCCGTAAAAAATGAATCTCTTCGCTTTTGTTAAGCTCGGCAAGCGTACGGGCGAGCAAATGGAAAATATCTGGATGCTGGAGATGGTCGGGCAACAACGTATCGGCGAGTTCACAGATATAGTAGGCGGCGTTCACTTTTCGTAAGTTGACGCGTATGCCGGAAAATGCAACCTCTGGGGTGACTTCCGTCAACTGATCCATAGTCTTCCCACGGCGGATCATTGCACGGACGTGACTAAAAATCTCTATATGCCCAGCCCGCCTGCTTTGAATCTTCCGAACGCCCTTGGCGATACAGCGAATTTTCCCGAATTCTTTGGTAAAAA
>MFJZ01000058.1:3777-12359 GCA_001781025.1 Candidatus Gottesmanbacteria bacterium RIFCSPLOWO2_01_FULL_49_10
AGTCTTCCCGGTGACATGATTTAAAGCACGAGTTCTGTATCTGTCTGGAGGGGAAACTTCTTCCGTTCCCTGCCGTTAAGCTTGATCGTGTACTCCTCCTTATCTGTACCCGGCTGTTTTTGGATAAGAAGTCGATATTTGCGATCCGAGGATGAAATCTTGGATGTGTACGTCAGATCCAACCGAGCCGTTCCAAGCGGATTGACAATCATAAACCCCTCAAATACTGTTTTCCCCAGGCTCTCATAGGTGTCCATCGACACGGGCTTGCCGTCTTTTGGTGAAGCGACGCCTTTACTCTCAACAAGCGTGGATTGGACGGGTACGTAGACGCGAACCCAGTTTCGAAGCGGAGCATTCAGGCACAACCCGCCGCTCTCGAGACCACAATCACTCCCTGGATAGGGATTTTTGTATTCAATCGTCAGCTTCGTTGTCAACACGCCATCGCCACCAACCGTCACGTCTTTGGTTACCTTGCTATTCACGAACATGTTTGCTTTAGCACCCGCCATATTACTATTGTTGACGTGAAGGTAGTCCCATCCTTGCCCTTCTTGATATGTTAGGAGTGTCGCGGTTTCCGATGCCGTCATGATGCGCCCTGCGAGGTTAAAGCTTTCGGCCGCTTTCTGAGCATCGGGATCGTGAAAGTACGCGATTACATGCTTTTCGTTAATTTCAGCAATAACCATCTGGAACAATCGTCCCCAATACTGTGACGGAGACACGCCAAGGGCTTTTTGAAGAATCGACTGAAGGAGAACGCCAATAATGTCCTTTCGCGCTTCTCGTACGTAGCCCACGGGTCGCGTGGAGTAATCCTCGAGCTCATAGACTGCCTTGGGACAATCGCACCTTTTATCAATATCTGCGCTAAATTCTCTCCCGTAAACATTCATGGAACCCAAAATTCTTAGCGCTTCAACCAAGACGTGTGTATCCACAGCCCAAATACCATCAATGGGTTCTGCGCCGCTTGCCGACTCGTAAAGCGATTCAAATGTACGCATCGACTCTTTGAAGTCTGGTGAAAGATTGGAGTCTCTTATATTAAAGTTGTAGACTCCTTTGTGGAAGGTCAGTATTTCCCGAGGTGCAGGAGTAGTTTTTTTCCTTGATGCATCAAGTGCGTAAATGTCATCTGCCTTTTCTAATATCGCTTTGCCCCGGACAAAACGAAACTGCGCATATGCCGTGATGAATCCTCCCGTAGCCCGCAGTTCCTTATCGTTTTGGAATAAAACGAGGTAACGCTTTTCCTTCGGATCTCCGAGAAGCTTTGGCAGATTAATAAGGAGAGGCTGCGCATTCACGAAAAGGTTTGCGGCATTGTCTACGACGTCTTTGGCCGATTCGATCCGTTCCCGTACCAGGGTTTTCCCTATGGACTTTGGATATCGATCAGGATCAATGGCGTCCACTTCACTCCTCACCCTGTCAACGGCTATTGCCATGTCGTTTATCTTGGGAGTAAGCGCGGTCATGGTTTTTACCGCGGTTTGTATGCGATCATCAGCAGATCCCGCGACAAAGGTGCTCGTTCCCTTTAGCCCCAAAAGGTCAGCGTTTGGCTCAAGAGCCTCAATGGCTTTTTGTGTTGCTTCAAGTGCACCAAATCCGGCGTTTACGAGGTGCTCCCCATCGCGTATGTATGCACCCAAAAAGGGTACATATTTCAGATAGAGAACTTTCCCGTATTCGTCGCGAAGCTTCGTTAAATCATTTCTGGTTTGGGAAAGTGCAGTTTTTGCTTTTTCAAGGTCCTGATTTTTGGCAGCAGTGCCGAGTTCTCGACCAGAGCCCATCACGGTTTTGGCGCTCTGCACTATACCGCCAAAGGGCAACAGAAGAATTCCTACGACAACGGCAACGAGAAGAAGTACCGCCAGAGGTACTCCAATGACCGACCAGTAAAATTTTCTGGGTTTCTTGACCGCTATTTCCTTTTGTGGAGGATCCTCGACCGTTAAATCGATCTTTTTGAGACCATCAGCCATAGGTAATATTGTTCACTGTAAAACAACAATTGTCAACCACGAACAACACCAGTTACACAGCGCCTCTTCCTGATATCATCGCACCCGGACTCTTTAACAGAATAACACAATCAAAGACAACGGACTGCTTCCTGACGTAGTCAGCATCCATTTTAATCCGTTTATCAAAATTTACCTCACTTCGTCCGGATACCTGCCAGTGTCCGGTAATACCGGGTTTTGCGGAGAGCACTATCTTCACGAGATTCTGGGTGTGCGGATACTTCTTCTGCTGTTCGATAAGTTCATCCTGGTAGTATGGTCGTGGTCCCACAAGACTCATTTCCCCTCGAAATACGTTGATAAGCTGCGGGATTTCATCGATTGAGTGCTTCCGAATAAAACGACCGACCCGGGTAACGCGCGGATCTTGTTTGAGTTTATAACTATTTTTCTTGTACTCCGTATAGAGGGATGCGAATTTGGGATCTGTGCGAAGTTTTTTGTGTGCGTTGATGACCATAGAACGGAACTTAAACAGCTTAAAAAGTTTTCCGTTTTGCCCGACTCGGCGTGGTGTGTCTGCAAGAACCGGTCCGGGACTATCAAAAAGTATGGCAATAGCCGTGACGATTGCTATCGGGGAAAAAAGCATCCCCAATAACACGCTTCCCGTAATGTCTATGAACCTCTTCATCATGGAATACACCATATGCCAAAAACATTATGTGAGGTGGTCATGTTGTGTGCCGGACATGCTTTCGACGAGTTTTTTTATTTTCGGAACCGAATCTTTTCGACATACGAGCACCACATCTTTTGTATTCACGACAAATATGCCGTCCACATCTATCGTGACGACCAGCTGATCGGTATAGTTATAGACGAGGCAGTCCTCGGTCTGTGTCAATAAGACTTTACCCTGTGTGACGTTTTTATCCTGGGAATGCTCTAGCGCCTCTTTGAGCGCTTCCCATGCACCGATGTCGCTCCACTCGATGTTTTCCGAAATCACGAGCGCCTGGGAGGGATCTAACTTTTCTAAAATCGCGTTGTCAAAATGAATTTTCTCAAGTGTCGGGTAAATCTCGCGCAATAGATCGCCGTATCGGGGAGTCTGCCAGGCATCGGCAATCCGCGACAAACCCTCGTAGACATTGGGGACGAACCGCTTGTACTGGGAGAGGAGAAATCTCGGCGTTGTCACGAAATACCCGAGATTCCATGCGTGGTAGCCACTGGTAAAGTATCGCTGCGCAGTCGCCTTATCCGGCCGATACTGAAAATCGACGAATGCATGAAATGCAATTTCCTCCTCTTTTACCTCTTCTTTTCCGTATTCTATCCATCCCAGATTCTCGCTGGCAAATCGTGGCTTCTGGGCGACAAATACGACTTTGTCGGGGTCTTTTTTCATGCGATCACCGGCAACCCGTAAAATCTTCCGAAATAGTGCCTCTCTACGAACTAAGTGGTCACTCCAGAGGATAACCATGGGCTCCTCGGGCGCCGTTTGGGCAAGAATTGCGGTCATCAAGCCCACGGCGGGGCCTACATCGCGCATCTCCGGTTCGCCGATCACGTGATCTGGGGGGAGCTTGGGTAATTGATTCTGAACAATTGACACGTACGCTTCACCGGTTGAGACGTAGACATTCTCCCAAGAAAAATCCGGCTGTAACCGATCGGCGGCAAGCTGAAGCGTGGATTTATTCCCGATAATCTTTTCGAATTGTTTTGGGGATTTTTTTCGTGACAGCGGCCACAGCCGCGTTCCGACCCCGCCTGCAAATATTACAGCATTCATAGTGCGCGCGCGGAAACGAGTCTTTTCATCGTCTCTTTCATACGTTTCTGAAAGATATCTTTCGAAAATCGTTCGGCGTTTATCCTACACGCAGTATTGGTAAATTTCATTTTTTCAAACTTCTCTAATGCGTCGACAAGCGATTCCCGAGTCTGAGCGCTAAACAGCATTCCCGTTATCCCTTCTTGGACAATTTCTGAAACACCGCTGTGGCGATAGCAAATGACTGGTTTACCGGCGGCCTGCGCCTCAACCGCTGCTATACCAAAATCTTCATCTGCCGCGGAAATAAAAGCGCGACAACTTTCATAATAGGCACCTAGCTCGGCGTCTGTCAAATGTCGCGAGACGAATGAGATGGTATCAGATGCCCGCTCGCCAAGCAACCGCTCTTCATACCCTGAACCTATGATGACCAACGGCAGCCGAAGCTCGTTGAGAGCTTCCACAATGAGATCTATACGTTTATATCTAACTAATCTTGATACCACAAGAAAATAATCGTCTTTTCCCGTTTGCCTTTTCCCGTTTGCCTTTTCCCGTTCAAATATTTCTGTCTCGACCGGCGGGTATATAACCGCCGCAACTTCCCTCCCGTAATACTTCTCTATCCGAGCCTTAACCCTCTCTGATATGGCGATGTAGTAGTCCGGCCGGCTGCTGCCAATGGCATCCCAGCGCTTGAGCATGGGAAGCATCGCGGGAAACACCCGACGAGCAACCGGCTCCGCACTCCCAAGTCCTGGCGTGGTTCGATACGTTTCCTCCTCGCTCCAGAGGTACCGCGTGGGCGTCAGACAATAACAGATGTGCAGGGTATGCGGCTTGGTGATCACAAACTTTGCTTCTGCAGAGGTTACGCTGATAACGACATCATAATCATCGAACGTAAACGACTCAAACGCCATGGGGGTAAGCCACGGAAACCACTCGTGGTAGTGTTTCGCAAACGGAACGTATTGCATGAAGGATGGTTTCACTGCAAATACGTTCGCCCACCCGGCCCGATCCGGATCATAGACGGCAGTAAAAAGCGGCGCCTCCGGCCAAAGTTCATGAAGAGCCAGTAGCACCCGCTCCGCCCCGCCCCACTTGTTTACCCGATCATAAACAAACGCTATGCGTGGTTGTTTTATCATTCGCTTAATCTCTTTCTCTCTTTCGGCAGATAATTTGAAGACTCGATGATATTGCGACTGGTTTCTTTTTCAAGTTTTTTCCTCGCGACTCCTGCTACGCCACCACCTCTCCGAGCAACCACGCGATGTTGAGGAAAAGATCGTGGTTGTTCCTTTTTGCTTATTTCAGTCGTAGACGCTTCAGCAAGCATGGTAAGCACTAATTCGAGATTGGTCATGTGATCGCGCAGATTTTCTTTCTTGAGATTCTTATGCCTCTTATAGTCACGCGTCTTCATGCCGGCCCAAGCACGAGTAATATCGTCGGTGAGAATGGCAAATTCCGAACCTTCTTTGACTCCGTGCTCTTCCCACTCGTTTGTCAATTCTTTCCTGATTTCGATGCTTTTGAGACGCTGGTTGATCCAGTCATCGCTTCTACCAAGGCTCCGATACGCTTTTAGCGCTCTATTGATCGCCTGCTCCGGATCTTGAGCTTCTTCCACCCGTTCGTATCCCACGCGCGCAAGCCAAAGTTTAAATGGCTCGGCGTTGGGAGAAGGTATGGATTGAATAATACGAAACATTATTTTTGTGTCTGCGCAATCCGTGAGGTAAAATTTCCCGTCAGAGGAGTCCAATTTCAGTTGGTGACATTTTGTCACCGACTCACTTCCTTCATCTCGCAATCGTTGAGCTAGCTTATTCCAATACTTTCTTGGGTCAACGCTGTCACTTAACGCTCCTACCACGTCCACGACAGAAAACCACCATTTCTCATTCTCTTCATCCCATTGCCGTCGAATCCGCTTCCCTTCAAACAGCGCAACTCTCGCAATTTTCTTGCTGGGCATATGGAGGTTATTTTAACATATATTCACATAGACCCTGAGCGTTTCAGAGGAAAGCGTGGACCATGAGTATCGGGTAAGTAGTCGGCTGACTTTATCTTGATTTATGGCGCTTCGTTTGGCAACAGCAGCAGACAACTTCTGAGCTAGTTCTTTGAAGTCCGATGGATGGAAGTACGTAGCTTGATCGCCAAGTATCTCATGAAAAACCGGTATATCAGACACGATCACCGGGCATCCAAGGGCAAGCGCTTCAAGTGCCGGGAGGCCAAAGCCTTCCATGAGCGACGGAAAAACGAGCGCGATTGCATGGGCGTAGAGGTTAGCGAGCTGCCTATCGTCGGCTTGCCCAAAAAAGATAACGTTATCATCGAGATTTAAGTTGTGAACATATTCCATTATCCTCCGATAAAAAAAGTCATCTTTACCTACCAATACAAGCCGTACCTGATTGGAACTTGTAGGAACTTGTAGGAACTTGTTGAAAGCGCGCAGTAACGTTTCCAGACTCTTGTGTGGGTACGCATTGCCAACATATAAAAAATAAGGATTTTCAATGAGTGGTTTTTGACTTTTGACTTTTGACTTTTGACTTTTGACTTTTTCATCCACTCCCTCATACGCCACAATAATTTTCATAGGATCAATACCGAAATGATCAACGACTTCCTGCTTGGTTGTTTTTGATACAGCCAATATAGCCCTCGCCCGCCGAAGTCCCAACTCAAGGGCAATCCTGTACCCCAATCGTCGGAATTTATAAAACAATAACGGCAATGTTGTCGCCTTCCCTGTATCGAAATGAAGGATGGTCAAATCATGAATGGTCGCCACCATCCTGCCGGGGTAAAAGATCGGTATATTGAAGTATGGGATATGGACAAGATCAAGCCGGGCGTTGAAAAGTATCCATGGCATGATCAGTTGTTCGGCAAACGTATGCCATGGGACTTCCGCAAGCGCTTTTGACCACCGTGCGTTTGGAGGACTGAAGGAGTCGTATGCGCTCGCTCGTAAAAACACGACGTACTCATTCGTTTTGTCTTGCGTGGCAAGCTCACCCACGAGATTTCTGATATATCTTCCCACGCCGGTTTCACGTATGAGTCTTGCGTCTATACCGATCTTCATAGCAGTGAACGAAGTTTGATACCCAATAACACGAGTGAAGACAGAAGCCAGCCATAGCGGTATCGGTAATGTTTGTTATAAAAAAGCCGCATTGCGTCATAAAAATGCTTCCTCGTATCTGCTCTCAAGGATTCGTCAGCATGTGCCAGTCCACTCTGATGCTTTTTATGGAGCACCGAGAGACCCGGGTAAAACTGAATACCCCATCCGGCCTCTTTTATACGGTAGCACCAGTCTATATCCTCTCCATACATGAAAAACGCCTCATCTAATAGACCAACCTGATCGATGACCTCCCGCCGTACGAAAAAAAACGCTCCGGAAATACAGTCTACGTCATGAATCTCACTCATCGGCTTATACCCCTCATGATACTGCCCAAAAAGTCGGAATGACGGAAATAATTTCTCAAGCCCTATAAAATACGTTAAGGATGCCCATGGTGTCGGAAATCCTCGATGACACGCGGGATCCATGGAACCGTCGGTAAGCTTCACGAGGCACGTCAGCACTCCCACGTCTCGGTGCTCATCCATGTAGCGGATAAGCTCGCCCAACGTGCCGGGAGCAACTTCCGCATCCGAGTTAAGAAGCAGGACGTACCGCCCAGGTGAAGCCCTGATGCCACGGTTGTTGGCCGCCGCGAAACCTAAGTTAACTTTGTTGGTAATCAAATGGATCTTTACACTTTTGACTTTAGACTTTAGACTTTTGACTTCTTCCGGGCTTCCGTCACTAGATGCATTATCCACGACGATTATTTCCCACCGATCATTCTTCTTGTGGGATAGCGCGATGGACCCCAAACACGCACGGAGAAGCTCCCGCGTGTTGTAATTGACGATAACGATGGAAAGATCAGGTATTCCTTTTTGCTGTTTCATACCAGACGCGATCCATGGCTTTGGCGATATTGTCCCAATCATATTCTTGTTCTATAGTCCTCCGTGCTTCCTTCGCTATCTCGATTCGCTTCCCGGAAGGCGAAAGGAGTCTATCAACGGCTGCGACGAGCTCTGCTTCCGTGTTTGCGATAAGCAATTCCTTGCCATCCGTCACATTGAGTCCTGCGGCTCCCAGTATCGTCGTGACCACGGGCAATCCACTCGCCATGGCCTCCAGTATTTTAAAGCTTGTCCCCCCACCGATTCTAATTGGCGCGAGTAAAAGATCTGCAGCATGAAATTCTTCTTCGATATTCTCCACATGCTCAAGCACTATCGCCTGATGGTTAACCGCGAGCTTTCGGATGGCAGAGGGTATACTTCGTCCCACAATCCGCAGCGTAGCCCCAGGATGACGCTTCTGAAGTAAAGGCCAAATTGATTGTACTAACCACGCGACTGCATCACGGTTCTGCATCCAGGTAAAGCTCCCTACAAACAGAAATACTGGAGTATCCCCAGCTTTTTTAAATTTATAACGAAACGACCTAATGTCGACACCATTTGGAACCACACTTACTGGGGAGGTAGACCCAATTTTTTCCCGAATGACGCGGGCGTCATCCTCTGATACCGCAATAACGTGTGACGCACGCCTCCACACACGCTCTTCCCAAAACGCAAGCTTTAAAACATCCCAATAATATCCAGGGCGCAGGAGCACAAAAGGAGTCCTGCGTACGTATTCCATATAGACCGCGTATTCTATGTTGTGCGTGGCAACGACAATCGGAACGGTCGTTATTGGAACA
>MFJZ01000058.1:12366-20259 GCA_001781025.1 Candidatus Gottesmanbacteria bacterium RIFCSPLOWO2_01_FULL_49_10
ATATGTTCCACGGCTCGATATGAACAAGATCATAATCTCCAGTTGACAATTCATCTGCAATCTCTTCTTTAAGAGATGCGTGATCATACGACGTTAAAAGGAGAGGCTTGGGCCCTATCAAGGAGCGCGCTACGTATCCTGGTTGCCAGGCGTGACCGCGATACCCGGTAATGATTTTTTTACAAAACGGGAGATCATTCTCATATCGTTTTTCTGAAAGATTTCGTAAAAACGTGACCAGCGTTATCTTGTGATTTTTACTCAAGCGGGAAAGGAGATTATACACGCGCACTTGCCCCCCTGAATACAACGGGTACGGCATAAGTGCGGAAACGAAAAGGACGTTCATAACTTCGGTTTGGTCAGGTCAATGATGGCGAATTTTTCGTTTCTGACCAGCACTGTATATTGATTTGCAAGATCCCGTGTTTCCCAATCATTATCCGTGGGAGATACCGTCACATAATGCGTTGCTCCCATCTGCAGCTTCTTGTCAATGTCAAACCCAAGTGGCCATCCCTGACGATTCGTCTGATAAAGAAACGTGGTGTCGCCGTTATACGGTGCGATAACTTTCGCATCTTTTGGGATGAGTCGGTCTGCCGTCTGTCCTGCCTCGACAATATCCGGTCGGTTGATCCAGTAGTATGTTCGGATCGTATACCAGGAAAAGGCAAGCATGAGTAAAAAGCTAATAGCTGCCAGCTGATAGCTTATGGCTTTAGAAAACACATTGTTTGACAAAAGAAAAGCCAACCCCTTACCGAGATAGACACTGATGACCGGTAATAAAAGAATCTGATAATAGTCGTGCTGCACGTTGCCACGGGCAATAATCACCAAGTATAGAAGTCCACCTCCGAGCCACCAACGAAACAACCATCCTTCTTTATTTGAAACAGGAGCCAGGATCCCCAAACCGAAAGGCAACAACCCCCAGTATCCCATAATGAGCTCCCCCAAGCGCTTGGCAAACAACCAGTAAAACCATGCACCTTTAAATCGTATGTTGCCTTCGTTCAAAAGCCACGCATACACGGGTATCCCTTCGGGGTACTGGAGGATCCACTGCCTCCACCACCACAAGGGGAATAAACAAATAAGCGAATAAACGAATAATCCAATAAACAAACGCCAAGATACACCGAACCGCCGAAAAAAAAGGTACGGAACAGGTAAAAGAAGAAACACACCGAACGGCTTGACAAGAAGAGCCAGTGCAGCGGATATGCCAGATAAAACCAGAAGCACCAAGTACCGTGTATCGTCTTTCTTATCACTCTTGTCCTTCTTCTGGGTCGCCTGAAAAACCAAGAAAACGCTTAGGACTGCCCAAAAGACCATGAACGGATCGGGGAGAATTGACCTGCCATAGTACATCCCGTAGGGGAGAACGGCATAGACAAATGCCGAAAGCATGGCGACAGACACGCTGACCGTTGGCGCCACAAGAAGATAGAGAATGATAAGCGTCCCGATGGAGGCGGCGATGGTTACAAGTCTAAGGACTACTTCCACACGGACACGCGGCACAAGTCGCCAAGCGCCATACGCGACGGACTGATAGAAGGGAAACTCGACCATCCTCCACCCCATCGGATTGTCTTTACCCGAAGGTATATTGGAAAGATCATCAAACCGCGGATGCAACGGGTCAAAACCAAACTTCGAAAAGTTTCGCGCAACCGCCGCCGTATCATTCTGGCGCCAGCTATGCCAGTCTGCTATGGGATTAGTCAAACCATACAAACGAACCGAAACCGCAACAACCGAAATAATCACCAAAAAAAAGTATTCTATCTTCTTTACTGTGAAATGCGTAGTTTTCTCCTTTCGATGAGTTCGCCAGATGAGACGAACTCAAATACTTTTTGATTTTTCGCATCGTAGTCGACGGCATCAAATGCCGCGACCACCGTAGGCCAGGAGAATACCCGTATATTAGGATTACGGAAAACAAGCCATAACGCGTCCGGTAGCCCCACTGGAAATACCCACGCCTCTCCGACACGGATAGGCACATTCACGAAATGAAACTCCATGGGTTCGCTCTTCCAATAGTCTTCATATGCCCTATCCATCGCCACAACAAATTTTCGTGTCGCTTCCCCGGCGTCATACCAATCACTTTGCATTTGCTGATGCTGTATAAGCTGGAAAAGCCCGAACGTACTTGAAATAATGATGACTATCAACACGGCAATTGCCCTGCCATTACCCAATAAAAATAGATACGTCTTTTTAAGAAGATACACCAACAGAAGAGCGACAGCCACGGAGGATAAGTAGCTATACCGCGACGTCATGTTCCCCAGGCCAATAAACGGCAGGAGGGAAATGAGAAAAAATCCGACGCCGAAGAACCATATTCTTTTGTCTTCTTTTCCCATCATGCCCTCATATCTCTTCCATGCCCAGATAGAACCGAACCCTATCGCCATAACGCCCACAGCAGCAACGATCATGTGGGATCTAGCGGCACTCCGAATAATCTGCACGATGGGAAGAGAAACCGGACCCAGAACCCCGAGAGACGCATATCCGATAGCGTTACCGATCGCGTTAAACGGTAACTTCAGAAGGTTGTAATTATAGTCCCCGCTCAACCAATGACTGGAAGCCAAATACCGCACTGCCAAATAAATGGGTATCGGAACAAATAATAGACCATGGCGCACATTTCCCACTCGTTTTCGCATCTCCCCCCAACCTTCAGAACTCAACGAATACAACAGATAAAACAATGGCGTCACGATTCCCAACTCATGAAATAAAAGAGACAAAACAAAAAATACAAGCGTCAACAAAAAGTAGACCCGCTTTCCCTGATCCTGCCAAGATATGTAACTTAAGAGACTTGATAGAGAAAAAAACGCGGTAAACAGAAAACCTGTTGCTGAAACCCAAAATATTGGTTCAGCGTGTCCGCTAAGCATGAGGAAGGCAAACGAAGCGAGCGCACCAAGCCAGGAACTTCTCAAGACTTTCCTGGCGAGCAGAAAGACGAGGAGCGTCACGCCGAAATGAAGTGCCACCGATACAGCATGGTAGATGCTTTGATTGAGCCAGAATACCCAATACATGATAAGGAAATAAATTTTTGCGCCGGGCCGATAGAAAAACCCGTCCGCCTGGGTAAAATAGCGCACTATCGTCTGAACGTTTACGTTGCAGCGCTGCGACACCTCATTACTGCCGCAGTCTGCCGCCCAACGAAACCACGTAAAGTCATCTCCCACGAAATTATTGCGCATGATGGACGAATACAAAACCACGGTAAAAATAAGTAGATAGAAAACGACTGCAATCGGAGACATGAGTGCTGCCTTAAGCAGTTTATATAAATCCAAGACCCTGCGTCCGTAGAGATGAAGCGTCCCAAGTGTCACGCCAAACAAAAGCCACAGAACGAACGCAACTTTCGATGCTTCAAAAACATCGATAAAAAAGGCATTGATCGCCAATCCCCCAACCCCTGCGACAAAACCGATAATGAAGCTCCGTGTTTTATAATCATTAACATCGGGCAAGGTCTTTCGGATATACATCACCGTCAATGCAAATATTGCCAAGAATGTACCAAATCCCAATAATCCCACCTCAGCTAACATCCGCAGATAACTGTTGTCCACAGCAAGCCCCACTGATCCGTATCCGCTCCCAAACAAGATATTCCTCCTAAATGTGTCCATTGCGCGTGGCCATTCTCCCTGAAATCTGGTCGTAAACGACAGATCATATGCCAACACTTTTTTGAGTAAAAAATTACCATTGATCACATATACATCTGCCGATGTCGTCGCTACTTTGAGTATCGGCTCAAAGTAAAAATGCCCGAGCTTGCGGGTCACGGGGGAAAGCGATAGATTTATATATCCTGTGCCTTGCGGTAAGTTTTCACCGGTCGGTGCGTTTGGTTCTATGAAAAGCACCGGGTCCGCTTCCAGAAGCGTGTACGGAATAACGAGCGCCGCAGAGGAACTTGCATGAGCATAAATATTAGTAATGTTACTACTAAATAGTTGTCGAACAGTTTTTTGGGCAAAATACGTGTTTGACACATTGGTAGAATGGCCGACCGCTTCGCCTGTGGCAGCATCCACCAACACATCAATCTCCTTGACCGTACTTCCGAAGCGCTCGACAATACTCGGTGAGATACTTACCATAATAAGTGCCACAAGCATGATGATGGGAAGAGAAACGAGGACAAGCTTTTTCTTCTGCACAAATACGACAAGTCCGACGGCAGCAACAAGCGCAAGCAGCGAAATTCTGGACACAGTCATCACCATCACGATGAACCCCAAAAGTGCAGAAACGACGAGCACCCCCCGCGCTACCCAATTTCTGATCCCAAACACCATGCTGACCAGTATCGGAAGGACAAGCACCAGATACGCAGCCAAGTCATAGTGCCCACTAAATGTGGATGACACGCGGGAGAGTCCTGATAACCGTATGGGAATGCCCTTGGCAAACTCCTCATTCATGGTCAAAAACGCCGGAAACCCCACATACTTTTGTCCGATCCCGTAGAGAGTGACCCCGAGGACAGTCACGGTCAACGCGACAAGAACCCAAGGTAGAAATCGTTTGTCGCGCATGGCGCTAAAGGCCACAAAAAACAAACTCATATATTCTATGCGCCGCAGCATACTCAAAAATGCAACGTTTCCGTGTACATCTCCGAGATTCGGAAAAACGAGCAGTATCCCGTGGATTGTCGCGACAGCCCCGATAAACCAAAAAAGTAATATCGGAACGGTGAGAGGTGTGATCAGACTATTTTTATGACGTAGTGCAGTGATCCCCCAGAAAAAAAGGACAAAAACAACGACGAAATCTTCTATACGGACATACACCCATGTATGCCTGATGTCCACAAGCGGAAGCTTAGGATACAACGGAATAAACACAAGGAGCGCAAGCGTCAGTAGAAATAACACGTTCGCTTTACAAAATTGAAAGAGCTTCTTCATATGTTTGCACAACTGGTGGCCTCCCTATCATACGTCCCGCAAGGATTACTGCCAAGGCTTTCACACGTAACATGCCTCGCAATATCGCAATTGCAAATCGACCACGATGTTTTTTGTAAAAATAGACAAGCCCTCGATAAATATTCACGACCGGCGTACGGCGCTCCCCGCTACTTGCAGCCCCGGTATGGATAAATTGTGCTTCGGGCACGAAAAACGTTCCGTATCCCTTTTCCCTAGCCCGATACAATAATTCTATTTCTTCCATATACATGAAGATTTTCTCATCAAAAAGCCCGACGCTCAAAAAAGAAGATTTTCGCCCGATCAGGCACGCCCCGGAAACCCAATCCACTCGTTGTGCTTGATTGGGTGAATATCGCGTCGCTCCCCAATAGTCTCCTTTTGCAAACAACATAAGTGCCACCACGGGAAGACTGTAAAATGGTCCGCAGGAGGGCTGAGATGAACCGTCTTCGTTGAAAAGCTTTCCACCTGCAAATGCTTTATTTTTATCTTTAATAAACTTGTACAACGTGCCGATGGCGTTGTCTTGAACAACTATGTCAGAGTTAAGTAAGAGCACATACTCTCCCTTTGCCATTTTTATCGCTTGATTATTCGCTTTTCCGTACCCTGTGTTCTCTGTATTGCGCACTAAATATACTTGAGGAAATTTTTTATTCACGATCGCCAAAGAGCCGTCTGATGAGGCATTATCTACCACGATCACCTCGTAAAAAAACGGTGTCTCTTTGAGGGAAAAAAACACGGAAGAAAGACAGCGATCCAATAGCTCTTTGGTATTAAAACTCGGGATGACAATGGAAAGATCCATGGGGATTCTACTGAAATAACCGCGCAAATTTGAGCGTATAGCGCATGTCCTTAGCACGGTAACGGATGTGTTTGGCGGGTACGCCGACGACAAGGCTGTAGGGCTCCACATCATGCGTTACGACCGCACCGCTTCCCACCGCTGCTCCTTTTCCTATGTGCACGCCTGGAAGTATCGTTACCCGCGTTCCTATCACCACAAAGTCATCGATAGCCACTTCTCCTTCTACTTCCTTAAAGTCCGGATCGTCAATATCATGCTGCATGGTGTAGATTCTCACTTCGCCGGCAATCGAAACGTTATTACCGATGCGAAGCGGCCTTCTGTTCGGCTTCAAGAACTCCCCAACGTATGTGGCAGCCTTCTTTTGCCCGCCCGCCCATCGTCTATAGAATCGCCCATCGAGGAATGCGTCGTTGCCGATGATCGTATTATGTCCGATCTCAACGCCTGAAGGCAGGTTGAACCGTGCCAGCCAATGAATGGAACTATCCTTCCCTATCCTCACCCGGAAAAAGTGCCGGTACAAAAAAAGTCGAATCGTATGACTCGGAATAAGCCCGGTCAGCGTGCAAAAAAATACCCAGAAGTCTATAACCCATCTCATGCGTTCGCCCTCCCGACGTTCAAAAGAATGTTCAGTGTTTCTTTTGCAGCTCTCTCCCAGGTAAACTTCTTTGCTTGAGCCAAACCGCGGGCAATTCTATCTTTTCCCTGGCGAAGATCCCGCTCACGAACGGCAACAAGAAGGCCGTTGGCGATGCTCTGGGTACTTTTCGGATCGACATAGATACCGGCTTCTCCTGCAATCTCTGGTAGGCTTGATACCTGACTCACAACCACAGGACATCCCATCGCCATAGACTCAAGAACCGGCAACCCAAACCCTTCATATAGGCTTGGCAATGCCAAACAAAGCGCCTCCTTATAAAGAACCGACAAATCCTCGTCAGGCACATAGTCCAAAAACTTGACGCGATCGGCAACGCCAAATCGCGCTGGCGCGGCAAGAATCTCTTCATAAAGCCACCCCTTCTTCCCCACGATCACCAAATCCATGTCGACGGATTTTTGTTTGTTTTCTCTGAGAAAAAGCGAGAATGCCTCTGTGAGCCGGACAAAATTTTTCCTTGGCTGAAGCGTCCCAACGGACAATATATAATGGTCAGATAGATTGTATTTTCGTGCTATATCTTGTTTGATCATTGTAATTTTGGATTTGTGATTTGTTAAACCCGGGTATGTCACTACGACCTTTTCCGAAGGCACACCGTATGCTTTGATTATAGCACCCTTACTAAACTCGCTGATGGTAAATATCCTAGCTGCATGAGCCGCGGAATATGCAGTCCAGTGCGTAAGCTGATAAAGATCATCGGGCTTAAAAAGCTCCGGGTAATGGAGGTACGATACATCCATAATCGACATGACCCGCCGTAGGCGGGTAAAGCGTGGTATATAGTGCGTAGGAGAAAATATTACATCAGCTTTGGGCCGATCAGACGCCAATGCAAACGGCAAGCGAAAAAGCGTCCAGAGCTTCTTTGGTTGCAATATCCGATATTGCCACCACGGCGTTTCCGGCGGCATATCGGAAAGAGGAGAGTTTGGAAGATAAATACGATATGTGTGATGCGTATCATGTAGTAAATACAGATATCGTAATATTTCGTACGCGTAGCGGCCGATTCCAACCCGCTCAGGAACATTTGCTTCATAACCGTCAATCGCAATCATCATCCAGGTAGTAGATTTTCAGGCAAAACGCCGCGTAAAGAGATACTCTCTTACTCGACGCCTGAGCAATCTCCCTCCTTGACTGGTTTTAAGATAATATTCTCGGCGTTTTGCATCTTTATTATCCAACCAGGTAGTCGAAGCTTCGCTTTCACTACCTGGTTCTGAAAATTCACTACCTGGTCATATAAATCCAGGATACACAACCTGCAATTTGTTTTGTGGGATGCCGACCAAATCCATGATATCCCTCTTCGTCGCTTCCGAATCACAAAGAACTGCCTTGCATTCGCGTTTCACCCAACGAAGACGTCTCTTTTGCACGTCAACCATCAT
>MFJZ01000058.1:20268-21115 GCA_001781025.1 Candidatus Gottesmanbacteria bacterium RIFCSPLOWO2_01_FULL_49_10
CGGTGGTTGAATCCAATCACTGCTCCAAAATACATCCACCGGACCTATAAACCACTCGATGGGCACGACGTGAAGCCTATTCCATAAGAATTCAAGAATAGTGGGTGGAATCGGGACCATCACCAACCGAAATCGCGGATTGACAACGCCTACCTCCTTACAATATTCAGCAAACTTGGAGAGCTTGCGAAGTGATGCACCGAACAGGATATATTCGTTATCGTGATCTTTTTTAAGGAGCGCTCTCACAAGATTTCTGACGTATTCACCAACTCCCGTCCCTTCATGGACAATTTGGCTGATATCTATTCCAATACGCATGCGTTTCAAATCCCAAATCTCAATTCACAATGACCAACGTGGTATGAAGAGTTTTATAAAAATCTTTTTTCCTTGTTGGGATTTGGTCATTGAGATTTGTTAACTACTTATACCCTTCAGTGTGTTCTGTGTGCCACTTCCAGGCGGTCTTGATAATGATTTCCATGTCCGAGTATTTGGGCTCCCAACTGAGCACCCCTTTGGCTTTTGTATTATCCGCCCACAACTTGGCCGGATCACCAGGTCGACGTGATGCGAAGATACGGGAAACCTTTCGCCCCGTCACTCGCTCGATCGTTTCAAGAACCTCCAGATTGCTGTACCCTCTCCCCACACCAAGATTGAGAGCTACTGAAGCTGAACCTTTCGCAAGGTATTCCACCGACTGGATGTGCGCGTAAGCTAAGTCCACTACGTGGATGTAATCTCGAATACACGTCCCGTCGGGCGTTTCATAATCCTTGCCATACACCTCAAAGCGTTTCCGTTTCCCAACGGCTACCTCAAGGGCGAGAGGGATAATATG
>MFJZ01000058.1:21126-25303 GCA_001781025.1 Candidatus Gottesmanbacteria bacterium RIFCSPLOWO2_01_FULL_49_10
TGTGGTGTTCTCCCAAGTTCCCGTCCGGCATTGCTCCTGCTGCATTAAAATATCGTAGGCTTACATATCGCATGCCGTATATACGGCCATACCATTCAATCATCTCCTCCACCATGCACTTACTCGAGCCGTACACGGAAACCGGTGCGATACGCGCTTCCTCCGTTACCGGAATCTTGTCAGGGTACCCATAGACAGCGCTTGTCGAAGAAAAAATGATGGACGGATTGCCGTGCCGCCTAATCGCTTCAAGAAGGTTAAGCGCGCCACGAAGATTATTGTCGTAGTACTCATAGGGCTTCTCCATGGACTCTCCGGCTAAGGAGTACGCGGCAAAATGAATGACAGCATCAAATGCATCTTGCGTAAACACCCGGTCTATATCCTCACGGTTTCGCAAGTCTCCCACGATGAGCTTCGTATCCCCGACCGCCTGTGCATGCCCGAGAGAGAGGTTGTCAAAAACGACGGTTTCGTAGCCTTGCTGCCGGAGGCAAGCGTTAGTGACCGAACCTATATACCCTGCCCCACCGGTGATAAGCACTTTCATCGTTATTATTGTACCTTACGGGGCCAAAGAAGCGAAATGAGGATAAATGAAAGGAAAAACGCCGCCGCGTACCATGTCAGGCGCTCGGCCGTAAAAAACGTCCAGGTAACAAATAGCGGTATCGCGAGGACGAGGCTTGCAAGTCCTGCCCAAACAAATCCTATCGGGCGCCGGATCACCAACAAGATGGTAAAAATGACAAAAAATCCTATATCTTGCGGCTTCATAGTGACCGATAATACACTATGGTTTTTGATAACCCCTCCGAGACCGTTACCTTCGGTTCCCAGCCAAGAAGTGTTTTTGCCTTCGTGATATCAGGCTGGCGTTCCTGCGGGTCATCAAGGGGTAATTCTTTACATACAATTTTCGAGGTGGTACCAGTCATATCTTTTATCTTCTTCGCTAAATCTATCATCCGGTACTCTTCGGGGTTACCCAAATTAATAACTTCACCATTTGTCCCTTCTGTAAACATTGCCCGCACAATGCCATCAACCAAATCCGATACATAACAAAACGACCGTGTCTGCGTTCCGTCACCGTAGACTGTTATCGGCTCTCTCTTGAGAGCCTGATTGATAAAGTTGGAAATCACCCGACCATCATCTGGACGCATGCGCGAACCGTAGGTGTTAAAAATGCGGATGATGCGGAGGTCAAGCTCATCTCGCCGTTTATATACCATCGTCATCATCTCTCCGAAGCGCTTGGATTCATCGTAGCAAGCCCTGGGTCCTACCGGATTGACATTACCCCAGTAGGTTTCCTTCTGCGGATGTTCTTTGGGGTCTCCGTACACCTCCGAAGTTGAGGCAAAAAGAAATTTGGCGCCGGTTTGCTTGGATAGCTGTAGTAGATTTCTCGTCCCGACCGAGTTAACGAGCGCCGTTTCCTCCGGATATTTTTGATAGTCGACGACAGAAGCAGGTGAAGCAAGGTGAAAAATGTAAGAAGGATTGCTATATTGCCCAGCTATTCCACTCTCAAAAGGCACCGTGACGTCATGCACTATAAGCTTAAAGTGAGGGTGCTTGAGGGCTTGTGCGAGATTATCTTTCCGGCCGGTTATGAGGTTATCGACCGCGATGACTTCATGCCCTGCGGAAAGGAGTACGTCACAAAGATGAGAACCAATAAACCCCGCTCCGCCGGTCACAACACATAACGGGTGTGTTTCCATAACCTGATTGTACTACACGATGGGAACATCCTGCATATCCCAAAGCTCTTGCATGATATCCGCTATCCCATACCTCTGGCGCCACTCAGGATAGTGACGACGAAATTTGGTTGTATCTGAAATGTACCACTGGTGATCTCCCGTTCGGGCCGTGTCAGCGATTGTCGTTTTCATGGTGAGCGAGCCAATCTCCTCTACCCTGCTAACCGCCTCCAGAAGCGAAACATTTGAATACCTGCCGCCTCCCATGTTGTATACCTGCCCAACTCTGGGTTTCCTATAAAACGCCTCGAATGCTGCGACTAAGTCCTGTACATGGAGATTATCCCGAACTTGTTTGCCTTTATACCCATAGACCGTGTATAACCGTTTCTCTTTGGCGCATTTGACGAGGTAGGCTAAAAATCCGTGCAAACGGGCGCCCCTGTGGGCAGGACCCGTGAGACAACCACAACGGAAAATGCCTGTCGCAAGACCGAAGTATCTTCCATACTCCTGAACCATGAAATCAGCGGATGCCTTTGATACACCAAATACGCTGTGCGTCGTCATGTCCACGCTCATCGTCTCGTCGATGCCATGATAGAAGGCGTGATCCTTGGGCAACTCATAACGACTGGGCAACTCGACAAATGGTAGGTAATTAGGCCTGTCTCCGTAGACTTTATTCGTCGACGTAAAAATAAAGACTGCGCTGGGACTGTACTTCCGGGTTAACTCAAGCAGGAGAAGTGTTGCGCGTGCGTTAATATCAAAATCAGTGATTGGTGCACTTGCCGCCCAATCGTGTGACGGCTGCCCCGCGGCATGGATGATGAGGTCAAATCGTGTAGCACGAAAAACGTCCGCCAGCTTCTTTTCATTACGGATGTCCAGACTGTGATGGTGGTAATTGCGATATGATGCTACGAGGGCGTTGCGTACCCTTGTCGTATCACCGTCACCGCCAAAAAATACTTTACGCATGTTGTTGTCGATCCCCTCGACCGCGTTCCCTTTTTGGCAGTAATACCCAACAGCCGCTGAACCCACGAGACCTGAAGATCCTGTAATGAGTATATTTTTCCGTTTCATGGTTTAGCGCTTTCTATAGCTATCAATAATCCATCGTACTGCACGAACGACGTCCTCTATGTCACGATTCTTCAGATTTGCTCCGATGGGCAGAGAAACAGTCCGTTCGCCGACAAACTCCGCGTTGGGAAACATGCCTTTTCTATATCCATACGTCTTTCGGTAGTAAGAGTGACTCGGCACGGGATTGAAGTGTACGCCGCTTCCTATATTCATTTTAATGAGGTGGTCAACAAACTCGTCACGGGTAATTTTCATCGCTTCCAGACGAAGAAGGACGGCAAATAAATGTCGCGCGTGCTTGGTATCTCGTGCATCAGGAGCGGGTAATATAAGTTGTGGCATGTGGGTAAATGCCTGCACATAGCTTTCCCAGTGTTTTTTTCTGACCTTCCAGTTCGCCTCAACACGGGCAAGCTGATGGATGCCGATCGAGGCGGCGATATCTGTGAGATTATACTTAAATCCTGGGATTACGGATTCATAATGACGGTAGTATTTGACGCTATAGCGTTTATATGCGTCGCGGGAGAGCCCATGTAGACTCATTATCCGCATAAACTCTGCAAGATTTTTGTTATTCGTCGTGACCATCCCTCCCTCTCCGGTTGCAATATTTTTGGTGGCATAGAAAGAAAACGCGGTGATGTCGCCAATCGAACCTATCTTTTTCCCCTTGTAGATAGCTTCTGATGCATGTGCTGCATCTTCCACAACAAAAAGTTTATGCCGTTTTGCTATCGCCGTGATTGCATCCATATCGCAGGGACTACCGTGCAGATGAACAGGAAGGATACCTTTAGTCTTCTTGGTAATCTTTTTTTCTATCTCCTTGGGATCTATGTTCCACGTGTCACGCTCTACATCTGCAAACACGGGTGTCGCCCCGCAGTGTAAAATCACGTTTGCGGTTGAAACGAAGGTAAGTGGCGTCGTGATGACTTCATCTCCGGGACCCACACCGAGCGCCTTGAGAGCGAGGTGAAGCCCGGCCGTAGCGGAGTTAACGCCAAGTGCGTGATCGGCTCCGGTGTATGCGGCGAACTCATGCTCAAACCGCTCGGTCTTGGGTCCCGTCCCCCACCAACCGGATTTGAGAGTTTTGACTACTTCAACGATTTCCTCTTTGCCGATGAAGGGTTTACCAAATACCAGAAATGTTTTTCTCATTGGCTTCTTCATGTTTTAAATCTCCGTATCGTCTTGGCCGGCACACCCCCGACTAACGTTCTTGCAGAAACGTCCTTTGTCACGATCGCACCAGCCGCCACTGCCGCTCCTTCACCAATCGTAACGCCGGGTAAAATTACCGACCGGACGCCAACAAAACATCCTCTCCTGAGTACCACGGGTAAGGAAACTGCGGGAAT
>MFJZ01000058.1:25315-34554 GCA_001781025.1 Candidatus Gottesmanbacteria bacterium RIFCSPLOWO2_01_FULL_49_10
CGGATGATCTTTGTACCCCACATTTGTATGCGTCAATATCATCACATCAAAAGATAGCGTAACATCGTCCCCAAGAGTAATCCCCTCTGCCGTATCTAGGGTCACGCCGTCACCCAGAAAACAATTCTTCCCAATGACCACACCGCGTAACCCCATTCGGTAGAGATTAATGAGGCGTATCCGCTCAATGACCGTTCCAGCTCCTATGATCGCACCAAAAAGCCGAAGGAGGAAAACCCGAAGCGGTGAAATTCCCATAATGGCAAAGAGGTACTGCCAAAGGCTAAAAAACACGTACCGTAGAGCTTTAGCAAGGCCTATTTCGTTAAATGCTCTCATGGGTATGACACGACCGGAGAACTATGGGTGACTGCCAAATGTTTGCGAAATGCCAAAAGGTTCAAAAAATAATGAATGGTATCGCGTATAAGATGAACAGAAGATTTCTTATCAAACCGACGAACAAAAAGAACCGGCGTTTCGATCACACGGAGCCCTTGGTAGTATGCGAGGGCCATAATCTCTGTATCCCAAAACCATCCCTTATGAGTGGTCTTTGCCAAGACGGGGAGTATACACTTTCGGTCAAAAAATTTATACCCGGTCTCCGTATCTTTATACGGAATACCAAGCATCGATCGCACGAGCCATGAGTACCCACGGCTTAAAACGGACCGATGGAGTGACAGCAGCCCCTCGCGATAGACACGGAGACCAATCACCACATCCGCCTGATTTCGGAGAATCATACGAACAAACCGCGGTATATATACCGGTGACACCTCAAGATCAATATCGATAAACCCAACGACACTCCCGCGGGCAAGGACGATGCCATCCCGAATAGCTTCCCCCCTTCCCTCATTGACTGCATGGTAAACGGCGCGAGAACGCGGAGTTTTTTTCACGAGGGACGCAATAATCTCTTTTGTATGATCAAGACTGTTATCGTCTATAAAAATGAGCTCATAAGAAAAAACTGAGTCGTCCAGAACTGAGGCGATCTTACCCACGCTCTCCCGAAGGAAGCCTTCTTCGTTATAACACGCGATGACAAGAGATAGGTCGTAGCGTGAACCAGGAATATGTTTACGCATAGAATATGGCGCTATTTTATCACAAGACAGAAGGGCTTAAAGCACAATAATTGCAACAACTGTCACGATAAGCGCAAACGCGCTTAGTATCAGTCCATACCACACATACTGCTGCGGCGTGTATTCGAGTGTTCCGGTCGCCTCATCCCCAATAGAAATGGGGAAACTATTGAGCCTGTCAGCTGTTGGTTGACTGCGCACCACTTTCTGCCCACTGAGGCGAAGATGCCAATTCGGGTCATACGTTTCAGAAAAAATTAGCTTCATGGGTTTCTGCAAGCCCGTAATGGTAAGTGTGTATGTGGTCGGAAACGTCATACGCCAGGATAATTTTGCAGTCGTACTGTCTCCCTCTAACCACAAATGGTCTTTGTATTCCGGCGTTTCGTACACAGATATAGTATTGTCCATTCCTACAATGGGAACCTTTCTCAGATATAAATTTGCATCCAGCGCGGCTTGAAATTGTTTCTGCACGTTTGCACTATATTTTCTGTCATCGATAAAAATTTCCCCTTGGGAATCATATGGCAATATGACGTATTTTACTGACCATCTCGCCAGTCGCTTTGCAGTATCCGGAGAATCCATCCATGCAAGTACCGCCGAAGGGCTCCCCGTTTCTAAAAGTGAACCCAGATCGACTGCAGGATGCATATACGTCGACAATCCATATCGCTGCACATGCGGTATCCACAATGTACGGAAATATTCCGGTTGATTGATCACATCTTTGAGTACTTCATAATCGTACGGGACAGTATGGACGACAAATGTTCCGCTGAGTTGACCGCGTACAAATTGTCGAATTGTAGACAACCATAAAGCTAAAAACAAAACTGAAATGACCAATGTAGCCAGGGGAAGCCGTCTAAAAAAGATCTGTATATGTTTCAAGCTTACCGGGATTAACACACTGTACGCGATGGCAATAAGAAGATAAAATTTTGTCGGGTCCCGAAATACATTAAATCCTGGCACGCGTTCAAACATCCAAAGATATACCTCGTCAAACGGCGGGTTGGCACCTTTGGAAAAAAATGCACCAAGTAAGCCAAGAAGTACGAAAAACGAAATATTTGGGTTTATTCGTGATTTTAATTCCTGGTTAATTCGTACAAACAAAAGCGATGCAAACGCCAGTATCGGCAGCAAGAGAAACTCCGGCTGTAAAAAGTAAACTTTACCGAATAAGTTTTCAGGCCAGTTGGGATGGAGCAGTGTAAGTGCGTGAGAAAAATCCGCAAAGCTGAAAAACTTTACAGACGCTATACTGCTATATGAAGCGCCCAAACTTTCAATAGGTTTTACCCTAAATAGTACAAGAGGGAGAATCCAAAACGCGTGCAGAAGGCCGGCGATGATAAACGGGATTCCCAAAAAATATACGTGCCGCCTATCAGCGGTTTTTTCATATACCATTACTACAGACCAGTAGGCCAGAATACCCAGAATGAGTACGTAGACGATTCGTGAATCAAACAGTATCATGAGCGCCAAAACAACACCGGTCAACACACACTGTCTATACAAACGTCGCTCGGAGTTCTCAGGCAACGAGATAACCCGATACAGCCGTATATAGTGTGTCAACACAAGCGGCGCCAAAACATACGCCATCGCTACACCCATTTGTCCGCCGCCGGAAACCATGACGATATATGTGTTCGTAAGAAATATAATTGGTGTTAATAGCCAAAAAACAGCTATCGTCGGAAAAACTAACCGAACGAGCGATAACGAAGAGTATGTCCCGATAAGCAAAAAAGGTATGAACCAAACAACTCGCTCATACCATGCCCACGTGAGACCGGTCAGCGTATAAAATATTCGTGCCGTAATCAAGAAAAACGTTTCAAGACCCGCGATAAATACCCCATTGCCGCCTAATCCCCAGTGAAGCCAAAATACCCATGCTGTCGGCCAAATAAAAAAATTTGTTACTTCCTCTGGAAAATGAAATCCCCAATCACCCGCAGAAAGAGGGGCAAAACCCAACCATCCCCGGTACACCACAAAAAGTACCAAAATGAGGACACACGTACTCAGCACAACGTAAGCACGCTTCATATCTACCTATTTTTTGTCATTTAAGCACTCCGCTTAATGTTGCCAATTGTTCCCTCACAGAATCAGTTATATCTATCATCTTCTGTGTAGCGCTACTATACTGATAACCGTACACAATAGCAGGCAAAATTTTCCTTTTTTTAACTTCCTCGCCGAGTTTGTCCAAATGTTCAAAATATCCAAAACTCCCTCCTTCAGTCTCTCTAAATCCTTCCTCTCCCAAATCCCACAAAAAATTAGACGCCAAAAAGCTTTTCGGAATCCTTCCGCTATCGTAATACCATACTTCTAAAATGTATCCCAATCCGTTCTGAAAAGGATAGGTTATTTCGCCCAAATATTTTTTATCACTGGTTATATAAAATACTGTCTGATCATTCATGATTGGGTGCATTCGCGTAATCTCGCGGAGAAAAGTTTTACGTTCATTGGCGTATTGTATTTGTAGATCCAAATCTTTTTGTATTGCTTGTACGTGATGAAACAAGTACAAACCTATGATAATTATAAAAAAAATCCCCACCACCTTGAACATTCGTTTGTAAAGCCAGGTAACCATATATCCGAGCAAGAGCGCCGCTCCTGTAACTCCAACGTAATAATAACGGGGAGACAGATATGAAAAGTCTCTGTGGAGAACTACGTAGGGCAAAAAGCTCAACACAGCCAGTAGGATCCCTAAACTTACCGTTTTTCGTGCGCGAGTATCTTGTTTTTCCACGAGTAGCATAAAACCTACGACAAATAATACAAACATGGTACCTATAAGAGAAATGGCATCCGCAACTGGACCCTGTCCGGCCAAATCAAACAACGGAGAGCCGACAAAGTATGTATATTCAGAACGGACAATTCGCGGGACAAACGCATATATGTCCAGGGGCGGCACAAACATCTGAAAGAAAGATGTAAGCGGATAGACAATGCTATGGTAAATAACGGGGAAAATAAGCCCTCCCCCTTGACTACCAACAAAACCCGCAGCTGCCGCCGGAGCAAACAACAGCTCTGCAATGCGAAAAATAAACAGTCCCCCGCCGTATAATAAAAGTGAAGCATTTGCGATTACACCATCTTTAATTTTCCTGCCATTCCCCCATAAAAAATAAAGCATTGGGTACAAAAAAAATATAAACAATCCAGTCTCCTTAATAAATAAAGAAAGGATTCCAACAATAAACGAGAGATTACGCTTCCGCACGTCTTTTGTCTCAAGAAAATCGATATACCAAAAAAGAGAGATAAGGAGTAACGTCGTGGCCGGCACAGTAATGACAGCAGATGCCCAGGCAACTGCCTGACTCCCTACGCTATTCACTGCGAAAAATATTGCGGCTATCCAACCGGCAAGAGTACTTCCCTTGAGTTTCTTTACGAGATGATAAACGAGCCAGGAATTTAACGCATGACACAACACGGCAAATAAAAAAACTGGTGTGAGATTGAACTGGAATATCCCGAAGAATATGAGATAGAATACTCTGGCAAGAATCCTTCCCTCAGCAAAAAAAATTTGAAGAGCAGATAAATCATTAATAACTTTGCTCCAACCTCCAGTAGTTAAATACCCGAGTGTTTGCCATTCGTCCTGCTGATAAAAAGTTAAAAAGACGCCGTGATACGTAATGAATACTATGATCGAAAGAGTAAGAAAAATCAGTGGATGGGCATTTGTATTTTTGTCGAATAGTTTCATTTATGTGTTAGCGGACCCAGATTTCTATCTCATCATTACGATAGGCTGTAATCCATTTTTTTATTCCGGCGTACCGATAACGGGTTTTTACTAAATCCCTCACGTATCCACTGTACATCAAATTATTAACTCCATTAGTATATGGAACCAGATATGTCAAAATGTCAAATTCCTTATTATTCACTTTCTTTTCAAAATCTTTTATTGACTCCTTATAAATCTTATCTGCAATGTTGGATTGCCTGCTGCCATTCTTTGGTATACCTTGAGGAAAATATTCCGCGTCTCCGGCATCATAGACAGGCATACCGCGGGTATATACATAATAAGAAAATGATGGCAAGGGAAAAATCGAAGTATATGTATTTAAATATTGTTCCCATTCTTTTCTATTTTTGTTTATCGCCTGCACATCGACCGTGAAATTTGTTTTTATTAATAATACGAAAATGCTGACTACTAAAAATGCGACAAGTACAATACTTCGATTATTCCGCCAATACGCAACTGCGATAAGTATCATAAATGGAGTGATGAGCTGGTTATAATAGGTCAGATAGGCTCCAGCATTCCCTCCCATTCTTCCGATGATAATTATCCATGAGACTAAAAGGCAAATAATAAAATACGCCGGCGGGTAATGCGCTATATTTTTTTTCCTTTGGATAAAAGCGGTAAGTGTTGCTGACACCGCAATGAAACTTGTAATAAATAATGCAAAATCTCTGACGATAAAATCTTTAGTTTGCAGCTGAAGATGCCACCCTAGATTAGAAATGTAATTATTGGGAATAATAAGAGTATTAAAAAAATAAAAATCGTATTTCCAATTAACCCAAAGCGCTACAAGTCCAAACAGAATTATCCATGATACCGCGAATACAAACGCTTTTTTTATGTGCCGGCACACCAGAAGATATGCTCCTACATATACCACGCCGAGAACAAAATAAGGTTTCGTATAAAATGCCATAATGCTTGCAACGATGCTTGCAATAAGACTGAGATATGAAAAATTCAAAAACCAAGGTACAAAAACAGTGACAAAAAACAAAAATAATCCCATGGAATCGGGACGGGGCCCGTTTTCAACCTGACTGAAGGCTGCATAATGATAGAGTATGAGAATTCCTAAAAAAGAAGTCAGCCAATCACCCCCGATCTTACGTGCTATTTTGTAGAGCCACGCAAAACAGAGAAACATAAACAGCGCGCTGACGATGCGGTGCAGGACATATGAAGATCCGGAAAATTTTGCGATCGCGGCAACGACATAATTATAGAGCATACCGTAGTCCTGGGTGTACGCGGGCATTGAAGAGGCGGTAAATATTGGTTTATTATCCAGTATTCTTTGCGTAAAAAGCACTTGCTTATCTTCACGATAATCTTGAGGTGCATTGAGATTAATTATGGCACTGTGATAACTAAACGTGCGTACAAAAAAAAGCATCCCAATGCAAAAGGCGATGATACGGAATATTTTAAACCCCCAATACCAAAACAGCTTCTTTTTTACGGAAATTTGAACGGTATGAATGAAAGAGCGGACAATTCGCACCTTTTTTTCCAAGTATTTGAATCCAGTATTTTTTTGTAATAATTGCTTCAATTTTCCGTATCTCTGCATAATTTCTTCGATCTTAGCATACTTTTAATAGAAGTTACAAAGACGTGGCAAGATATATATTCCTTTTCTTGAAATGAATGGATAAATTAGCTATTATCGACCAAATGCAGTTATCAAAAAACTCAAGCGTTCTTATTCTTTCACATTTTGCTAAACGCGCAGAAGCCGGAGGGGGACCTCCCCAGGATATAAGAGATTATCTTATACCAAAAGTAAACAAACTCTATTATATTGAGCATCCTTTTCTCTACTCGGACGACCATAGATCTTCGCTGACAATCTATGAAGATGGAATGGTAAAAAACCTGATGTTTACTCCCCAAATATTCGGTCCGGGAATTACTATTTACATTATCCAGATCATTATTACGTGGTATTTTCTTTTACTCACTAAAACTAAATTTGATCTGTGTGTCGCTCTGGACAACTTAAATACCTTTACCGTTTTACCTTTAAGGAAATTTGGTCTGATAAAGAAACTTGTTTTTTACACAATTGACTACATGCCTAAGAGATTTGAGAACAAAACATTAAACAATATTTACCACTTGATTGACAGAATTGCCTGTTATCATTCCGATAATATCTGGATCTTATCGGAAAGAATGATTAAAGCAAGAAAACAAAACAACGTGGATATCAAGAGGAGCGCACCTAGTATACTTTTACCGATGGGAGCAAATCTGTCCGAAATTAAAATTCTACCCGGTAAAAAAATACACCGGCATGATATAGTTTACGTGGGTTATCTTACGGAAAAACAGGGTGTCCAACTTGTTCTGAAATCATTACCAAAAATAATCTCTAAAATCCCGGATTTGAAATTTATTATTATTGGTCAGGGAGAATATGAACAAAAACTTAGAGAATTATCTAATAATTTAAATATTAACGATCACGTAATTTTTAAAGGATTTGTCGATAATCATAAACAGGTAAATAATATTCTTTGTAAATCTGCAATAGGGGTTGCTCCGTATCCTCCGATATTAAATAACTATACTTTTTATACCGATCCCGGAAAACCGAAACTTTATTTGGGATGTGGTTTGCCCGTGGTGATAACCGATCTTCCGGCAATCGCCCATGTTATACAATCCGCGCATGCCGGCCTGATTGTTGATTATACGGTAAATAGCATTGCCGAAGCTTTGGTTACGTTGCTTTCCGACGACAGACTATACAACATGTTTAGAAAAAACGCTATTGAGCTCTCCAAGCAATATGATACAAATAGTCTTATAAGCGAGGCCTTTGGCAAAATAAATTAACTTAAGGTTTTCTGTGTATACGAATAAAGTTGGCTATAGTTACAATTACAAAATCAATCATTTGGGGAGTTAACCCAGGGTACACACCCACCCAAAACCCATCATTCATAATGATATCCGAATTTTTCATGGAACCTACCACACGTATATCTTTTCTGCCGATATAGGCCGGGTGGTGAAGAAGGTTTGCAGCAAAAAGATTGCGTGTCCCGATGCTGTGGTTTTCCAGATACTGAACGATCTCAAATCGAGAAAACGGTGCGTCTCCCTTTACAACGACCATAAATCCGAACCAGCAGGGTTCTGCTTCCTTTTCCCACGTCGGAAGAATAAAGTACCTGTCATATTGCTTGAAGAATGAATATAGTTTATCAAAATTTTCTTTTCGTCTCTTGATAAATCTTGGAAGTTTTTTTAATTGCGCGACGCCTATGGCAGCCTGAAAATCGGTCAGTTTTAGATTATAGCCGATTTGAGAATATATATACTTGTGATCGTATCCTTTCGGAAGTTCGCCAAGCTGCCAGTCAAACCGTCTATTGCATGTATTATCCTTCCCCGTATCACACCAACAGTCCCGTCCCCAATCACGAAACTGTCGCACAGCCTTATGAATGAATGGGTTATTCGTAACTACCCCGCCTCCTTCACCCATGGTAATTTGGTGCGCCGGATAAAAAGAGAACGTCGCAACATGACCAAATGTACTTACTAATTTGCCTCCATATCGTGAACCTAACGCATCACAACAATCTTCAATAAACCACACATGATATCTCGCAACAATCCGCATAATGCTCTTAAGCGCTAAGGGGTTCCCGAGGGTATGTGCAAGCATAATTGCTTTTGTTTTCCCGGTTATAGCATGTTCTATTGCTTTAGCTGTCGGATTTCTCGTCCCAGGATCAACGTCGATAAACACCGGGGTGCATCTGTTTTGAATTATCGGATTTACCGTCGTCGGAAACGCGCATGCGGCCGTAATCACCTCATCACCGGGCCGTATCGACCGCGCGCCAAACACAGATGACGTCAATGCAGTAAGCGCAAGTAAATTTGCGGACGATCCGGAATTCACAAGCGATACGTACCGTACTCCCAAATACGAAGAGAAATCCTTTATAAATCGCTTAGTAAACTCCCCCTCAGTCCACCATCCGTCTTTGGCGACTTTGATCGCATTATCAATCTCATGATGATCAAATACTTTACCGGATGTCCGAATAGAAAATTTCATAATTTCCGTACTGCTGTGAGTAGGATGCGAACAATCTGGTTTATCCCAAGATTATTTGCATTGTGCATAAATTCTAACCTTCCGATAACTTTGGTAAACCTGTCCGGAACACCGATACGTTTAAATAGAATAGGATGCCCATACTCAGCAATGACTTCGGCAACTGCACTTCCTAAGCCTCCGATAATGCTATGTTCCTCAAGAGTAAAAATTGCTTTTGTTTCCCGTGCGCATCGTT
>MFJZ01000058.1:34582-83526 GCA_001781025.1 Candidatus Gottesmanbacteria bacterium RIFCSPLOWO2_01_FULL_49_10
CGTGTGCATGCTAATCAAACGTGCTGACATACCGTTTCCTTTTAATGCGCGTACAACTTCAAGACCTCTGTATAAGAGCGTCGATGTCGCAATAATAGTCACATCAGTCCCCTTTTGTACGACAATACCTTTCCCTATCCGAAAATCCGGTTTTTTCCTGTAGACGGACGGTTCACCTGCCTTACCCAATCGTATATATACGGGCCCATTGTATTTCGATGCGGCTTTCGTTGCTACCACTACTTCAAACGGATCTCCCGGACATAAAATAACTAAATTGGGTAGCGTACGCATAATACCGATATCTTCCAACCCGTGATGCGTATGTCCATAAGGACCGTACGAAAAACCAGCTCCGATACCAACAATTTTTACGTTGAGATTTTGATAACAGATATCATTTCTGATCTGCTCAAAGTTTCTCATAGTCGCAAACGGAATAATGGAATAGACCCAGGGTATTTTGCCTTCCGTGGCAAGTCCGGCTGCAACACCGGTCATATTTTGCTCGGCAACACCGGCATTTATATACTGTCGGGGGCACACCTGCTGAAAATTTTCGAACGCAGAAAATCCCAAATCACCGGTCATCAAAATAATATTTTTGTCTTTTTTTGCCAACTGCGTTAATGTTTTAATGAAAGAGATTCTCATAGAGACTCCAACGCACGTAGCGCTTCGATATATTCTTCTTTCGTTGGCGGTTTATATTGTGATGACACCTGATCAACATGTTTTTCTACTCCGCCAATCCCCTTGATCGTATGTGCTATAACGACGGATGGCTTACCCGACTGAAACGGAATCTTCTCCAATATCTTCGATAATCCATCCTCAGCATGACCGTTCACTTCCCGGGTTTGCCAACCAAACGCTCTCCATTTGGCCGCAAACGGCTCTAAATTCAAAACATCCTTTGTTTTGCCATACCCTTGCAGACCGTTCTTATCGACAAGAACGATAAGATTATCAAGTTTATGATGTCCCGCAAACAGTGCCGCTTCCCAAACAGATCCCTCGTCGCATTCCCCGTCAGAAAGTATTGCGAATACTCTCCATTTCTTGTTATCAATCTTTCCCGCAAGCGCCATACCGGCTGCCATCGGGAGACCATGACCTAATGATCCGGCAGAAATCTCTATCCCAGGAACACTATGCCTGATTGAATGCCCAGCCAATAATCCATGATCTAGTTCATAGCCTTCAAGAATTTTTTTATCAAAAAAACCTCGTTCTGAAAGCACCGCGTACAACGCCTTTGCATCATGAGCTTTGCTAAAAACCAATCTATCCCGATCTTGCGCCCAAGGCTTTTTCGGATCGATATGCATGATGCGAAAGTATAAAACGGTCAACAGTTCCACGCATGACAGTGCGCCACCCGTATGCGCACTTTGGGCACGATAACTCATCAGCAATATCTGTTTTCGTACTTCTCTTGCAAGTTTTTTTAATTCGTCAGTTGAAATACTATATGTCATACGTGCAATATATTTTTCCATGTATATGCAATTTCGGAGCGAGTATACGATAAAACAGACACAAAACAAACAATTGGGTGTAAAAACCATGCCGGATCAGGAATAGCTAAAAATCCTCGAAAAGCAACAAAAAGAGGCTGGATAAATGTGAGAGAGTACAATATAAATAAGCTCAAACGGATACAGTCGCGCGTTGAATGCGAATCAAAAACATAATAGTGACGGATTCTTCTATATGCATCATAATGTCGCTTTTTGTAAACAGACCGGCGCCGTACAAAATCCGATATATCTGAACCTGTATAGTGAATTATTTCATTTTTGACGACACCATACGTGTCATATCCCATTGTCAATAACTGTGCAAATGCATCGGTGTGTAAAAAGTTTTCTGGCTGTTTGTTTACTTTTTCAATAATTCGCCGTCTGACCATGTGCCCATTGTCGCCGAGCACTGGTAGATCATCTTTTGAAAAACGCACCACTAAGTAATCGTCAGTCTCATTATATATTCGTCCCAGATGATATTTTGTCTCAAAACGCGGCAGTTTTTCCGATTTATTCAGATAGTATACAGTCGGGTCATTAACACCGATAAGAGCAGTGTAACGTGTTAAGGCCGGCATATCACGTTCAAATCCGTTGTAGATACTATACGTACCTATAACTGAACCAACCGAAAACGGTGCAATCATTTGCGTCAACCAATTCTTTGTAGGAATAATGTTATCCGGCTCTAAAAACAATATAATGTTCCCTCGAGCGATTTTGATGCCCGTGCTCATTCGGGCAAGTGGCTTATCTTTATATTCCGGAAGACGCAACACGCTACAACCATATCTTGATGCAAGAGAATCAGAACCGTTTGAAGATCCACCGTCCATTACTAAATGTTCTATCAATGTATGATCATAGTTCTGCTGACGAACGGCACGTAACACTTTCTCGAATAACTGACACTCACTATTTAAAGAACACGTAACAATGCTTATAGTATCGTGCTTCATTCTATGGTTTAAGTGAGTTTTCTCTTCCGCATTCTCTTTGCGCCGGAACGTGGAGAACAGAGTATTTTGATATACACTTTTCTTCCCGACTCAATATAGTAATTGTAATATCTATCGGTGTAAGATCTTGAACGGAGAATATTTATAATCTGTTTACCGGTATATGTTTTTGAAAGATTAATCTCATCAAGGGAATTCACGTCGACTGCCTTATGCAAAGTCGGCACTTCTGGAAAACGTGACTGGGGAATTCTTTTGTTGGTCTGTTGTTTAATTTTTGGCCATTCGTTTTTAAATAATGTAACTATTTGATTGAGAGTCTTATTGTACAAAGTTTCCGCCGTATCCCACGGTAAAATTTTTATCTTTTTCCGCGCTATAATATCGCCGGTGTCAACTCCTCTATTTATGTAGTGCAATGATACTCCCCCATTTGACCCATCTATAAAAGGCCAAACGTTCGGATTCATTCCTCTGTTTTGAGGCAAGTATCCGGGGTGAAAATTAATACAACCGAGTGTTGGTATGTCTATTACTTCCGGTTTGAGGATATATCCCCAGAAAGCGGAGACTCCAAGCTCAGGATTTAGTTTCTTTAAACGATGCAGGACTTTATTTTCATTTAATTCTTCGTGTACATATATATCCTGGGGTGATACGCGGGAATCCCGAACGATTTCTTTAACATAACGCTGTTTCTTAGTATCATGCAAACAAAGCGCAACTATCTCATCTTTCTGTTGTGTCAAATAGTTAGCAACCTGCCAGCCTACCCAATTATTAGCAAACAATATAATACGCATACGTGAATACAATTGTGTTATTTTAATAACAATTTTCGTATTACCGAAGCAATATAATCCACCATTCTCTCAGTGAGCATGACTCCGCTCGGAAGGTTTATTCCATTATGAGAGACATGATATGACACAGGATTATTGATCGGTTGCTTATTATAAAAACAAAACTCCGAGATGGGGAAAAAGAATGGACGTGTGTCTATCTTCATTTCGCTCATTTTTATTCTTAGTTCATCCCGTGTTATACCGAAATCTGTATCTAAAACTATTGTATTCATCCAAAAACTACTCACAACTCCTTTGCGTTCCGGGCTAAATTGGATTCCTTTTATACCTCCGAGGCGTTCCCGGTACCAACGGTTAATTCTGCGTTTACGAGCAATAAGATCGTCAATATCTTCAAGCCTCGACAATCCCAGCGCTGCCTGAATATTACTCATTGCATACATATACCCGATTTCATTGTGCCAAAATTGTCGCGTAAAACTTATTCCGTTATCTACAATCGATCTAGCGCGCTCAATCCAACCCTTATGTTTCGTGACCAGCATCCCTCCTTCTCCGATTGAAAGTAATTTCGCACCCTGAAAACTGAATGCAGCGGCATCAGAAAGGCTTCCGACCTGCTTCCCATGGAGAGTCGATCCTAAGCCTTCGCACGCGTCCTCAAGAATATGCAAATGATGCTTTTTTGCAATTTGCGCAATGCCGTCCATATCGGCAATATTCCCATACAAATGGACTGGCATGATAACTTTTGTCTTCTTCGTGATGTATTTCTCGAGGCGCGATGTGTCAATGGACCAGGTTTCCCGATCGATATCGACAAGAATAGGTATTGCTCCAAGCTGATGCACGACATTAGCGCACGTTACATAGGTCAGGTCCGGAACAATCACCTCATCCCCCCTTCCCACCCCCATGCACACAAGAGCAATATGGAGCGCGCTTGTCCCGTGAGGCATGCTGAGTGTATATTTCGCGTTAACGTATTTGGCGAATGCTTCTTCAAATTTGTAAATGTAATCACTATGGTGGAGATTCCATCCGTTTTTAACGGCATCACTCACGTAACGGATATCATTTTTCCCGATTTTCGGCCCTGCAGTGAGTATCATTTTTGAAGGTTGCCACATTTTATATACGATTTTACCATATGTCATTGATTTCTTTAGGATTGTGCGCTAAATATTGATTTATCCTTTATTATCAATAATAATACCGTTGTTATCATAGTGAGATACTCTATCCGAAAAAATTGTGTAGTCAGTACAAAACAGATATATACCAGTATATGAGATCAAAAGAAACTATAATCTATATCAATTTCGCTCCATATGAAAATGCCGGTAAAATTTTAGACTATATTCTTACACGATTTCATACCGTTTTAGTCTTCAGTTTCAACTTTCATCGTTTGGGCGTACATCAGAAACCGAGCACGTTACGTATTTATCGAGAGGGGAAAATAATCGAACATTTCCGCTTGATTCAAACCCCGACGACACCGCAGATTGCATTTCTTCTTTTGCCAATTCGCTCGCTTATAATCTTTCTTCAGATAATTTTTCACGCGATCCGTCTCCACAGGGAATTCGGGCCCTATGACATATATTTCACCGTGAACGCATTTACGGCATGGTCCGGCAACATTTTAAGACGCATAGGAATTGTGAAAAAGACTATTTTCTGGGTTTGGGATTATTACCCACCGATAGATAAAAGCAAAATTGTGATGTTTATGCGCTGGATGTATTGGCAATTTGATAAACTAGCAAGTCATTCTGATAGTCTTATCTTTTTAAATCACAGGCTTGAAAGACTACGGAAAAAAATAAATATCCTGCCTTTGGCAAAAAGCTACCCAATTGTAGGCATAGGTACAAAAATTATAAATATACAAAGAAATCCGACATTTTCATTATTATTTATCGGTGTATTAAAACAAAGCCAAGGACTCGACTTAATCCTATCTAATACCGAAAAATTATTTTCTACCTTCCCAGCCATAGCTCTTCACATCATCGGTTCCGGTCCCGACGAAGATTATTTCAAGAAACTGGCACAAAAAAGTAAAATGCCAATATACTTTCATGGATTGCTCGATGTATTCTCTGTTGACGCGAAACAAATAATTAAAAAAACGGCAATCGGTATAGCCCCATATAAACCGGAGCGGGGCAATGTTTCCTATTTTGGAGACCCGGCAAAAATTAAAAATTATATCGGATACGGCTTACCTGTCATAACAACAAATGTTTTTGAATTTGCGAAAGAAATCAAAAAAACAAAATCCGGTATTGTTATTCCTTACAACATTACATCATTTATACGTGCGTTGAAAAAAATTAATGCGGATTATAGTGAATATGCATCAAATAGTTATAAACTTTCAAAAAAATATAACTATACTAAATATTATAATTTAATTTTCAAAAACATTACTCAAGCAACGTATTGATTATTTATCTTTAATCTTTATACCGTTCTAATCCATTAAAAAGCATCGTATAATACTCAAGCCTTGGATTCCTGCGCACTTCGGGTAAAAAATCGTTATCGGGAAGTCGTCTAATTTGGGTTTGAACGTATACTCTTTTGTGCCATGTGCTTCTCAGGTGACTCACGTTATACATCAATGCCTTAAGAACCGCGAGTGAATTTTCCGGTTTGCCTAAAATAGCAAATCCAAATAACGAAAGTATATTTAGCAGAAGATGCACCGGTAATACTTTTAGCAACGAATGCGCTTCCAAATTTTTTAAATAACTCATAAGCCTGTTTCGAGTAGCGTTGTACACCAGCTGTGAATACTTATATGTACTATTATCCATACCACCCAAATGGTACACGACAGCTTTGGGTTCATACCAAATCTTGTACCCTGCAAGAAGCGCCCGATGACAAAAGTCCGTCTCCTCAAAATAGAGAAAAAAATCTTCATCAAATAATCCTATTTTTTCAATCACCTCCCGTTTGACAAGCGTGCAGGCGCCGTTTACAGAATGCATTTGCATAGGAACATTGTATTTTGGTTCGTTTGGATCCTTACCATGCCCAAAATAATACAGAAAACCGGTATTCGTAAAAAACGTGCACCCGGCTTGAAGCTTCTTTGTTTTTTGAAATATAAGCTTCGGCTGTACGATACCGTTATTAGGATCTTCTTCCATTCGTCGGACCAGCGTTGTCAAAAAATCTTTCGTCACAATCGTATCGTTATTTAATAAAAGAACATACTGCCCCCTGGCATACCGGTAAGCGTCATTGGTCCCCTTGCAATAACCAACATTCTGCTTAATTTTGATGATCCGCACATGCTTAAATGTCTTTTTCACGACTTGAGCAGTATCATCACTCGATCCGTTGTCATAGAGGATAATCTCATAGTCGACAAAAGAAATCTTCGCAAGCGACCTCAAGCAATCCACAGTATGCCTGCAGCCGTTGTAGTTCAAAATAATAATACTCACTTTCGTCATAATAGAGGCGTCCTGCTATGATATAATACAAGCGTATGAAAGTCATCATTCTCTGCGGCGGTATGGGAACCAGACTCAAAGAAGAAACGGAGTTTAAGCCCAAGCCGATGGTCCTGATAGGCAACAAACCCATCATTTGGCACATCATGAAGTATTACACCTATTATGGCTACAACGACTTTATTTTAGCCCTTGGGTATAAGGCAGACTACATCAAAGACTTCTTTCTCAACCAAAAGGCGTTCACTTCCGACTTTACCCTTAAAACCAAAAACCATACGACAAAGTTCTACTTAAACCATAGGATAGATGTTGACGATTTTACTATAACGTTCGTTGATACGGGTCTCGAAACACAACCAGGGGAGCGAATCTTGCGCTGCCACAACTACATCCCCGCAAGCGACGCTCTTTTCATGGTAACGTATGGAGACGGTGTTACTGATCTCAACCTCAACGATCTTATCCGGTTTCATAAAAAACAGAACACGATAGGCACAGTGACCGGCGTACACCCCCGCTCGAAGTACGGTCTGGTTCAACTTGGGAAAAACAATATCGTCTCCGGTTTTCAGGAAAAGCCGGTCTTATCCGACTGGGTAAACGGAGGTTTTGGTATCTACGACAAACGGGCATTTGACTATTTCAAGCCCGGCGAAACGGAACACCCTGCACTCATGCGACTGGCAAAAGAAAAGCAACTATCGCTCTACAAGCATAACGGTTTTTGGTTCTCCGTGGACACGTATAAAGAATACGAAGATTTGAATACTCTCTGGAAATCCGGTACAAAACCTTGGATGGTATGGGAATGAGCCCTGACAATAGTAATTGTTTAATCACCGGCGGCACAGGCTTCATAGGAAGCCACCTCGTAGAGGAGTTGGTACGACGGAAAAACCGCGTAACTGTCATCGACACAAACTTGCTCCCCCGTTCGTGGTTTTTACTAAACGGACTGGATAAAAAAACGAACCTTCTGCGCGTCGACGTACGTGACAGACATGCAATTTCCGCAATCATCAAAAAACTTGAACCCCTTTATGTGTTCCACTTCGCGGCACGGGCCATCGTCGAAGAAGTCTATCAAAACCCACAAGAAGCCCTGGAAACCAACATTATGGGTACAGTCAATATACTGGAAGCGGCCAGAGCGTGCCACAACTTGAGATGCGTCCTCGTGACCTCCTCGGATAAAGCGTACGGCAAAAAGGAAGGCAAGTACCGCGAATCAGACGCGCTCAAAGGCGATCATCCGTACGAAGTATCCAAATCCGCGGCGGATTTGATTGCGTATTCCTATTATAAGACCTATGGACTTCCCGTCACCATTACAAGATTCGGCAATGTATACGGCGAGGGTGATTTACATTTCTCCCGAATTATTCCGGGCATCATGATGGCTCTTGTTACAGATAAAACTCTTGCAATACGAAGTAACGGGAAATTCGTCAGAGACTATGTGTATGTAAAGGATATTGTAAACGGGTGCATGCGTTTGGCAGAGGAGGCAGATAAAACCACGGGCGATGCATTTAATTTCGGTTCGCACGAAACACTCTCCGTTATAGATCTCATTAAAAAAGTCCAAAAACTCTTAAACAAAAAAATCAAATACGAAATTCTTAACTGTACACAAAATGAAATTCCATCACAGTCTCTCGATTTTACGAAAATCACTAGGGTAATCTCATGGAAACCGACATGGTCTTTGGAGAAATCCATTTCTAACATTTTTGAGTTCTACAAAAAATTCTATGAAATGTCGAGCCTGCAATAAAGACATTGTTCCCTTTTTTTCTTTGGGCATGATGCCGCTGGTTAATTCTTTTCTTAAAAAAAAACAATTACCCAGAGAAAAAAAATACAACCTATCCCTTTCTTTTTGCCCATCCTGTTATCTTGTGCAACTCAATAAGACGGTACCTCCGGAGGAACTCTTTCGAAACTATATCTATTTTTCCTCAACTTCAAGCAAATTTCTTGAACATTGCCGGAAAACGGCAAATTATTTAACCAGGAGATTCCGCCTACATTCATCCTCTCTGGTTTTAGAAGTGGCCAGCAATGACGGGGCGCAGCTGCAATATTTTAAAAAATTAGGAATCCCCGTGCTAGGCATTGATCCTGCCCAAAATATAGCCAAAATTGCCAATGCGAAAGGCATTAGAACCATTCCTGAATTTTTTAATTTCAAATTCGCTCAAATACTATCCCGGGAAAAAAAGATTCAAGCGGACTTGGTCTTCGGAGCAAACGTTCTGGCCCATGTTCCCGAAATCGTTGACTTTGTCAAAGGCATTAAATGTATTCTAAAGTCTACCGGCTCCGCTGTTTTTGAATTCCCTTATGTTGCAGGGTTATTTGAAAATAAATTCGACACCATTTATCACGAACACGTATTTTATTATTCTTTACTTGCTCTGCGTAATCTTTTTCTTCAGGCTCACCTAATTATTTATGACGTGGAATTAACAGAAATGCAGGGGGGATCGCTCCGGATATTCGTTTCACATCCCAACGTATTCCCGGTTACCAGATATGTGACTCGTATGCTTGCGAGAGAACGCAAAGCCGACTTCAATGACATCCACCTATATCATCACATTAAAACCAATATAGAAAAATTACGGTCCGATATTTTGCGTACCTTAACCGCTTTAAAGAAAGAAGGAAAGACAATTGCCGCCTATAGTGCACCTGCTAAAGGAAATGTTTTATTAAACTACTTCGGAATCGGCAGCAACTACCTTGATTTTATTGTCGATAAGTCGAAAGCAAAACAAGAGCTATACGCACCAGGAACGCACTTACTCATCAATCCGCCGACTAAAATCTATAAAAAAAATCCTGATTACCTTTTAATCTTATGCTGGAACATCGCCGATGAAGTAATGGAAGAATATAAAAATTACCATACGAAGGGAGGAAAATTTATTATTCCGATTCCTCAATTGAAAATCATATGAAATTTGAAAAAACGAAATTACTAGGAGTGTACATCGTCCATTTTGAACCAAAAAAGGACAAGCGGGGATATTTTGTCCGTACGTTTTGCCAGCAAGAGTTTGCCAATGCCGGTATAGCCTTTCACGTCGTCCAAATCAATCGCTCTCTCACGAAAAGGCAGGGAGCCATTCGCGGCATGCACTTCCAGCGCCAACCGCACCAAGAAGATAAGCTTGTTCAGTGCATAAAAGGAGCTATGTACGATGTAGCGCTCGATGTACGGACGAATTCAAAGACATTTGGCCAGTGGATTGGTATCCAACTTACCAGTGACAATAACACAGCACTTTTTATCCCACAAGGCTATGCACACGGATTCCAGGTCATCGAGTCTGACACCGAGGCAGAATACTTCATGTCTCAATACTATTCACCACAGCATGCAACGGGAGTCCGGTGTACTGATCCTTTCTTTCAGATCACCTGGCCGCTGCCTATACAATTTTCCTCCGCAAAAGACCAGGAGTGGCCACTTGTGGAAATAAATCAAAAAGCATGAACACAGTACTCATCGGTAAACGCGGACAATTAGGCACCGAGTTGGAACGCGCACTATCAGGAAAAGGCGGAAAAGTATACGCGTTTGATCATCAAGAACTAGATATAACGGATTATCAACATACCAACGATGTACTCACACGAATACGCCCTGATATCGTGATAAACACATCGGCCTATCACGTTTTGAGTGAGTGTGAAACGCATCCGGAACAGGCATTCTTGGTCAATGCGATTGCGTTAAAAAATCTTGCAGTGACATGCCGGGACAACAAAATCAAACTCGTTACATACAGCACGGACTACGTGTTCGACGGCGCCAAGGGCAAGCCCTACACCGAATACGACTGCCCTAACCCACTACAATTATATGGATTATCCAAACTCGCAGGAGAATTTATTTGTTTCAACTATAATCCTGATAGCATTGTTATCCGTACATGCGGTGTATATGGTGGTCAAAAAGGAAGTAGACAAAAAGGAGGGAATTTTGTTCTGACCATCCTTGAGGAATCAAGACACAAAACAACGATAGACGTCTCGACGGAACAGATCGTCAGTCCTACTCATGCGGGAGACTTAGCCCAATGCACCGTCGCGCTCGTTGAACAATATTCTGCCCGAGGTATATATCATTTAGTTAATGAAGGATATTGCTCCTGGTACGAATTTGCCAAAGAACTTATTACACTAAATAAACTCTCCATACGTATCAGGCCCATCGATAGAAAGGGAGTATTCTCCGGAATAAAACGTCCGCTATTCTCGGCGCTTACCAACACCAGAGCTAAAAGCGAAGGAATAATTATGCCGTCTTGGCAGGACGGACTAAAAAGATATCTGTGGTATATTACCAAAAAATAGAATATGTTATACTAGCGAAAATTTATGAAAGTTCTATTTATTTCCTCTTCATTCGAAGATGATGCCAGGAGCAAAACAATCAACATTAATTCTCATTATCCCATGGGTTTAGCTTATCTGCATGCGTTCCTTGAAAAATACGGCCATACCGTGCATACGCTTTTCCTCAACGACTACTCATACGCCGATTGCCGAAAAATTGTTCTTAAAAATGTAAAAATGCATTCACCGGATGTTGTCGGGTTTAATATCATCACACAAAACAGAACCGCATCTTTCCGACTTATTCACCATATACATAAAAATAATCCACATATCCGTATATTGATCGGCGGTATACACACAACAGTCATGTATAAGCAAATCCTGAAACGTTTCCCCTATATCATCGCTGTTCTCGGGGAAGGTGAAATTACTGCAAAGGAAATTCTGGAGAAAATACATGCGAGAAAGAGTTTGCGGCACGTAGACGGTATTGCATACGTTTCAAAACGAAAAATTATTAAAACGAAAAACAGAGTACTTATTACGGATCTTGATACGCTTCCATTTCCAAAACATGAAGTTTTTTTCTCGGAAACACGCACGATTGCAAGCATGATCACAAGCCGCGGTTGTCCATTTCATTGCAGTTTTTGCGTGTTAAATGCCATTACGCGGGGCTATCCCCGAAAAAGATCAGTACAGAACGTCATAGCAGAAATCGAATATCTCATTGCCACATATCCGCAGCTGGAAACTATATGGTTTCACGATGATCAATTTTTCCTCATTAATTCACGGGTTATTGAATTCTGCAATGAAATATTCCGGAAAAAAATCAAGCTGAAATTTATTTGCAGCGGGAGATTTAAACCAATTTCAAAAGAAATGGTTGAGGCGTTAGAAAAAGCGGGGTTCATTCAAGTACTGCTTGGTCTGGAAAGCGGATCTCCAAAAATTCTCGATCTATGTCACAAATTTATTACTCACGAAGACGTCATAAAGGCGATGACGCTATTTAAAAACTCAAAAATAATTATTTCTACGTTTTTGATCGTCGGGTTATATGGAGAAACCGATGAAACCGTCGAGGAGACGATTAGATTCGTTCAGCGCATACAAAGGATTAAGTACCTGGTTTTCGTGGACATCGGTATACTTCTGGTTTATCCGGGAACGGAAATTTATAGCATTGCAAAAAAAAGAGGCTTTATGAATGACTCCTATTGGCTTACAGAAAAGCCGACTCCCTTTTTTACTGTCGAACACTCCCAAAAACAATTAGAGGAATTCAAAAAACGTACATTAGACAGCATTGCAATTGGCCGTATCCTGACTCCATCGGGTTTTCCTCACCAGTATTACATGATACCATGGATTATAAAATTTCTTATTGCACAAACACCACGCTATCCACTGTATGCAGGACATATTTTGCAGCGCTTCTTCCCATCGGTATACCTACGTGCGCATCATTTGTTTAACCGTAAGCCGCTTGTTTAACCACTTGTGCTTAAAAGTTTTCTTCACTATACTGTGTTTATTATGAAAAAGACTATTCTCTCGGCTATTTCGTTTCTGATTATTCTGTCTTTCTCAGTGACACTCATACATGCGCAGGAACCTAACGAAACGCCTCAAGCATCACCCACTCCTACAATACAATATAAAATGCCTTATCCGGGCATGCTTCCGGACAATTCATTATACAAACTTAAAGTGCTTCGGGATAAAATTATACTTGCTTTAATCCAGGATCCGAACAAAAAAGCCGGATACTATCTTCTATTGGCTAACAAACAGCTACTCATGAGCAGGATGCTCATCGATAAAGGGAATATTCCATTAGCACGAGAAACTGCCCTTAAAGGAGAAAACCAGATAACTCTCATGACGTTCGTCTTTAAAAACGCTGGTCGAGAACCACAAGCAAATTTTTTAGACGAAGTAAAGCTGGCAAGCCTTAAACATCAAGAGTTATTAGAAGAAATTATTAGCAAAGTTAACACAAACGACGCGAAAATCTTTTCTGATATACTGGAATTTTCACAACGAAATGTTAGAGAACTTCAAAGACTGACAGAAGACAGAAATTGAAGTCACACCAGCAACTTCAACTTCATAACCCGATATGAGACAAATTTCTGTCTGTCCCATTTGTCACAGATACTCTTTCCAAACTCTTTACGAAAGCACGGACAGAATGTTTCATATACCCGGCAAATTTTCCGTTTTAAAATGTAATAACTGTAGCATTGCCTTTCTTAATCCCAGACCTTCGTTCAGGGAACTCCAAAAATATTATCCTACCAAAAGATACTACGCTTATAACGAAAACAAAAAAGGTTTCTTCTCGTTTATACGTGAGTATTTAATTAAGCATTACTATGCCCCGACGATAGTATCAAAAATCATTTCTGTGTTTATCTCGAATGTTCCCGCTATGCCTACCTGGAAAAATTCTGGTAAAATCCTCGACGTAGGATGCGGTACAGGAGAAACGCTGCAGCTTCTTAAAAGGCTTGGATGGGATGTATATGGCATAGATATTGACCGTCGTGCCATCAAAATTGCTCGCCAAAAAGGTTTAAGCCGCGTAGAATATGGTGCGTATCAACATCTTTCAACCTATCCGGATCATTTTTTTGATGCGATCCGACTATACCATGTCATCGAACATCTGGATAACCCGCAAGAATGCCTCAGAATCATAGCGCAAAAGTTAAAAATCGATGGCGAAATCATTATTGGCACACCAAATGTAGAAAGCATTGTGGCACGTATCTTTAAACACTATTGGTACAATCTCGATTCTCCACGTCATCTCATTCTTTTTTCAGCAAATACCCTTAGGAAAATATTAAAAAAAGAAGGATATTTACCAAATGAGGTTAGATTCTGCTCAGCAGGTGGGATGGCCGGAAGCATGCAGTACGTGTTGTTTCAGATTACCGGACGAACAATAAATCTCATCAATAATACGTTATTTGTTCTTCTCATCTATCCTTTTGAGTGGATATTTGATCGCCTTAAACAAGGAGATATTTTAATCGTGAGAGCAAAATTGTATACCTAAGATAATGGTCTATTTGATTGCCTTGTTCTCCATTTTTGCACCAAGAGTTGTGCAAGACTCATCCACAGTAAAACATATACCGCGACTCCGATTAAGTCTGCTACGGAATTTTTTCCAATTAATACTGCCAGAATTGCAGTAACAATTAACGCTAACGAAGCCCACAACGAATACGAAATTTGAGGCTTAAAAATATTAATAATGATTACGTACGGGACGATAACTTGTACGATTGGATTCATAAAAAATACGTTCAGATAAGGCACTACAGATAACAATTTAAATAACACAAATAATACTCCCGCTATTGCTAAAAATTTGACACCAGTCCATTCCTGTATAGAAGTGAGTTTAACTTTTAATAAATTCATAGTTTATAGAATTTTATAATGCGATGTATCACAAGTATACATAAAACACTTCCTGCCCCGAGCATAGATATCATTATTCCGATATAAAACATTACTTGGGGCTCATACATGAAAATGAGTGTATGAGCATTTGTATTTTGGATCAGCCAACCGTTCGCATAGCCGTCTACAAGAAAGTGACCTTGATCATTCGATTTGAGCGTGGATAATCTGATAGTTGTAATTATTTTTTGAATATTGTCTTTCGCTTTACCTACCTCTCCGATATCTTCAAGGGGAATAACTCTCCACCCGTTATTGAATAATTCGTTTAGTTTGATCATATATGGTCCACTGACATTTTCCAACCGTACAGAATATAAGGTTGGATCTATTTTTTGAACTGTTATCGATGGCTGATCCAGCCTATCCAAATAAGAAAAATCACGTTCAAGCAAAACGGAAATAGGTGAATTAGTTGGTATCGAATTTAAATTCTCCACGGTGATTCTTGCAGGAGAATCATCATACGATCTAAATATTACCTTAATTGATTGACTACGATCGTTTAAAGTATAGTTTTTTCTAATTTTATGCCATTTTTCATCAGCCTCAAGTGAAATAATTTGTGTACTCTGACATGAATTATTTGTTCCTCCCGTAATTATTGCAACGATATTATTGCCTCTTTCTATATGATAATTAAATTGAAGCAAATAGGATTGGCCGTCATCGTAATAAGGAAAAGAATATTCTTTCTCTCCATATTCGTTCAGAACAACAGAGTCCTGATCCAATAAAGTTATACCGTTTGTCTGATCCGAATCTGATATATATATATCCAAAATATGGATTCCGCGATTGAAAAAAATAGGTTTAGTGCTATCTAACATTGACTTTGTGGCTGTATCAATGATATTTTCTATATTTTGATTTGAAACAATTTTATATTCACCGTCATCGGGTACGTTAAAAACATATCGTTGCTGATTGACTATATTCGGCATTTGTTGAGCCACCTTTCTATTTATAGAGTTGAGATAATCAAGAATTTCAATAAATTTATCAGGACCAAATTCACTTTTTCTAATTGATTCGGCAAGCACTTGTCTTTGTGCGTCCAAATAAATAGATAAAACCATGTTCATTTTGTATTGTTCAACCTCTGACATTTTTTGTATTATGTCAACTAAATTTGTAATTTCTTTCTTATATTCCTGCAGGTTGTTTACAATTAATTTTCTGTTTCTTTCCTTCTTTTTCCCATAATCCAGTAGCTGATTTATTTCAGTAACTCGTTTGAATGACAAGCTTGAATATATATCGAACAAAACCGACGGATTATTACTAAATTTTCGAAGCTGTAATTGTTCTTTAAAATTAATCAGTTGATAAAAAAGAGAACCAGGTAATATATTTAAATATGGAAATACTGCCCTATCTTCATAAATATGACGCTCCCCGTAGTCGCAAAGAATACACCTCCCTTTTATTGCGGCTTTATCCGCAAATTTAGATAATAAGTTCTCCTTAGAGGTTGTCTGTAAGGAGCTATCTGCACTAATTATATTTTCATTTGAAATATTGTTTTGATTGAATATAATAGGCACGATACTCGGATCGGAAATTAACTGAATCTGTGATATCACTTCAACCGGAGGACGAGGTGTTTCTATCAGGGCATATAATGTCCATAATTCAGATTTCTTCTTTATGTGCACACCGGGCATAGATTCTAGCGAAGTTTTTAAATAAGCAAAATTATTCGCAGTAAGACATTTGTTTGTATCTAGAATGTCATCCCGCCACAGAAAGTAAGAAATTCCCAATCTGGAACTGATCACGTTAAACATATTAGGGTTTCGATCCGTAAGCGCTTTTATTAACGACTGTGTTAATGCTCCGGATGGATTACCGTCTGTAATATAGGTTGTATTTATATTTGAATTAACTAAGGAATAACTACTCCAGAATCCCCAGCTATATCCGTCGGCACCAGAAGTCATATCTGTAGTTGGTAGCGAAAGAATCCTTGAATTTGAAGGAACATTCTGTCTTATATAATCAATCATTTCTGTAACATATGTAGGGACCACAACTCTCGTAGTAAAAGGTTTGTTCCAATCAAAAAAGTTGCCAAGAAAAAATGGATAATGATAGGCCAGAATATATAAAATCGCGCATACGCCTACCATTCTTCTAAAAAAGTCATTCTTGAGAAATGAAAAAGTCAGACCATTGACCATATAACCAAAAAGGAAAGCCATAGAAAACCAAACCATTGGTCCAAATTTGTATATCGATGACCTAAATATTGAAAATCCTGGTACATTTTTGATAAACCATATGTAAATTCGACCAAATGGCTCATGAGATCCTCCGGCAAAGACTATTCCCACAAGTAGAACGGAAAATATAACAAGCATTAATTGATCTCTCTGAGCCTCTCGACGAAAACGGAGATATAAGCTAGCGCCGAGAACGATGGTAATTATCGGAACAAAACTTAAAATAATGAGACCGGGATTATTTAAATACGCTTGTGAAAAGGGATGAAATAGACTATCGTACCAATCAGGGACCCCCTGCATTCGGAGAAGGTTTATAACACTTGAATTTTTTGAAACAACCTGTTCCCAATTAATGACACCGTTTACACCGCCCAGTGATGAAACTGTAGAATTATAACTTTTGATAACATCCATCACTTGGGGAAAAAGCCAATACGCGTTAAGAAAACCCGTAAAAAATAATGAAGAAGCAATAAATATTATCGTTCGAATTATCGACCGTAGACCATCATTGATACTTTGAATAACGGTCAAAATTATAATGGTGATCAAAGTGGTAATAATTAACCCGCCAAAATAAGGCACCAGACTTCCGCCGTTTAGGAAAAAAATTGTAATTCCGATATATAAACCGGCCATCACCGGGTGAATTTTTTTTGTCAAAGCACGATAAGTAATAACAAATACTATCGGCAACGCGGCATACGCAGAAAATTTTGCGCGCTCGACTATGAACCACGCCTGTAAAATAAAAAAATTATATACATATAAAAGCGTCGTTGCTAATCTCAAAATCCAAAATTTACTTTCCGGAAAAAGCTTTCGAATAGAAAAATACATTGAAAAACTCATAACTAAAAACCAAAATACGAAAGTGAGAGTCTGGCCCATGGCAGTCGACTTTGTAAGCGTCATAAAAATTGTCTCCGGTAATTGGGTAATCAAAAATCCTTTAAGAACCGAAAAATCAGCACCAAAATTATGATATGAATCCCATGAGTAGAAAAGGCTTTTCAGGTATTCCAGGGAATTTACTCTGAAGCCGGAATCATGACCTAATACTATTTGATTACCGTGGAGCCAAAAAAGAGGGGTAAGAGAACAAGTAAAAATAACCGTAATTTCAATAATTTTTCTGAAAAGTGATTTATATTTATCCATAATCTTATACGATCAATGCAATGTTTGTCTTAATGATTTAGCGAAAATCAAATTCCATGAATACTCTCTTCCTAACTTCAGAGATCTATCTCTAAATGATCGGAGTTTTTTTTCGTCTAAAAGCAATTTTATTATCCCCTCAGCGATTTTGTGCATGTTGTCTGAAACTGCGATACCTACCCTTCTTTTAACTATCTCTTTCCATACATCGGGCACTTTAGTGATTATGATGGGCAATCCAACAGCAAGATATGCCTTAACTTTTCCCGGATCCGTATATCGTACAAAATTATCGGGACTGTCCACGTATGGAGCAATTGCAGCAGCACATTTTGCTAATAATGCCTCCACCTCATCATGATTTTTTATAAATCCATAAAATGTTACATACTTTTGCAGATGTAACTTTTGCACCATATCCAAAAGCTCACTTTCCATTGGTCCCCCGCCAATGATGTCGAAATGAAAGTGCGGAAGCTTTGTTACAATCAACGGAATAGCTTCTATAACCGACTGTACTCCCTGTTTCTTCGTTAAATGGCCCATATGAGCCAAATGATAACGTTTGATCTTACTAAAAGGCACGGGGTTTGTGATAGCGTCAGTTCCTACGGGAACGACTATCTGTTTTTTTCTAATTTCCGGATCATTAAGACCCTTTCTTGAACGTTCGAGTTCCATGATTGAAGATAGATTCCATAAAGTATCTGCGTTTTTCGCCGCAAAAGCGTCCAGCTTGTGATAGACAGCATTAATGAACGGGTTTGCAAAACGGTGGGGAATATAGTCAATAGTATAAAAAACAGTTTTTTTTACTAACCCCACCTTTTGGAGCAGTATTCCCATGCATGCATTGATGTTATCCACACCGATAAAAATATCCGTATATCCCAAGCGAATACACCACCATAACGTCAACACTGCATCCTTTATGACACTGACAAATTGAAAAGGTACGTGCCAAGGAAAAATAATTTCCTTAACTCGTACGCCGCTGACGTCAAAAATGCTCAAATGTGATCGTTTCTCTTTTGCAAAGACAAAGGGATGCGCGATAAATGCAAGGTGCGCAGTTTTTCCCCGTAGATAGGTTGCAAGCGCATGCGGCGGACCGGTCGCATACTCATGGGTGACAATGACCACACGCAATTGGTGAAGCTTAGCGGTTAAATTCATGACGATACCATGCAATGGTTTGAGATAATCCCTTCTCAAGCCGGGTTGAGGCGGTGAAGTGAAGATGTTTTTGGGCCTTCGTATTGTCACTGTTTCTTCTGGGACTCCCGTCGGGCTTCGTTGTATCAAATACGATCTTGGGTGATTTTCCGCTCAATCGTACAATAATCTCTACAAGCTCTCTAATGGTCACTTCCTCATCCGTACCAAGGTTCACCGGGTCCGGCTTCGGATAGCGCTCCACAGCCTGCATCATGCCTTCTGCCAAATCTTCAACATAGAGAAATGCGCGGGTCTGACCTCCGGAGCCCCACACCACCACGGGATCCTCGCCGTCAAATACCCGTTTGATAAGAGCTGGAATGACATGGGAAGTTTTCGGGTTAAAATGATCACGCGGCCCGTAACAATTGTACGGACGGACAATACTCACCTTCATACCATACTCTTCTGCATAATACATCCCTAGTTTTTCCGCCATGCGTTTGGCCCACCCATATCCGCCGTTGGTAGGTTCCGGTTCATTCACGAATCCTTCTCCCTCCGCCGTCGGTACGCGGCAGACGCGGGGATACACACACGCGGAAGAAACGACAAGAAATCGTTCTACCTTTGCTAGTCTGGCTGCTTCTATCATGGTTGTTGCAATCTCCAAGTTGTCCAGAAGCATCGTCGCCTGATGCGTCCGGTTGTACTCAATGCCGCCCACGCGGGCAGCCAAATTCATAACCACCTCCTGATCTCTACACGCCTTCAGTGCATCGTTGGGATCTGCGCAGTTGCCTTTGATAAATCTGACGCTATCTTTTAGATAGGCGATATTTTTGACGTTACCGTTTTGCAGGTTATCCAACACGGAGACGCGGGCTCCCTGCTCCACAAGTTTTTCTACGACGTGACTGCCGATGAACCCGGTACCACCGGTGACAAGAACATTTTTATCTTTCCAGAAAGTACTCATGTTTGTGTAAATATCTTGATAATCGTTTCCATCTCTTTTTTCGTCAACTCCGGATTATTACCGAAGTACAACCCTTGCTCATGGATGAGTCTCGCGTTGGAGTTTGCCCATCCGCCGTTCTCTTTCACATACTTATGAAAAAATGGTTGACTCGTCATATCTCCTCCCACGACCGGACGAATCTCTACTTTCCCGTCGCAGCGTGTAACCAGTTCGTCCCGAATCTTCCCGGAGCGGCATATCACCGGGACTGCGAAATTAGAAACCACATCAATATGATCGTAGCGGATAGGAAAGTATCGATCAGTCTGTGCATAAATCGGTGCCGCCATACGAAAAAAATTTGTTTGTCTTTTGTCCACAATATCTTCAATGTACTGCAATTGATTGTTCCCTAAAAATCCCTGTATCTCTGTCGTTCGAAAGTTATATCCTAAGTCATAAAACGTATAGCGCGAATAAAATGTTGAATTCACGTTATGTTTGAGCCGTATGATGAGCTGTTTTTGTTCCGTCAAGTTTCTATCCCACCCGTGGGCCCGGACCAACTGAAGCATGGTTTCTAGCTCTTCGTTATCGGTACACACCGCGCCCCCTTCTACTGTGGACATGTGATGCCCTACATAAAACGAAAACGTGCTTGCAAGCCCCCAGTTCCCGAGCCTTTTCTTTTTAAAGACCGTTCCTAATGCCTCACAGTTATCCTCTATCAATAATATGTTATATTTTTTGCAGTAATCTGCGATTTGGTCTATATCATCACAAAACCCGAGAAGGTTTGTGATAAATAGAGCCTTTATCGGACGGTGTCTGCAAACGTTTTTAAGCGTCCGACTGGAGACGTTCAACGTATCCATCTCAACATCCACAGGCACAGGGGTAAGCCCTAATTGAATAAGGGGCATGACGTCTGTGGACCACGTGAGAGCGGAAAAACCTACCGGATCGCCTTTTTTTAGTTTCCCCAAATTGAGAAGCGCTTGAATGAGCGCGAGATTAGCCGAACTTCCGCTGTTCACGAAAACACAGTGTTTACGCTTTTGATAATGTGCAAAATTTGCCTCAAATGTCCTACACTGCTGCCCGATACTCAATTTGTCCGCATGGAGAATAAAGTCACAAAGCTTCCGTTTGGTTTCCGCCTCTTTATAAAACGTTGATTTAATGAGCTTGATCATAACGATAATGTTGTATTCTACGTCTTTTTCGGTAAAAAATCATGTATACTTTCTGCGATAAAATCTATTTCCTCGTTGCCTAGTCCGGGATATATCCCTACAAAAAACGTATTATGAAGCACTCTGTCTGCATTTGTTAAGTCTCCGACTTTACGATACGGTACGTTGAAGTATGCCGGCTGCCTGGTGATGTTTCCGGCAAACAGTGGCCGTGTCTGTATCATGCGGCTTTCCAAAAACATCGTGATCTCATGCGTCGTAAACGGAGCCTCATCCCGTATGGTGAAAGGAAACGCAAACCAACAGGGGTCTGCCTTAGGGAGGGACCTCGGAAGAATAAAATGTTGCTCCCATCTCTTGGCGTGACCGTACATCCGCGCGAAATTCTTTCTTCGCGCTTTCATAAATGATGGCATGCGCTTGAGCTGTTCTACTCCCATCGCCGCTTGGGGCTCTATGGGCTTAAGGTTGTAGCCTATCTGATTAAACATGTATTTATGATCATAGGGCTTGCCACCCACACGATAGTTGAATCTGGATTTGCACGCACCGTTCATCGTTTTATCATCGCCCCTGCACCAACAGGACCGCCCCCAATCACGAAGAGATCTCGTGATGCGCTCAAAACGCAAGTCGTTGTAATGCACGGCTCCCCCCTCACCCATAGTCATGTGGTGAGGAGGATAAAAAGATTGTGTCGAGAGAATTCCAAAGCTTCCTGTTCTTTGTCCGTCGTATTCGGATCCTAGTGCATCGCAGTTGTCTTCCACGAGCAATAAATTATGTTTTTTACAAAACGCGACGACTGCGTCCATCTCGTTAGGATTACCCAGAGTATGGGCAAGCATTACTGCTTTCGTTTTCTTCGATAGAGCACGTTCTAAATTGTTGGCATCGATATTGTATGTATCAGGCGTCACATCCAGAAAAACCGGTACGAGTCCATAAAGAACCATCGGGTTTACCGTGGTTGGAAATCCGCATGCGGCCGTTATCACTTCATCACCGGGGGTCATATGCCCAGGATAAAAATATGACATGAGGGATGCAATCGCTAAAAGGTTCGAACTGGATCCTGAGTTTGTCAGAATACTTCCTTTTACACCAACAAAATGAGCCAGACCTAGCTCAAGTTCTTCGGCTTTTCTACCCAATCCGAACCAACCATCAATAAGTGATTCTATACTCGCGTTGATTTCTCTATCATCAAATACGCCACCTGAATATTGAATCCACGTTTTTCCCCGTATAAATTTTTTTTTTGCCTTACGGTCCGAAAAAATCTTATTTACAGCGCGTTCAATCTCTTTTCGCTTTGATTCTTCTGTTGTGTCCATACAACAAAATACTTATTTATCCTTGTAATACTCTATTGTTTTCAACAATCCAGCTTCAAGCGGTGTCTTGGGAACCCAATGCAATATTTTCTTTGCGCGTGTAATATCCATGTTCCAGACATCTGACTCTAAAACCCTGTCTGGAAAAGCTCCGTAACGGATAGATGATGTACTTTGACATAATTTTACGATCTTTTCAACTACTGACTTGAGCGTATACGATTTACCGCCGCCAATATTCACAATAGCTGAATTTTTCCTATCGGACCAATCCAAACATGCTAGTAATGCATCAACGACGTCTTCGACGAATATATAGTCTCTCAGTTTTTTTCCTGAATTTAACGGTATTTCTTTTCCATGAAGCGCTTTCATAATAATACTTGGAATAAACCGCTTTTCAGTTTCTCCGGGACCGTACATGGTGCTAACTCTAAGTATTAGGACAGAAAATCCAAAATACTTTCCGTACATACTACATATATGTTCTCCTGCCAGTTTCGTCATGGCATAGGGTGACGGGGGATGGGTCAAGGACGTTTCTTCTTTATAGGGTATGGATGCGTCTCCATATACTTCTTCTGTGCTAACATAAATAAATAGTTTGGGTGCATGACCACGTGTCGCTTCCAGTAGATTCAGGGTTCCCAAAATATTTGCATCAATGCATTTCTTTGCTACATCAAAATCCCGCGTCAAATTTACAAGTCCCCCCAAATGAACGATGACGTCCGCCTCTATATCAGCCACTAATTTTTGCAAACCCGAAAAGACAGTAAGATCCATGGTAGATATGTTACGCGCAGGATTCGCGTGCCGACTAAACAGATGCGTTTGATAATGACGAAGATCAATCCTACGAGCGAAATGACTCCCCAAAAAACCTGTTGCACCGGTAAGCATGAGATTTTTTTTCATATTAAAGACGTATTGTACGCTTAATAATGGCTCTTCCGTAGGAAAGAAGGTATATCCAACAAATCAGCGGATGGACAAACCAGGCGACATCGGCGATATAGAAAAATCCACGTAATGCGTCAAAACATGGCTTCACCATGGTCATGGTATAAAAAATATAAAGGAGTAACTTCATGTTGCTTTTTGTTGAATGAGGATCATAGATAAGATAACGACGGTTCGTCTCTGACGCAAGATAATAATGAGATAAAAATGCGATACGCTTTTTCATAAGCGCAGGAAGACTCACCGCCGTGTCATGAATAACATCATTTTTTACAATCGCAAATCTTCTATGTCCACTTTTTATAGCATCGACAAATACATCAATGTGCAAAAAATCTTTTGGAGTACTTTTTGAATACTTAAGAAGTATATCCCTACGATACACAACCCCATTACATCCCACTGTCGGCAGAGTGTTCGTATCGAATTCCACTACTGTATATGCCCGTCTGTCCGAAATGATTTTTCCCGATGTCCAACACTTTTGATACCGAGGAAGCCTATCCGGCCGTCCAATATAGTAAACAATAGGATCGACATTTCCGAATAATCCAACATATCTGTTATAAAGGGAATCGGTTCTCCGATACCCATAGTACATGGTGCCCGCATGAATAACCATCGGATCCTCCATAAATGGCCGTACCATTTGACGCAGCCACAGCCGTGTTGGCAAATAATTATCCGCATCGATCGATACAATGAGGTTATGTGATGCTAACTTGAGGCCAATAGCCCGTTGTGCCTCTGCATTTTTAAGTATTGGACTGGCTATAACACGAAAATGGAATTTTTTAAATATTGCAACTGTCTCGTCAATGGATCCACCGTCTATTGCCAAATACTCAATGTTATCTTGCGGATAATCTTGGTCTTTGATGCCCCGAAGACATTCGCTAAGGGTCCGTTCATTATTTAAACTCACGATAACGATGCTTATGTATGGCAATGCCTTCATATTAATCATTATTGGGAGGCACAGAATATGGAAGATAATCTTCGCTGTATCTGTATGTTGCAAATGGGTCAAGTCGTATGCGGCGTACACGAATAGATACGTTTTTCGGTGTTATGAGCCTAATATTTGCCAGTTTTCGCTTGAGAAACTGCCCCTGTGCACTATAATAATCACTCTCGAGTAGCTCAAAACGCATCTCGTGCGGCATACTGTCGGTGAACATCGGTATATAGAGTGTTGTATCCGCCATAGGCGCAGTATTATCCGGATTAGTAGCCCATATAACCTTCATCCAGCTCGTCGCCATTTGTGACGTTAATAGTGGGAAGTACCTCTCGGCAACTTTATCCCAAAGCATATACACATCATCATATAACTCGGGTACATGCTGGTAATACCTGGAAATACTTACTGTCTCAGGAAATAATGGAACGAACTCGTTGATGATAAGCAATTGCCGGTATGCTGTTTCATCCACCCAAAGTCGAAGGTATCGTCCAACAACTGGTTTCGGGAAAACATCAATTTTACTTTTCTCCTCATTGCGTTTTACTCCCACTACCTGCTCCCATGTTTTACCGTCGCGGGACACATCGTAATGATAATCCCGTGGTACTGCGTCAGCTTGTGAAAGGCTCGCCCAGGCGGCACCGACAAACGTCATCTGACTCCCCATGTCCAATACTATCCATGCCGGACGGCAATCTGACCACCAATAAGATCTGTTGCTCAAATTAGCATCCAGGGCTAGTTCTTTTCTAAAATCATAAAACGGCTCTCTTTCATCTCCTATGGTTTGACAAACTGAAATACGCACATCTGACAAAAGTGAGGCTAACTTTGAAGAAAAGGCGGATAATGCCTGGACCTGTTGATCGTCCTTTAAGATTGCTGACGAACTTGCAAGAGAGGGAGACGCCTCGTACTCGACAGTAAGATTGTAGCGAAAGTCAACCGGGTAGGTATTGGTGGTATCTACAATTACCGCGCCACCAGTGGCAATGGTAAATGAAAGATCAATAGGTGTAAGCGCGGACACTATCTCTCTTACACTCTGCGTATGATCCCGTACTCCCCGGTCAACTGAATAATCAATGAAGTGTACATACGGTGCCCATGCTACCTTCTGGAACAGGGCTTTAAGAAGGTAATACATTTCGGATCGCACCCAGAGAGGAGGAAGTTTTTTGATATTTGGATAATATATTGGGTAGATATACGAAAGTTCGCCAATAAAATCATTTAACCCGTGGCTCCCCTTGAACGCGAAAAATCTGTCGTCAGATGTAAGCGACGGAAACGTCTTCAAAAATGTCCGGTAAAATATGATCGCCGGCAAACTATTCTGGCGATACATTTGTTCTTCAATACCCAGCAAAAGAACGGTGTTCACTGCAATGTAGGTTACGAGCAGTACGATACCAATCGTAGGACTCTTTGCCCACTGGAATTTTCGCTGTTTCCTGCTGAATGAAGTAAAAAAATTATAGAAAAAAATACTGAGTCCTGCGGCAAAAAAAGTAAATCCTAAATACCTCCAGCGATTCTCGCTCCATCCATATGCAGTTGCCAAAAAGCTGTCTTTCATTGTCCAGGCAAAAGCATAGAAAAGCGTCACCGCAGTAAAGGAAAAAAAACAAAACCAAATATATATACTATACCGATGTTTCCTCAATCGATACACCGCGTAATAAAATATCGCATAGAGGATCCATCCAACAAACGCAAAAAAGTACGTTCGGACAAATAAGAATGGTAAAAAACGGAGTACGATATCACGAATAAGATTAAGCATTGGATATGGTATGACATACGGGCCTATGAAATAGCCAAATGCCAAAAGCCCCCGCCAAATGTATTCAAAGTAGCGGTGTTCATGAAAAAGAAGGATTCTAAACTGCACGCGTTCATCAATAAAATCATGTCCTGACCCTCCGTAAGAGGACCGCAATATCAAGTACCCAATACCGATAATCCATACAATAAAATGGCGACGAATAACCTGTGCGAGGATTTGCAGCCATGCTTTGGGCTTCTTTATAAAAATTTTCTCATAAAACAATGCATCGAATAGAAACAGCAACGCGAGAAATAGAAGCCCGGATTCCCGAATGACAAGAGACAAAAAAAATGCGATAAGCATAACTACATACCAACCGTTTCGTTTGGATGTCAAATAGATATCAAAAGCCCATAGCCCCGTATAAAAACACAGCGTTTGTACGGCATAGAGAGACTCAAAGGCTCCCCAGGTAATGACATCATGATGCGCCGTCGTAATGAGAAACAATAATCCGGCGACGAGTCCGACTGTACGGTTGGTTTTTCGGGAAACAAAAAGGTTAACCACCATTGCAGTCACGATATGAAACACGAGTGCCGTCGCAAACCATCCTACAGGGCGCCAGCCAAAAAGCAGGTTATTCATGTATGAAATAAGTCCATGACTTTTCATGAGGCTAATAAGAGAGAAATTACCACCCATGAGGCCCAACCAAGATGTTTCCCAACCGTGATAAAACCAAAAGGAAAAAATTTTGTGAAACGCTATGAGCGCAAGGAGTCCGAACAGCAACCATTGCCAAACAGCATTATCGCGTACCCGCTGAAAAATGGGGAAAAATAATTTCATATGGATGAAAACTTACCATTGATTATAGTCCATGGTACTTGATAGAATCAACAAAATGAAACTATCTATTATTATTCCCGCCTACAACAGCCATGACCGGCTACCGGAGCTTGTAGAAAATATTCAGAAAGTTAAATTTAAAGGCGTAACTACAGAAATTATCGTTGTAGATGATTGTTCTATCGACAAAACTTACGAAATCGCTAAGTCAATGAAAGGCATAACACTTGTTCGACATAAAACAAATACAGGGAAAGGTGGCGCTGTCAAAACCGGGCTCGCCAAAGGCAAAGGCGACATCCTCTATATTCAGGATGATGATCTGGAATATGATCCTATTGATATTCCTCTAATTATTGAGCCAATTTTGTCCAAAAAAGCAGACGTATGCTTCGGATCACGTCATATGAATCATCAAAACACGTATTCATCTCTCGCCTATTATCTAGGCGGAATTTTCATAGATACTCTCATAAATCTCTATTTAAAATCCAATATTACTGACGCTCTGACCGGCGCGAAAGCATTTACAAAAAAAGTGTACAAGGCTATCCAACCAATAGAATCAAAGGGATTTGAAATTGAAACTGAAATAGCAGCAAAAGCGGTGAAATATCATTTCAGAATAACAGAAGTCCCCATACACTACTGGCCACGGACACATCGACAGGGAAAAAACATTCATTGGCATCATGCATTCCACATCCTGTGGGCACTAGTCAGATTTGCATAAAGCTCCTATTCCTTACCTAAATAGCGCCTATACCAGGAAATTGTTTGTAGTAATCCTTCTGAAAGTTGTATGGTGGGTTCCCATCCAAGAATCTTTTTTGCTTTTGTCCAGTTGACGTACTGCTCTGCTATCTCCTGATCTCTTCCTTTCCCGCCTATAGCTATTTTCGCCTGAACGCCGGACAACCGTATTATGGTAAGCATCAAATCCCGGACAGAAATAACACCCCCGGTTCCAAAATTAAATATACGGTTCTTATCTAGAGTAGTATCCCCTATTTGAGCAAGCAATATAAATGCATGTATCGCGTCATCGATAAATAGAAAATCTCGTATTGCGCTGCCACCCCAAAGCGAGGGGTTTTGACCGAATAAAACGGACCGGATAGTTTTCGGTATCAACCGGGAAAAATTCGTGTCGCCGGGCCCATAAATGTTCACAAACCTTGGTATTAAAACCGGAAGGTGGTAGCTGTCAGCATACGATTGGGCTATAAGGTCTGCACACGTTTTAGATGTTTCATAGGGACGTGAAGGTCTCGGAGAAATATCTTCAGTCGTAGGGGGCTTTGCATCACCATACACCTGAACAGTGGAGGAAACTACTACACGCGCTACATGGTATATTTTACTTAACTCCAATATATTAAGCGTCCCAAGAATATTGTTTTGAAACGTCCTATACGGAGACTCTTTACCCTCCTCAACTAGGGCTTCTCCGGCTAAATGAAAACAGGCAAATAGATTTCGTGGGGAAAAGAGAACTTCAAGCTTGCGCTTGCTTGCGACATCCGCTGCGATAATACCTTGCCTGTGTACGATTCGTGAGACAGCTACAACAATTGCGCCTTCTTCCCGGAGTTTCGTCGAAAGGGCAGTTCCTAAAAATCCGCCTGCGCCGGTCACCAATACCTTTTTGCCTTTCCAAAAATGCGATTTCATTTTTTTCCTTCAAAGCGACCGTATCCATCGGGTTGCTTCATGATTCCAAAAACTTCACGAATGCTGCATAACTTTTTTCCCAAGTAAATTGACGGCTTCGTCCACGCGCCTCTATGGCAAGGCCATCGGAAAACTTCTTGTCTTTGATAATCCGTCGCATTGCCCCGGCGAGTTCTTCTGCCGTCGGGTCCGAGGAAATCACGAGTCCCGTCTTACCGGCAACCACCGAATCGCGAAGGCCACTGACATCCGTGACAATCGCAGGCGTCCCGCATGCTGCCGCTTCTGTCACCACCATGCCCCATCCTTCTTTCACTGACGGCAACAGGAGAGCCCAGGCTTGCTGCATAAACCAGACTTTTTTGTCTTTTGTGTTTTTGGCAAAAAAAAGCGTATCTTTGTTGACTAATGATACATTTGCTTCAAGATTTAACATCTGTATCAATTTCAGCTGTTTTTGCTCCATCGGCCCGTACCCAAGGATAGCTAGTTTTGCCTTCGGATATGTATCTACCACTAGCCGCATCGCACGTATACACAAATCCGGCCGCTTCATACGCGTCAACCTAGCCACAAAAATAAACAGCGGATTTTGGGATTTTTTGCCCGGCTTATATCGTAAATGGTCAATGCCTAATGGGAATACATGCACGTTTCGCTCTCGGATACCAAATGTCGCGAGATCTATTTTCGTACTTGTGGAGTAGCAGAGTACTTGCGTATCTTTATACGTCAAATATTCGAACCGCTCAAAAACATAGGTGAACCAGGAAAATGGAAATGGCAGTTCATAAAAGAATACTTCTTTCGCAAGTTGATTGACGAGCATCACTCGATTTCCAACCGGCACATAGAGCGGTGTCTGCCAACAGAGCGTGTTGACACAATCAATAACTTTATCGGGTTTTCTGGCAAGCGACCGGTAATACCGGTAGGCTTCCCAATAGACGGAGAACTTGCCACCCCGTCTAATAATATTGACACCATCATACGCGTCATGTTCTTTACTTCCTGAAAACCGACGGGTAAACCACATCACATGATGGCCATTTGCTGCTAAGCGTTTGGCGAGCTCATATACTATGATCTCCGCCCCTCCAACATCCGGATTCTTGAGATCCTTCCAGCTAAGAAAGAGAATATCCATGAAATTAGGTAAATAGAGCAGCGTTTGAGGTAACCCATTGGTAAAGCCTGGCAATTCCGTTTTTCACCCCCATGGTAGGTACCCAACCAAAATCATGTTGTGCTTTTCGGATATCTGATATAAAAACTTTCTGATCTCCTTGCCGCCACTCGTGAAATGACGAAGCTACGGTACGACCAAATAGCCCGTTGAGCATCGGACCGAACTCTGACCAAACAGACATCGTATTATTCGACCCTCCACCAATATTATAGATTTCACCGCGAGTTTTCTCTCCAGCTTGGTATGCTTTGTCAAACGCGCCAATGAGGTCATCCACAAAAAGCAAGTCACGCACCTGTTTACCGTCCCCATAGATAGATAATGGAATCCCGATCGTTTGGGCGATAATAAACCAAGCGACCCACCCCTGATCTTCCACGCCAAATTGACGGGGGCCATAGATACATGACTGCCGCATGACGACCGTGTCGAGCCCGTAAATCCTTCCGTAGTCATGTACATACTGATCCGCAGCCCCCTTGCTGCATCCATATGGCGAATGGAAGTCAAGACCCCTGTCCTCACCCACACCAAAGGGCAAATTCTTATACGCCCAGCGCGTCTCCTCTTCCACCACTTCAACATCCTCCATACCCCCATATACTTTATTGGTGGAAGAATAAATGAATTTCGCTTTTGTTTTCGACGCGCGCGCTGCCTCGAGCACATTGAAGGTGCCGCGAGCGTTTATATCAAAATCTTCCCGAGGACTAGCGACTGAAGTAGTCACCGCGACCTGTGCAGCCAGGTGGAGCAGCAAATCGGCTGATGCTATAGATGTATGTACACCGTCCAGGTCTTTAACATTACAAATGTCACCAATGGTTACGGATAATTTTCCACCAAGCGTTTTGAGCCATTCAAGGTTTTTAGCTGCTCCCCTACGGGATAAGTTGTCCAAAATAACGACAGACGCGCCCCTTGACAAGTAATACGCAGCTGCATTACTGCCGATAAACCCTGCTCCTCCGGTAATAAAAACATTCATAATGATGATATCTAAAGAATAGCAGAGTATACGGCGCAAATCTACCTGATCATTGCAGGATAAAATTTAGGAACGACCCCTTAGGGCAGCGCAATCTTAAAGTTGAGCTCCGGATCAAAACGCCATCTCCGTTTATTAACGTTATCATAGTAGTGGAGGATACGAAGTCGATAAAAAACCGCCAGTGTATCCCATAGTGTTCGAAATATAATACGCCAAAAATTTTTCGATGTGATACTTGAAAATCCTGTAAATAATAGCTCCACAGGCGCCTCATAGATACGCGTATATCCTAAATGGTAGGCCACGGCAAGAATTTCTATATCAAACGCAAATTCCTTAACCAAGAGCCTTGGTAATACATCTTCCAGTACCCGCCGTCGATACAACTTCAATCCCACCTGGGAATCCCTGATGTTGAGCACAAAAAGGACTTTTACAAGAATCTGATATCCCAATGAAAGAATTTTTCTAAACCACGGGTACTGCACCTTAGAAACAGGATGCCTTTTGCTTCCGACAATAATATCCGCGTTGTACCACCGGAAATGTTCAAGCATCATTGATAAACCCTCTTCCTTGATGTCCCCTCCAGCGTCGATAAATCCGATGATATCTCCATGACTTTTAGCCATCCCAAAACGCACAGCGTACCCTTTTCCGTGATTTGATTTGTAGCCGGTAACAAAAATGTGTGGTGATTTTACCTTTTCTGCTTCTTCCCGACTTCGATCTACTTCACCATCTACGACAACAATAAGCTCATATGGTACAGGCAGATGAGCCAATTCCAAAAGGACAGAACGAAGCGATGCTGCGACGGTCTTTTCCTGGCGGTAGACAGGAATAATAAGCGATAACAGTTTTGGTCGATCACTTCGCATGGTTTTTCTCCATACCGTAGTATATCAAAAGAGCAAAAAATAGGACCGAGCTTACTCCGATATTGACCGTAACCACTGAACGGAGGGACTCGTGATAGAGGGAAACCAATATCACGTGGAGAATGGCGGCACTTGCCGCGAATACCCACACGCGAGTTCTTCCGACGGCAAGACATACCTGAATAAGAAGGTATGACAGTGAAAAAAACGTCATGAAGAGCCCGAAGGAAAACATATAGGGCGCCGCATCGTCATAGACCCTACCATAAAGAAGCCGAACGATAAACGTCGGGAATAACCCATACCCTAACGTAAGGATGACAGATATCGCTCCAACCGCAGCCAAACCCAACCACACCATGTGACGGCGATCGGTTCCTTGCTCATGGTGCTCGGCAAGAACTGGAAAAAGAATGGTGCCGACGGTAAAGGAAGCATAGTAGATGATCTTGCCCAACACAGAAAGCGCCGCATACAGTCCGGCGTCCGCGGCGGAAAGATAATGCTTGACTAAAACGACGTCCTGTGAATAGATTGCCGTAATCCCCAAAATCGCCAAAAATGTGGGGATCATATAGCGAACTGCGGGCATCATATCTATGGCAACAACAGCCTTCTTTTTTTGTAGGATAAACCCGATTGGCAAAAAATAGAGTGCATAAACAACGATTCCCGTCACGGAGAACCCCACCATGGTCCATCCGACACCCAGGGGTGCCCCGATGGCCCCAAAAATAAGCCGGATTGCCGAAACGACGATACCAAAAAGCGCGATCTGACGAAATCGCTGAAACCCCTGAAGCACCCCTATGTTAACGGTCGTGAGGACAAAAAAAACGAGACCCACGAAGAGCCAAACCACGAGCCAAGGTGAACTCAATCGGAGATACTGTGTCAAGAACGGGACGAAGGGCAACGCGAGGACGAATAATATGGACGTAATAATCGCAAGATACGTTGTGGCAATGACAAAAAGCGACCGCGCCTTATCAAGTGACCCGGATGCTTTATACCCCGAAAAAAACTTCGTGAATGCAGTCAGGAGAACGAGGGCCGGGACGTTCAGAATGTAGAGAAGCGATAGAAGTGCGCCGACCTCGCTATACGCTTCCTTTCCCAGTATTCTGCCGACCATAAGGTGGTAAAGATATGCGCCGACGTTGGCAACCATGGTTCCGGAAAACATAAAAAATCCGTCTTTGGCCAAGCGGTGTGTCAAAAGCGATCTTCCGAATCGGATAATACGTTTCATGTGAGTTACTCCGACAACCTGCACCGGAGAAGTGTCCAAAGCGCGACGACGCCATCGCGCCACGTCAACTTTTTCCCTTCCGAAAACTTGCGACCGAAGTAGGAAATCGGTACCTCATAAATCTGGTGCCCGGCTTTAAGGACGTTAGCCGTAAATTCAGGTTCAAAATCAAACCGCCGCGCATGAATCGTCATATCGTCGACAACACCACGCCTGAACGCTTTGTACCCTGTCTCCATGTCTGTAATGTTCGTATTAAAGAGAACATTGGTAACCAATGTCACAAACTTATTTCCCATCGCATAGAGGTACATCGTGGACAGATGCGGGCCTAAAAATCGCGACCCGTAGACGACCGTCACCCGCGTGTCGGCAAACGGCTCAAGAAGCTTGGGATAATCGGAAGGGTTATACTCGAGATCCGCATCTTGGAGAAGGATCACCTCTCCGTGTGCGCGCATCAAACCCTGGGCAACCGCAGCGCCTTTCCCCTGATTGAGAGGCATACAAACGATGATTGCCTTCTTTTGCCATGATGCCAGAACCTCTGGAGTCTTATCGGTCGATCCGTCGTCGACCACGATTACCTGCCTTTTCCATCTGTCAAGTTTTACCGAAAAAACGCGCCTCAGCACTTCTCCGACGGTTGCGCCTTCGTTGTAAACGGGAATGATAATCGATACGGTGTTCATAGTATACTCGAATTATCCGACAAAATAACCCTGAAGGTAAAGAGCTGCTCCCATGATAAAAACAGATATACTCACGAGTGCATAGACAAAATAAAATTTTCGTGACGAAAAGGATGAAAGAATCAAAAAAAGCGGGATGGCACAGAGCATATATCGTGGTACTGACGAAAGAGTTCCCGTAAGGGCCGGGACAACCAGAACTGCCCCAGAATAAAATAAGTACGAAGCGTCCCACCCTGCCCTCCATCCCCTGTACAACACCCACATGCCAAACAGAAAGGCGGTAAGCTCAAAAAACGCGACTGCCCAGACGGGCGAATCTGGCACAACCGTAGTCAAAATTTTCCCATAACGCCAAAGTACCTGAGGAGGAAGGACAATAGTTCCCCCGGTCCTTCCTGCGCCAAAGGCAGGTTGTGCATGAATGAATGCAATCGGGTCGCCGACAGCATACTGCAAATATATCATATACGCTACCAGTCCAAGGGGTATAAGCAATAAGGAAAGCATATGTCTCGCATGGATTCGGTAACCGTATACTTTTATATATTCATACCCCGAAATAACCAGCAAAAATACACCAAATAGTCTCGTTAGGCTTGCGAGGAACCCCAATATCCCCGCAAGAACAAAACGGTGCTTTTTCGTGGCAAAAATAACAACAGTTGCAAATAGAAAATAAAGACTCTCAGTGTAGGTCGCAGCGAAAAAGAAGCTTGTGGGAAATACGAGAAGCAGGATGACCGCGCGAAGCGGTTTAGCCCGATCCGTCAATTTTGCTAATCGGTAAAAGACGAGAAGTCCTACAAAAAACGAGGCATTGGATATGATGAGCGCAGATAACGCGTAAGACGTGTTGGCGATGCGGGAGATAAATTGTATGATAAGTGGATACAGGGGGAAAAAAGCTTGCTCAAATTGTACATACCCGTTTTCTGCAATAGACAAATAATGGACGCCATCCATGTTTGCCCATGGCGTCGGTCCCAAAAAACCCTGTCTCAGGGAAATGATGTGCGGCGCGAGAGAGGATATTCCGATTAAAAAAAGTTTCCACAGGAGATAGATGCTGCCGATACATGCTGCGTCACGAAATAGTTGTTTCATAACTTTTGACTGTCTCACTCGCCACGCGCCTCCAGCTAAACTGTTTTACCCATTCCATGCCCTTTCGTGCGGCTTCTGATCGATCGCTCTCCCTCATGTCAATGACGGCTCTAATTTTCGTTGCGATATCTTCTATGTCTCGTGGATCTATCACAAATGAAGGACCGGCAATTTCCGCTAAACTTGCTTCTCGTGAACAAACGACCGGTGTCCCGCATGCCAATGCCTCAAGCACGGGTAATCCAAAACCCTCATAAAACGATGGCTGTACATACACGGTAGCCAGAGAATATACTGCCGGAAGATCCTCTGGCTTGATATACCCAGGATGGATAACTGCTTCTCCCATATTCATTGACGCGATAAGCTCATTGATGCGAGATACTTCTGAAATAGCCCTCTTTTGAAATGCTTCACCCGCGAGCACCAGGAGAGTTTTCTCGTTTTTGTTTCTCCGAAGGATGGCAAATGCGCGAATCAGACCTTCGACATTTTTATTCCAATTTACATCGCCAACGTAAAGGATAAATCGCTCCGGCAAGTGGTACTTTGCTTTAATATTATGCAGTAATGAAGCGTTATGAATCGGATGAAAGCTCGGCGACGGAGCAAGATATATGACGTCAATCTTCATCGCTTGTATTCCCGCGATTCGTTCTATGTCTTGTCTCGAGGCTTTAGAATCCACAATGAGCCTATTGAGTCGGGATAAACTCCATCTTTGGATGATCCACTTTACGCTCCCACGGATTCCTGCCGGAAAATGTTTCGGAAACACAAGCGGGATGAGGTCGTGCACTGTCACGACCGTAGGTTTATCATAGAAAAGGGGCAACGTAATAAAGAATGGATCAAAATACGGGTAATGTATGAGCTCAACATCATTGGGTATCTTTTGTCCTCGAGTAAAAAAGTAATACAAATGATTGTTTTCATGCTCCTGCAACGCTTCTATCAATAATTTTGTATACATACCCACACCCCGATTCCGGTGACCGGTATGAAGTGGAGTGATATCTATGGCAATGTTCATATCTATTAATCAGTATAGACGAAGAAAACAACCAAAACAAACTGCCAAAAAAATATTTGGTGACAAATACATTGTGTTACAATACCTCCAATTATGTCACACCCTTTCCGCGAAGCCCATGTTCTCATAACTGGCGGATTAGGATTTATTGGCAGTAACCTCGCCATTGCGCTCGTCAAAAAAGGAGCAATCGTAACTATTGTTGACAACCTCACTCCCAACCAGGGCGGTAATCTGTTCAACATCAATCCCATCAAAAAAAGTGTCACTGTAGACCACAACGATATTCGCAACGTTTCCGCTATGACGAAACTCGTAAAAGGTAAACAATATATTTTCCATTTAGCCCGGCAAACTGATCATGTATTAAGCCAACGAGACCCGTTTCTTGATATAGACGTAAATATTCGCGGAACGACAATCATTCTTGAGGCATGCAAAAAAAACAACCAACAGGTAAAGTTTATCTATACCGGGACCCGCGGCCAATATGGCAAAGCCGTGAAGTTGCCGGTTTCCGAAGATGCACCGACAAACCCAAAAGGCATCTATGAAATCACCAATCTCGCAGCAGAAAAAATTGTCCGCGTTTACCACGATATTCATGGCATCCGCTCCGTCATGCTCCGACTCACCAATATCTATGGGCCGCGCTCACAGATGAAACATGATCGCTTTGGCGTCGTCAACTGGTTTGTCCGCCTTGCTCTCGATGGAACGCCAATCAGCGTATTCGGTGACGGGCAACTAAAAAGAGACTTTTTATATATTGACGATACGATTGATGCCATGCTTGGAGTAGCGGCCTGCAACGAGTGTTATGGAGAAATTTTAAACATCGGTAAGGAAAAGCCGGAAACATTTCTCCACCTGGCCAAAACAATCGTACAATTATCCGAACAGGGATCGTACATGATGACCCCGTTTACCAAAGAACGCGCGATCCAAGAACCGGGACATTTCGCCAGTGATATCACGAAAATCCATAGACTCACCGGTTGGAGTCCCACGACTACGCTCATCACCGGACTTACCAAAACGCTTACATATTACAAAAAATATAAAAAACACTACTGGTAAATCATGAAATCCGTATCATTCCTCATCCCCGCTTATAATGATGAAGCAACTATTGCAACGCAGATTATAGAAGCCCGCTCCGTCGGCATAAAACTCGGCATTCCGTTTGAAATTATCGTAATCAATGATTGTAGCGAAGACCAAACAGCCCAAATCCTGACGAGCCTCGCCAAACGCTTCCGGGAACTGCGAGTACTCACGCATACAGTAAACAAAGGATATGGAACAACGATCAAAGAACTCTACTATACTGCAAAAAGGGAGTGGCTCTTCACGATCCCCGGCGACTATCAGGTGCAAGCCAAAGAACTACTCAAGCTCTTACCCCACGAGAGAAGTGCGGATATGATACTCGGGTGGCGCACCAACCGGAACGATGATGGAATGAGACAATATCAGTCACGCATCTACAATTGGATCATCCCCCTCCTCTTTGACACAAAAACTCATGATGTAAACACGGTCCGCCTGATGAGGTCGCGGATCATGAAATCAGTGATTCTTCGCGGCACATCAGCATTTACCGATGCCGAGCTTATTATTAAAGCAAAACGGCTGGGATTTACGATCAAGGAAATCCCAATCGGTCATCGACACAGGCACGGTGGGACAGGAACAGGTGACGGCGGAAAACTTCACGTAATACTACCCACCGTCTGGGAAATGCTGCTCCTCGTGTTTGGACACCTATAAAAAGCACTAATTTCTATGCTTTCGCAGCACCGGAAAACAAATCAACCACAATATACAGGCCAATGAAAATATGTCCGCGGCCAGACGAAGCGGAGTTTCACCAAAACTTACGGCTATGCTGTGATCTCCTTTGGGAACCGACACCGTAATCATCCCTTTCTCATCCGGCTGAACTGATGAGCTCTTGCCATCTATGGCTACGCGCCAACCCGGATAGTAAGCGACGTGGACACGCACCATCGCGTCAGTAGTCAAGCGGGTATCTCCTGTAAACGTCGCCACGCCCTCACGTCTCATAATAACAGATCCGTCACCGCTAACTATTTCCATGCGTTCCTTCGGCCTATTTGGCTGCCATAACATCCAGCGTGTACTGAAAAAATTTCCCAATGACGACGTGCCGTCAGTAAATTCGCTACGTGAAAGATAGTATTGATCATCCCGGCTGGCATAGACAACAGGCTTGGTGTAAGAAAAACCTGCGGCAATGGCAAATATCACAAATGCAATAACGATGACCCTATTATGCGTCGTAGATATAGTATAGGTTGCTAAAAAGCCAGAAACTGGCATCATAAACGACAAAAGACGCCATGGGTACTGCAAAAACTGAAGTGGACGGATAATCTCCCACAAAGGTATCGACATCTCCTGCATAAGCACAAATGAAGCTAAATTGCACAGAAGAAACAGAAGTGCTATTGACTTCATGGGGTTTTTCGGATGTTTTACCACCAAAATTACCGCTATAAGTGCGACAGCCATAGGGACGACTCCAATCTGATACGACATTTCATTAAACACAAAATCCTTCCCAGAAAAACCAGTTCCCCAGGAAGGAACCAGGAGCTGACTAAGGTCAGGAAAGTGATCTTTGAAATTCACGGTATTAAGCCCGACGACAAATGACCGCTCCAGGAGTGCCGGTAACCAAAAATAGGTTGCCAATACTATTCCGATCAGTATAAAAACAAGTGCCTGTCTACTGCGAATACTCGCGTACAGTATAAGAAACGGCAAAAAGAGTATCGACAAAATATTATGACTCACGATGATGCCACAAATACCCGCGGCTAAGAGTCGTTTATTTCCGTTCTCTATGAAAAAAAGACAGCTCATTAAAAACGCGATTGCCCAAACTTCTCCGACCGAACCACGCACAAAAATGTCGACAAACCAATACGGCACGAATGCAAAAACGACTGATCCTGCCAAGGCGCTTCTTCTATCAAACATCTTCTGTAACCATTGGAAACAAAAGACATTCGCAACGACATAACCCGTCGCCAGGGTCAACTTGAGTGAATCAACTAAATTCCATCCCATCTGGTGGAAGAGGACGCCCACGTAATTAGGAAATGGATAAAAAAAATTAAAGAGTGGTAATCCGAACTTGCTGTTTAGGTCAGGAGCCCACCTCGGGAACCAATATCCATTCAAAAGCATTGTCCCAAATTCATGAATTCTCATGAGATGGTATTCACCATCGTGTGTCGGGATGAAACCGGAAATAAATAACCACCGTATCGCAATAACCACGAAAACCAAATGGACGAATGGATATACTTTTGTTTTCATGGATTGAGAGCGCGTATGCCCGTATAATAAATCCAAAGAGAAAATACGACCCCGAGAGAAAAAACCGCGTTCGTCTTTCCTTTCATGCCAAACACGCAAAGAAGAAGGAGGGGCAGGACGATATCAAGGCTATATCGGTAGCCAAATTGCATCCATCCGGTGCTATATAAAAATAGACTTGGTGACATCGTAGCGACCGACGCAAACCACAATGATAACCTATACGGATCAAGAGTAAAACGCCCTCGATAGGAAAAAAATGGTTTGGCCAAGATAATGGCAAAAAACCCGGGACTCAGAAAAAAAATTGAGTTACCTTCCAGGGAAAAACGCAGCTTCACTCCGTGATCATAGATGATTGCAGGTACCTCAAAAAGGAAGTACCAGATATTATGACGCAAGTTTGTCCATGACATTATCCCCTGAGACAATCGAATAGACGCAAGGTATGGGGCTTCCTGAATATATCTATAACCATATTCAAATGGATTTTCAAATCGAAGGTAATTATAAAAGAAAAATAAGAGAGAAAACAGACCCAAAGGAAGACCAAATATCACGATACCCCGCACGACAACGCGCTTAAAAGAAGATATCGACCATCCTTTAGTATGCACATATTGAACCAGATACAATACCGCCGGTATACTCACGAGTAACACCATCGTCGCTCGACCCAAAAGGGTTATAGAAAAAAGACCGACGGAAAGGAGATAGTCCAGAGTTTTCCGTTTCTTTTTGAATATCACTGCGATCCCAAGTATGCTAAACGTCGTCGTCACCATCTGGTCCACATGCCAGGAACTCCCGAGGGTCCCGACATAAAACTGTGCAGTGCCAAATGCAAAAAAGGTAAGAAATACGAAAATGTCAAAGAGGGACATTTCGGGAAAAAATTCTCTTCGTATGCGAAGAAGCAGAACAGAGACGACGAGGACATTGATACTCGCAAAAAGAACAGTCAGGTAAATAGCTGGGACATATCTACCGGCCGCAACCTGCATAGGTATAAGAAACATTGCTGCCAAAATCCCCCAGGGGGCATACCAGCGGCCTTTGTAGAAGATAAGGTCGTATCGACTTGACGGATCTGGTATATCTAAACGAAACGAGGATAATGCTTTGGCCAACGGATTTAAATGATCCAGCTCCCATCGGGGAATATACGTAAACTTCGTCGCGACCCCCAAATATACTATAAAAACAAACAGAAATAATGCTGCCCCAATGATTGTTCGTCTCATAGTTTGTATACGATGACGTGAGCGTCTCGGTAAACGACGGACAAGGTATTCTCCAATACTGTTTTACTCCCTAGAGAAAATAAGCCCTGTCCAGGATCAGTAGAAACTGCGATGTAATCAATCTTTTCTTGCCTCATTTTGCCCAGAATTACTGCGTCGTTAGCTTGGGAGAAAAGGGCTATATTTTTCTCCCGAACGCTAGTATTGTATCCCATGACGGATGTGTAATATGAATGACCGAGATAGTTTTTTCGGCCGGCCATTGTCACCGGGTCATACAATTCCTGATGCGCGAGAAATATAGAATCGGGGTCTGTCTGGGTTTTAATCCATTGAATGAATGGCTGCGATGAAGCGTCGAAAACATACCATTGGAAATCGTTTTTCACTGCCATGAGATTTAATATTCCAGAAGCAATAAGAAGGAATACCGTCATGGCGGTCGTTAATTTCCAATATGTGTTATGAGCCCATAGCAAAACCAGAAGACGTGCAAGGTAAAAATTTGATAACACGAGAAAGTAGTTAATGAGAGAATGATTGTGCTCTATCCGAAAACTAAATTGAAAAATATTTGCCAGAATAAACAGGGCCAAGAACGAAAAAAAGAATAGTCGCTGGCCACTCCTTACTATATAGACCGCAATGGGAAGTAAAAGTATGGCAATTCCCAAATTCCAGCCCCAGTATGAGGTAAATCCCACCAAGGACAACGGTCTTGGGCTTAAAAAGCCGGGATTGAACCATGCATTGCGAACCAGTTCCGGGCGTTCCCCTATAATCTGGATCATGTGGAACCCGGAAAAAATAAGCACAGAAACCAGGAGTATCGACAGCTCTTTAAGACGCTTAAGCCAAGTAAACAGAAAAACTAAAATTACCACTGTTCCAAAAAAGATAAGACCATGAACCCTCGAAGACAATCCCAGGACAAAACCAGTAAGAAGTAGTTCCTTCACAGAGAGCCTCTCATGCTGCAAAAGCCTGGGCACAAGTCTATACAGAATACCCAACGCCAGAGCCAACCCAACAATAAGATGTCTCTGGTTGAGATATGGCGCAAGAGTAAAATAAATAGATATCAGAGATCCGTCAAATGGCCCTTTATGTATATAATCAGGAAGGTACCACAGATCGTGAAAGAGCAAAAAAGAAATTGGTCTGGTCCGGAAGAACTCGATAAACGATAGCGTGCTCGGAAAAATGAACAACAACACGGACAACATACCCAGCAGAACACTTTTCCCGAATAATCGCTGCGGGAACAGATAAAGAAGAAACAAAAGGATGGCAAACGCTATAGCACTTATTCCATTGTATGCGATGTCAATTCTCACTCCGACTTTTTCTAGAAATCCGGTCAACATGTCAACCCTGTAGTGATATAGCAGCCCTTTGCCCGGAAAAAACGGTGACTGAGGATTTAGATAATTTTTCCCCCATGAAAACGACCGAATAAGAGATATGTGGAGACCAAAATCTCCGACCTCGTGTCGCGCGACGCGAAATTGGTGCAGGCGTACGTCGTACCCGAAGGATTTTGCCATAAGCCACCAGGAAAAAATGAAAAACAACATGAACAACAGCACGTTAAAGCTTTTTGAGAATGGCATAGATACTACCTGAAAGAAACAGGGGTACTACGGTCACTATTTTTTTCACGACTGGCGTGATGCCACCCCATTCCCGGGTCCATAAAAAGGGAACGATCCGTAGTGAAAGTCCCAGGGACAACACATATGCGCCGTCCAGAACGACAATTGGACCCGGAACTAATGCGAGAAAGGTCATCGGCCAGATGAAATACCATGGATACAGTTCCTCCCGTAGGGGCGATAACAAAAAAATTACAAACATACTAACGGCTGACCATCTCCACACAGCGTTCCAGTAAATATCGTTCTTTCTGGCTTGTTGCCACACAATCCAAACAAATACCGGAAGGAGTGCTACTGTGGCACCCTTTATCAGTATTGAACAGACGAAAATGAATGCCGACGCCAAAACGCGCCGTCGTTTCAATAAGTCAAACGCAAACAAGGCAAGAAACATCATTACGACATCGTTATGACCATCGACAAGCGTTTGTAGGATGACAAGAGGATTAAGGGCAAACCAAATAAGGTTTGTGAGTTTTTGTTGAGAATGTTTCCATAGAAACCACAACAGAAAAAGATAGAAGCCTGCAACCAAAGATTTAAATGCATACAACGTAATCAAAAGATTACCAAAACCCAACCGATACGGTATAAACGTCATGGCAATCCAGACAGGACCGTAGAGAGCAACCTTATTGGACGCATGAAGAAATGACAGCATTTGCTCGTTTCTTATGTCTATCGGCATCACGACGTACGGATTTTCCTTATAAAGGAACGTCACCTTGGCGGTCGCGATGTAATTGAAAATATCATTAGAAAAAGCCGGAAAGGCACACACCAAACTTAGAACAGTCAGGAAAATAATCTTCCAAACAAAACGAGCAGACACTTTTTTTTCCGAAGCGAGACCCAACAGATATCGATGGTAAACAAAAAGCACAATAAGCGTACCGACGTACCACGCTGTCGGATAAACGCGGGCAAACTGAACAAGCCGATATATTTCCCCAAAACGAGGGAATGGAGAATTTGCGTCGACGAAACCATAGGACACAAACACAAGGAGCCAAAGAACGACAAAGTAGAGGAGATGAAAAATTATAGCCATAGCAACAAGAAACCTTATCGAGACAGTACCTTAGTAACTACCGCGGTTATCGCTGCAACACCGATAATGAATGTGACCGGGAGATACGGCAAGAGGAATCGGGAAGATATGACGCCGACAGATAAAAAGAGACTGTACACGATGATCCAAAAAATACATACAAGATGCGCATAGCTTGGTCGTTGCTTTCGGATGAGAATAACCACCGCAAAGACTATCCAAACTATGGTAAAAGCCGGCCATGTCCAACGCCAGTCATCGGCATGGATAATACTTCTGTCTCCCCACCAGGCCTGCCACTCGTTAAAAAATATAAGCCGCCAGGAAGAAAGCGGATACTGGAGTTTACTTTGTTGGTACAACAATATCCATTTCTGAAAACCAAAAAAGTCCCACAATGAATACCCGCTCAGAAATGTCCGGAGATACGTAACAGAAAAGACCAAGAGAGATAGAGGTAAAAACATCACAAATCGCCGCGTCTTTTGCCAAACATCTTGAGACAGGAGCAGAGAAATAGAAAAACAACCCACAAGGAGTATTGCGGGAATGACCGACTTTGTTGCCATTACAATCCCGAGAAGTATACACGTCCAGAAAAACCTTCCTCTCTTAGACTCTCGTATGAATACATAAATTGTGACGAGAATGAAAGGCAATTGAATAATATCCATAAGCGGAGTCACCTTTAGCTGATTTTCAAAAAGCGGTTCCGTCGCCATCAATAAAACCGGTAGAAGCGCAACGACGCGATCTCGTAATACTGTGAGTCCCAAGAGCCAAACAGCAACCAACGTAAAAAGCGCAAAAGGGATAGCGACGATGCGGTCGTTTTTAAACAGTGCGATAGAAAGTCCGACTATATATTTCCCCAGGGGAGTAATTTCTGAATTTATAAGAATCGGGTCTGTCCCGCGAATATACGCTCCGGATGCGTAGCCAAGTATCGTTTCATCAGGGAGAAGCGCCGTAGGCTGTTTTTGACGATACTGAGATCTTGAATACGCATCCTCTAGAAACGAATAATACGAATCGGTATAGTAGGGAGATATATACGACGCATAATTTGGTGCGATAATAACGACGAGTCGATACGCTATATATCCTGTAAAGACGAGAGACATGAGTCCCCTCGCCCAACTTCGACCGGATAAACGATGGGTATTCATTCTATAAGTTGTAGTATATTCTGACGTATCTGTATGGACTCTTCGATATTTATTGCGATACGTAATTTTGTCGGTTTTCCTTTTTCTGGCGTCCAATCAAATTCCACGGGTGTCGTCTTTTGGATAGACTCAAGAACTTCTCTATGCTTCTTCATTGCTTCGATAACTCTTGCCTTAATCTCTGACATGTCTTTCCCTTCTTTTATTCCTTGTCCCAGATACAGTGGAATCTGCTGTACCGCGTTATTGGATTCTTTTAGGGCGTCGGTTGCTAGAAGATACTGTTTATACTCATAGAGCGTTTTGGCTTCCACAATTTCAGAGTCAGTCAGATCGAGGTAATAGCCTAGCGATGCTATATTTCCCCAGCACCACCAACGCTTTGCCAAACGCACGAATTTCGAAATTCTATAGAATCGGTTCCCAGGCATGTAAGAGGGATACGGCAATACATAGTCACTGTAAACTCGCTGGGTACAAAGACTCATAAAAAGAATGAATACGCTGGCTGCAATGGGAATCTTAATGTTCTGCTTCATGAAATATTTTCTTGGAACCCTTGTGACGAATATGTAGATATTTTTGAAATGCAATCGGATAATGGAGCGCGGAGAAAAGTGCAAATAATAATCCGTACCAGCCGTCGATAAAACCTTTGTGACGGACAAAAAGATTCACAAATGTCACGATCGGCAACATGACATTGTACTCGAGAATCGTCATCATTGTCACAAAAATGTTCTTTTGCAACAACTCATGCGCAGCAAGACTTGTGTAGGCATCTGCTTTTCTCCAATACTCCGATACTGAGCGATAGGTATTGTGAGTGAGCGGTTCATGAAGATAACCGACAGAACCGGCGATTTGTATCTGCTCATGAACGCTCTTACAGGGAAACGCTCCTTTACCGCGCTTAAACAGCCGAATGACGTAATCCGGAAATTGACCACCTTTTCTCAGCCAATGCCCGCAGAAAAAATTTTTCCTGGGTATAAAATATCCATCACGTGTTGCTCTTTCTGTCGCCACGGTAATTGAATATATTTCTCGCTGCAACTCTCCCGATACAATCTCGTCAGCATCCAGCTGCAGAATCCATTTTCCGCTACACGCCTCAACTGCTTTTTGTTTATTCAGATGAAAAATCGGAGGATTGGGAGATGAGATGACATGCGCACCAAAACGCTTCGCGATTCCGACAGTCTTGTCCTGGGATCCGCCGTCAACGAGAATTATTTCGTCTACCCATGATGATACGCTCACAAGACAGGGAGCTATATTTTCTTCTTCGTTGTATGTTGCGATCGCCACAGATATAGTTTTCACGTCCTCCTCCTTTTTACTCCGACAATTACCTTTGGGAACATTCGGACCCAGCACCAGGTGAGGACAAAAAATAATAATCCCACCAGACTCACTTGATTTGCGCGTGTTCTTAATTTGGTATCCGTAAAAGACACCATAACGCTGTGTTGACCGGGTTCAATCCAAAACGTCATGAGTCCTCGATAATCAGGATCCTGATATTGAACCTCTGTGCTATTGAGACGACTTCCGTCTATGTCTATGTTCCAACCGGGAAAATAGAGAGTATTTTCCACAATTCTCGTTTTTGTTTTCGCGTTGATGACATAGGAGTGATGGGTGCTTTTGCGTGACCCTGGAGCTATGTTCGCGTTACCTGAAATCACCTCCGCGGGCGCGCGTGGAAAGTGCTCCATGAAACGGATTGACCATATGGGGCTACTCTCTCCCGTATCGGTAGTACCCGGATACGGCAAGTCAAATATCTTTTCATCTTTTGGGCTGTACTGCTTGGCATGCCACATCGGAATGGTCGTGACGATTGACACGAAAAGAATTACAACAACAAAACCAAGCGTGTATTTTTTGGGCAACGATGATACTGCTATACCCCCCAAAACCGAAAGAATAAATACCGCAACAGACAAAAAACGCCAGGGAAATTGGAACTTCTGAAGGATGGTTATGGCATTCCACAACGGCGAAGAGACACTCGTCATCATGAGTAAAATTCCAAAAAGTACTGCAAGTACAACCAGTAATAATTTTTTCCTGAGCGTATCTGTGCGAGGATGAACTATCAATACTATCGACAAGCCTACCACAAGCAATCCAGAAATCCCGATTTCTTTCGTGAATTCGTTCCCTCCCCCCCAATTCCACGGAGACCATATAAATGACTGCCAGGGAACAAATCGTGAAGCAAAATCACCCTTCGTCACGATATCCCGAAGCGTGTATTTGCCTTCAAGAAATGCCGGCATCCAGAAGAATGCCGAAACGAAAAAGCCAATCACCGCAAACCACCAACCGCGAACAAAAAAACCTAGTCGATCCTTGGCTTCAAAGAAAAACAAATATCCGCCGTACAGTAGTAAAAACGGCAGCATCATAAGCGACACTGCGTTGTGTGACAAAAGAAGTCCTGCAATACCCAGCCCTACCGCAAACCCGGCTGTGGCATCAGACTGACGTCCCCATGACTCCTTCAGTAGCCCCCATGCGATAAGGGGTGGAAATATGAATGCGACATGTTCGCCGATAGCGCCGCGCACGTAAAGATCAACGAACCGATATGGCGCAAAACCATAAAGAACGGCGGCGAGTGAGCCCGGTAGGGCTCCCCAGGCGGTGGATGCAAAAAGATACATCGCTAGTAAGCTTGCAATATACGAAACCGCAAATACGAGCTTCGTGCTGTCTACGAATGAAAACCCAAGTGCATGAAAGAATGATGCGACATACGAAGGAAGCGGGTAGAGAAACATCAGGATCGGGTGCCCATATCCCCAGTTCAGGTTCCCCGCCCACCGAGGGACCAAAATGCCTTCTCTGAGAGACGCATAAAAACTGGCTATCCTTGCCACATGATCCGGAGTGTCATGACCAAGCGGTATGCCCGGGTGGAATAAATCCAATAGTGGCACGAAGGATATACTCACCAGAACAATAAGGAGCATGCGCTCAAGGTGTATTATTTTAATCAGCTTATTCATGCGGTCATCGACTCGCGATACGGATCGCCTCATCGCCATTGAGATAAAAAATAGTTGCAAGCGTCGCTTGGGGGATTTCCTTGGGAGTACCGATAAAGAGTGTCTTTTCATTTTTCGTTTCACCATCCCAGTCTATCGGCCGAAACTCATATATATCAAAGCGATTTTTCCTCTCAGCAAATCCACCGGATGCGGTACCACCCTCTGCAAGATAGCGCACGGGATCATACTTAAGGAAAAAAAGAAAAAACATGTGCGGCTGTTCGAGCCTGGTCGAAACAACGATTCGATCATAGTCCTGCCGATGTTGCTGGGCGTATGCCGCTGCCTCTTTATACCCATACTGCCAGTACTTTGAATACTCGTGATTCATGTGACCAAAGTACATATGGAGGTAGTAGACAATATTAATCATAAAACATAAAAGAGTGAACGAGAGAATCAATGCGCCAATACCTTTTGAGTATTTTTCCTTCACGATGGAAATATAGGCTATAACCCCCGCGGCGCTAAATATTTGAAATGTCGGCAGAAAGACAAGTGTCCGTATTGCGTGGGGGAGTTCCGTGGTTGGAGATGCGGCAATCGGCGCAATGAGAAACCAAGAAAAAAGCAGTGTCCTAGCCTTATTTTTTTGTTTTCCTATCTGGTACATCCCAAACAGGAAAAACGGCAGCTCAATAATGTATAAAAGTCCCATGTCCGGTGCGTGGTGACGAGGGTTGTCCCCAGTCAAAAATAGCCATCTCATCGAATAATGGGCGAGGTACCCGTCGACAAGCGTTTTAAACCAAACCAATCTTCTGTTGTCAAATACCAACCCCCACGCATTTCCGTCTTTACCATCTTTTTCCAGCTTGGCCACTGTTCTTGCCAGAAGCCCTGTCTGGTCTGCAAGCGAACTCGTACCGCGAAGCCTCGTAAGAGTCGACTGATTCATAAAGACAGAAAACAGCGGAAGGGCAGTGACTATCCCGACAATTCCGCAATACAAAAAATGCCGCCGCATGACCAAAACGTGCTTTCTGTAGATAACGACAAGAAGGACAACGAGAAATGGTACAAAAATCCGCTCACTATGATAGGCATACAACGAGAGTCCAAACAAGAATGCCGAAAAAAGAAGCATGCGTTTATTGATGAGTCCCTTAAGGAAACAGTACGTTGCAAAAATATTAAGTGCCACGCCGAGATTTGCCTCAAAGGCAATTCTTGAAAACTGTATATGCCACGGCGACAATGCCAGGAGAAGTGACGCAACCAGTGCCAGGTCTTTTCTTGAAAAAAGTTCCTTCGTTAACAGGTACGTCCCATAGACGGCGAGTATCCCAGCCAACGCCGACGGAAGTCTTACCGCCCATGTCTCCAAACCAAACAGAGCAACAAACGGAATAGTTACATACATATAAAGTGGTGGCTTATAGTC
>MFJZ01000058.1:83569-89662 GCA_001781025.1 Candidatus Gottesmanbacteria bacterium RIFCSPLOWO2_01_FULL_49_10
ATAGGATCGAAGCGACAAGGGAAATTTTGTGCCATACTCATCGCGACCGGTCTTAAGTATCGAGTAGGCATTATACCCAAGCGCCACCTCATCCCAGTCGGGACTTACGGGAGTCATACCCAGTTGCCACAAACGAAGGACACTTGCGACAAGAAGTATAGATAGGAAAAATAATGTCGTCGTTTGCTTCATACGTCAAACATCACAAGAGTAGATTCTCCGTTTAAAAGTCGAATGTTTTGGTAAATGTGCGCGTTTTTCGGAACATGATCTGCGGGAAGTACGTAAAGGACTCGCCCAGGATAGTCCCCGACCCCCTGCCGGGTGAACCGATACTTCCCAAATCCGTAGACGTTATAGAATCCGGCAGCATCAAACGATCCATCAACTGTTTTCCTGAATGCATCCGGATCATAGCGTTCATAGAAGAGTACGTACATGTATGGCCTGCCGATCGATTCTGAAATCACAATCGTATCGTAACGGTCGCCTGTGGTTTTTATATACGTTACCGCTTCTTTATAGCCAAACTGCCAATCTCGGGAGAACTCAACTGGGTAGTGCGTATAGTAATTATGCCAATAGTACCCAAACTGAAATACATAGAGGCAGACGACACCCATAATGATCAATCGCCCGAATATGTGTTTTTTCTTTTCGTAGATAAGCACCAGTATGCCCGCTCCCGCAATGATCTGCCATACCGGAAGACTATTTTCTATTCGTAGTGCATGTGGCGTCTCGCGAGCTGTGGCCGCCGGTATAATGGAGACAACAACCCAATACACAAGAAGCCATGCCACGCGTGGATATTTAAAAAATAACCAAAAAATACCGATGACAAGAAGCGGCCCCTCGACGAAATAAAGCTGTCCTACATCCTGAATCGAAAATTTTGGATTCCCGTCACCGCGCACAAAGAGAAACCATGGCTGAAAATGGTCAAAGAAGTGTATGAGATAGCTTCGCGCATACCCCACACGACGATTATGGAACATCTTGGACCACCAGGCAGCCCGATCCAGGGCTATCCTCTCATTTGATGTTGTTACGACAGAAAGATCAGTAAAAATATTGACCTCTTCGAATCGGAGCCGGGCCTCTCGGGATACTATGTGTGGGACGATTGGCAACAATAAAAAGACTGCAATGGCAATTCCCGCTATCAATTCCCTCTTGTGAATTTTCGCATGACGAAGGACAAAAACGAATAATCCTAAAGCCAAAAGTGGCGCGACATAACGCGCACTATTAAATGTATACATAGCCAACACAAACGGCACCCAGCACCCAAGGAGGAATCGGTAATTTCTCTCTACCGAAAGCACCGACCATACACCCAAGACCATAAAAAAAACTGCGATATTTGCCTCAAATCCTGCCCGAGATAGCTGTATATGCCATGGGGAAATCGCCAAAATCAATGTCGCCAAAAGAGGAAGATGCTTAAGCTTCACCAGACGAAGCTCCCTCACAAGAAAAAAGGCCATGACGACAGTAAGTGTTCCCAGAAGGACAGAAGGAAGTCGCACGGATAATTCACCCAGTCCCAAAAGCGCCACAAACGGTACAGTGAGGTATATAGGAATAGGCGGTTTATAGTCGCCATACGCGGCAAAAGCCGCAACCGGCAAAACCTTGCCGTGCTCATCACGAGCGGTTTTCAAAATGCTATACGCATTGTATCCGATAGATACCTCATCCCAAGAAAGAGCAGGCGGTATCTGGGTCACGCGGTAAAACCGCAAAAAAAATGCCAAAAGGACAATTGCAATAAGAGCATATCTTGTGTGTATATTCATGTCGCGTCGTCAACCAAATATCCCGTTCCCAAAACGAGCGAAATGTATCCCAAATGGCTGTTATGGAAGTACCGCGAAAAATACCAAAACACAAAAAGAAAAACACCATACGAGATAAGGAGTCTCCCTGCTGATATTTTTGCCTGAAACCATCGGATGAGAAACCATAGCGTCGGGATGCCAATGGCCGCTTGCCAGTAGACAAACGGGTAGTAGGCATGGATATCTTTGATAACGCCCAACTGATACAACACCATCCCCCATCCATATCCCGCTACCGGATAACTCACCGGTGTCGTTCCTTGTAGGAAAACGACGGTGCTTTCCCAATAGCTCCGAGCGTCCCACACGAGAAACGGTCCTAAGACTAAAGCCAGCGTCCCCAATAACGCGCTTATGACAAGGACAATCCTTGTAACTGATTGCCTCATTACATCCTTCCATACATAAAGGAAAACGAAAGGAAGCGAAAGCCAGATCGTCTGCTTGGAGAGCAGAGCCAGTGCATACACAGCCGCAGCTAAAACGATTTTTTTCCGCTGCCAAAGGAAAAGGGCAAATAACAACCAAAAGAATGCAAAGTGATCGCTTCTTCCTTCCAGAAGATAATCAAACATCACCGGATGAAAAGCTACGATGATAAGCGCGAGTATTTTTTTCTGATAGTCTTTGATCCATACTGCAAGAAGAGTGAGCGTCCCAAAAAAGGTGAACAGGAGCGGCAGTCGTCCATCAAAAAATCCGAAGATTTTTACGAAGGGATAAAAGAAAAATGAAAAAAGAAGATACCACGGCGGCATGACAAAGTGGTAAAGCGCCGGATTGACGGCATCGCGACCAAGCTCCGCATAGCGCCACGCTTCCATGTGGGTACCGAAATAGGTAGCCCTATACGGATTTATTCCGTCGATGAGATACCGCATCGCTGCCTCAAGTTGGAGAATAATGTCGTGAACACCAAACACCGGCGCAACCTGTGATCGGTCCACGATCGCGGTCACAAGCGGCCCGCCTGCGGCAATCACGATCACGGCAATCAGAACGGTAAGTTTTGCCCGCCATCTCCCCTGGAGTGTGCGTGTCCTGATCCAACCCACGTCTAAAGCTATATACGCAAAAAGAAGTGCGAAATAGACACCGAAAAAAATATACGGCGTCCCCTCCATGGGGAAGATCCGATACTTAAGTGGCCAAGGCAAACTAAACGCAAGCAAAAGGACGGTATCAATCCCAAGCATACTATCCTTCTCATTCTACCTCATGATAGTATTAACAGGAAATGATCAAGCGGGTTAGCCTCATATTTCTTCTGTACTTAGGATTAGCCGTCATCCTTACCTGGCCGCTTGCCCGCCTTGCGCGGGATCATGTCATCAATGCCGGAGACCCGTTGTTTTATGCGTGGAATTTCATGCACAACACTCGCGCTCTCACCCATGGATTTACCGGCCTTCTTGATACCAACATATACTATCCGACAACGAATACGCTGGCCTTCTCCGACACCCTAGCCGCACAAACGTTGTTTGCCGCTCCGATTATCTGGCTGACACATAATCCGATTTTAGCCGAAAATCTTTACGTCCTCCTGACCTTTCCCGTAGCGGGAATAGGTATGTATCTCCTGGTCAAATCTCTTACGAAATACGAGTTGGCCGCCGTCTTTAGCGGCGCAATGTATGCATTTTCTTACATCCGCTTCGGGCAGGTCAGCCACGTGCCGGCGGTAAGTAGTCAGTGGTTTCCGTATTATTTCTATGGCCTTTACTGGTTTCTGACAGAAGGAAAGTTTCGCCATCTCGCTGTCGCGCTTATCTCCTTTCTCCTGCTTCTTGGCTCCACCGTATATTTTGGCGTATTTGCCATAATTGTCTCTCTCGTCATGACTAGTGCATTCTTAATCTCTTGGATGAATAGTCACACGCTAGCCACTTCAAGGGTTCGTCTTAAGGTAGCATTTCTTCCCCTGGTGTTCACCGGCGCTATCTCTCTTATTCTTATGTACCCGTATATTCGTCTCAAAGCAGAACATCCGGAAATCACCCGTTCGCTTGCTGAATCTTCCGCGCGCGCTGCCTATCAGGAGGATTACACTTCCGTAACCAATGTAAGCCTACTAGCACCACTGCTTAAAACCAACGAGGGGGAACGAACGCTTTATCCGACAGTCGCTCTTCTTCTCCTGGTCGTACTTGGACTTGGCCAATGGAAGAAAAAGCGACATCGGTTTCCCATCCTTGTGTTCGTTGCTGTCGCTCTAACCGGTCTCATACTGTCATTCGGGCCGGAGCGCCCATTTTCCATCGGTCAGCTATCAACAGGCTATATTACCCTCCCGTACAAATACCTCTATACGCTTTTCCCGTTGCTCCAGATCCTTCGGGTACCGGCGCGCTTTTCTATTATCTTTCTTCTGGGAGTCTGTGTGATCGCAGGATACGGCATAGTTGCTCTCGTAAACTCAAAAACAAAACTCCGGCGAATACTGATACCTGCCCTCATAAGCATCCTTTTCCTTATGGAAATTTGGCAAAAGCCATTGTCATTGGTCGCGATACCCACGTATAACCATGCTCCATTGGTATATATGTGGCTTCGTTCCCGACCTGACGTACGGGCAATTGTGGAGCTCCCGATAGGCAACATCGAAGAAGGAACAATGCCTATTCAAGAACAAGTCATGCTCCCTTATGAAAATATTACAGAAGCTACGCCGCTTGCTGCGGAAACCTACCGCGTGTACTTTGCAGGCCTCCACGAAAAAAAAACCATGAACGGCTACAGCGGCTACGTTGCGCGGAGTTTTCATGATGCAGTCAACGACCTTTCCTCATTCCCAAACGATTCATCCATACGCTTCCTTCAGTCACAGGGAGTTTCACACATCATCGTCCATGTATGGCAAATGGACAAGGAAGAACGAAAACAATATGCACCAGATTCCGATCTTCCGGAGCTTACAAGGCAACTTACAACGCCTGATGGCGACATCGTTTATGCAATCAATCCGCGGTAAGACTCATCTCTGGCCATACGCTCTCCTATTGGCGATTGGGCTTATTTTTTTCCATAAAACGGTAATATCTGGTCTTCTCCCGTTCCCGGGAGACCTCCTCCTCTCTGAATACAACCCGTGGCGCCATGAATCATATGGCGGATATGCGCCAGGGGCAGTCCCAAGTAAATTTCAGTACTTTGATGTGTTGCGTGAACTCTATCCATGGAGGTGGCTAGTGATAGACGAGGTGAAACACGGTCGACTTCCGCTTTGGAATCCATACAATTTTTCAGGCACCCCGCTTCTCGCCAATTACCAATCGGCGGCGTTGTATCCTCTAAACGTCGCGTACTTCTTTCTGCCCTTTGACATTGCGTGGTCTGCATTAGTACTCCTACAGCCCATCCTCGGATCGGCATTTTTTTATCTTTTTGCGACAACCATCGGTGTGAGCCCCTGGGGCGCCATTTTGGGTGCTATCGCTTTCAATTACGGGAGCTTTGCAAATACGTGGCTTGAGTTTAACACCGTCTGGCACACGATCCTCTGGCTCCCGCTTATTCTCTGGTGCATCGAAAAAATTCTTCAAAAATCGGCTCGAGGCGGCAGGTTCATGCTTCTGGGCGCTTGTGCCATCTACAGCAGTGCGACTGCCGGCCACCCGCAGGATTTCATCTACGTCCTTGGGTTCTCGGTTGTGTATGCAATTGCCAGAATTTTCATAAGGCCACCCATTGCTGTGCAAAGGGTGTCTCTAAGTAGACCCGCCGTAACAAATCTCGTTCTCGGCTTCCTCGGAGGCCTGGGGCTTGCAGCGATACAACTTCTGCCCACCATTGAGCTGTTTGGACGCTCTGCACGGGTCGCCCATGATTATCAATTCATAATCACCAAAATGCTCGTTTCTCCCTGGCAGCTTATGAAAATTTTCGTTGCTGACTTTTTCGGTAATCCGGCAACAAAAACGTATTTTCTAGAGGATACGTATGTCGATAAACCGCTTTCGATTGGTCTCATGGGCGTGACACTTGCCCTCGCCGTCATCCTGTCAAAAACCCGATCGTGGCATCGAACGTTCTTTTTTTCTTCCGCGACGGCTATTCTTCTTCTTACCGTACAAACACCTCTGAGCGAACTTTTTTACCGATTCCCCATCCCGATTCTTAGCACCGGATCACCCACGCGGATACTCTCGATGTTTGCGATGAGCCTCGCCGTCCTTGCCGCGATCGGGTGGGACACCGTATTGCGTGATCCCAAGGCGTTTCTCCGTGCGGGAGCTATAGTCTCTGC
>MFJZ01000058.1:89680-99192 GCA_001781025.1 Candidatus Gottesmanbacteria bacterium RIFCSPLOWO2_01_FULL_49_10
GTGCACCCGCGATAACAGTCGTACTCACTATGGAACTTCTTTTCTCCTTCATAAAGTTTAACCCGTTTGTCCCAAGATCATTTGCTTTCCCACCCCACCCATTGTGGGGATTTATGACCGCTCAAAAAACCATCGATCGGTTTTGGGGGTACGGCACAGCATTTGTTTTTTCTAACCTGTCAATACCATTTCGCGTATTTTCTCCAGACGGCATTGACCCATTGAATCTCGGGTTCTACAACCAGCTCCTCCAGGGAAGCAGCAATGGCAAGCTTGCCCGATCGTTTACCCGAAACACAAGGTCAGACGTCGCCCTTGCACCGGGATATGGCACAGACGACCTTCCACAAGTGGGATGGCGGCTTCGGATGCTTGACGCCCTCGGCGTACGCTACATCATCGATCGGGTAGAAAATTTATCAACGGCTATCACGTTCCCGCCAGAGAGGTTTACCACTGTATGGAAACAAGACGGTTGGACTGCCTTTAAAAATACAAAATCCGCGCCTCGTTACTTTTTGACTCATGATGTCAAGCCATATCATACTCCCGCAGAGTTTGAAGCGCTCTTTTTTTCACCGGGGTTTGACCCGTCGCAAGCGGTGGCGGTACCGGCGGAAGAAAAACTCCCAAACCTTTTCCCCGACCCAACAAAAGAAGTACGGCTCCTCGCCTACGAACCAACGCGGGTCACATTTTACACAAAGACTGCCTCAGCGCAACTCCTCTATCTCTCAGACTCCGATGACGGTAATTGGCGCGCCACTATCGATGGCACATCGGCCCGCATGATCCGTGCCAACTGGACGCTCCGGGCTGTCCTCGTCCCGGCCGGAAACCATACCATTGCATTTACCTACCTCCCCAGGTCATTTCTCCTCGGAGCGTTAATTACCGGAGTGTCTTTACTCGTGGTCATATCTATGGCAGTCTTGTCAGGACGAGGCATAAGATCACCACGATAAATCTTCCACCAAATACGAATGCTTTTAGGAGCGTAAATTATCTCTGTGGGCTTGGATGTATCCTGACAAGAATCTCTGGTGATATACAGCATGGTTGACGTAAGAAATGTCTCAACCGGACGATTACCATAAGCACAAAACCTCACAAAATGTATGCCTCCAGGGAGCGCTATTTCATCTTTACTCGCTTGTGCAATCGCCTCTTGGACGGTCCTCGGGTCAAGCCTGTTGTAGAAAGCGTACTGTAAAACAACATCAACACCACCAGTTTGTGCAATGACCCTTTCCTGATAACGCGACGCGGGAGCGCCCACGACTAGAGCAAGGTCTTTTTCTGCCTTAAACCAGCGCTCTGCACCGTAGTTACTGTATCGATAATGGTACTGGTATAGGTAACTCAACACAAAAGATCCGTACACAATAACACCAAGCGCGACTATAGAGAAACGAGCCGTGTAGGAAAAACGCTCTGTCCACTTCCATAGACCCCCAATCCCGGCCGCTATAATAATTGGATAAAAATACACGAAGTAATAACCCCTCATGGAGTAAACCTGCGAAGAAATCGCAGCAGGCATGGGGGCAAGAAGGATAGATCCAACGACAAACCAATTCGCCCTGTTTTTTTTCCGAAAGAGATATATGAACCCGGCAACCAGTAGCGGCAAATCGATCAAATACAGCTGACCCCTCCACCAGGGAGAGTAAATACCGTCTGCTTCGCCGCTTGTAAAAAGAAATTGCGGTGAAAACATATGCAGATAATTTTCTCGAACAACGCGGAACGCGTACGTAAGCTTATTGTTAAATGCCCTCCGAATCCACATCGGTGCGTCTGATTGATTGAGCTCTTCATTTACTGCTTTGGTGATGGCACTGGAGTTTAATATTGAAACTTCCTGTGTAAAAGATATGCCCTGGGTTTCTGACCTTTGTATGTGCACAAGCATCAAAAATATTCCGAGAATAAACAGAATCCCAATAGCCAGTTCGATGACATAGCGGCGCTTACGTACCAAGGATGGCCAGAGATACCAAAATGTGAAGAGGGTAATCGGGAACGCGATGACTGACGAAGCCCTGTGAGAGCCTACTCCCAGAGCAACAAAAACATACATCGGGAAAAGAAACCAATGCTTTCTCGAAGCTATACATCCATAAAGGACTCCAACAAGATACAAGAAAATTGCCACCGGTCCGTCATATGCAGTTCTACTAAAATGTATGTGCCACGGAGAGAGGGCAAGTACTAATCCTGACAGAAGGGCCAGGCGTTTATCTTTATAAATATGGTTAACAAGAATAATAAGTATGCCAATTCCCGTTGTTCCGAGGATGATATTCATCAAACGAGCGGTCAACTGTGTGGGGGAAACAAAGAGAAAAATTGACGCGAGGATGTACGTAGGAATCGGCATAAACGGCCAATTGCCTATATGAAAAAGAATGGGAAATCGATTTCCATAAATGTCCATTCCGGTTTTTGCAATCGAGTATGCGTTGTAGACATATCCAAGCTCGTCATTGGTAATACCGGGAGGTACATGAACGATACGAACACTACGAAGGGCAAGCCCCAGAATGATTATTCCGACGAAACAGAGTACGTATGACCGATTGGATTTCAACTCATTATTGGTTCTCATGATTCTTTCGAACACCCCACGCCACCGACGCAATGGCGGCAAGCACTCCGAAAACGGAAATAAGACACGCAACAGTAAATGACCGCGGGGCGTATACAAACCTCACGGTGTGCTCGCCCACCGGCACTTCAACTGCCCGAAACGCGTAGTCTGCTCGGAATATCTTTGTCGGAACGTTATCAAGCGTAGCGTTCCAGCCAGGAAAATAATTATCCGACAAAAATAAAAATCCATTTACAGGCGCTCGAATGGCAATCTCAACAGTCGTCGGTTGGTACTTCTTGATCGAAACTTCTGCCTCAGCTTCCAGTATAGCAGAATACTTACGGGTACTGGTCTGGTGGATGAGCGCTGGCTCTTCCTCAAGTACAATTGTCTTTTTCATATCAAAAGTACTAGTAAATAGACGACTCACCATCTGTTGACGATCAGTCTCAACGACAAACTCTGGAATAAAAAGTGCACGAGCAAGGGCATTTTTATATTCCCATATTCGCCATGCATCATCCTCCCACGCGAGACTAAAAAGATCTTTCGGAAATCGGTTTTCCGTAAGGACCTTATCCTTGTTCTCACCACGTTTCACTTCAAGAATATATTTGACGCCTAATAGCGACATTACGTGAAGTCTCTCTTCGATATTTCCAAAGGACTCAATTTCAGACGCTTGTTTCAGGTCAACGTCCGTCCGGTGAATTTGATCAGTTATCACGCCACCATTTTTAATAATATAGAGCAACTCGCCATAGCGCTGCGAAAATAAGGCATCATATCCTTCTGTCGAATACACACCGTAATACGATAACATATTTTTTTCGATATAGGCGTTACCGTAGCTCCACACACGGGAAATTCCAGCAAGCTCTTTGAGCTTACGAATGGGTTCAACGAGTGGGAATTCGAATTGACGATCGGAGAAATATAAAAATTTAGTTGAAAAATAAAGGTCACTCGAAAAAACAATGAGGAGAAGCATCACATACAGAATTATTTTCCTTCTCGAAAATATTACTATCGAAATAACGCTCACCATGAAAAAAACGGTTGGGAGTACGAGGTTTCTCAAAGATATGGTCGCATAGGGGGTACTCCATTTTGCTACGCTTGATGTACTGATTAATTTACAATAAGGACCAAGCGCGGGAGTCCCGGAGCAAATCTTCATAATATCCATGTAATGATAGTTGACTACATACATACTGAGTACGAAAATCCACAACAGAATAAATCCGATAGCTATAGGAGAAATGGACACTAATAATTTTCGCCGCGACATATGTTGCCACCAGTGATCTAATCCATGCGCAGCGAGAACTGAAAAACCAAAACTCGCGACGACGAAAATTCTGCTCGGGTTGGCAACCGATAGAATAGGAACTCGCAATACGTACCATAACCAACTGGTCGGCAGGGCAAATCCAAGTGAAAGAAACACAACGCTTGTAATTTTCCAAAATACGATCTCTCTTCCTCTGCCATGAAAAATACTATAGAGAACAAAGATGAGCGGCACGATTCCCATGTATATAACTTTTTCGTGATAGAAAATTCCCGGAAAAAAGTAATTATAAGTACCCGGGTTACCCCAAAAATCAGGGGATAGAAAGGTGACGAGGTGGCGAAGTGGCACAAGAAACTCCTCAAATAGAAACGTCGCGGCTACAACTTTCCGCGGAGAATAAGCGTACGCCTCAAAAGCAGGAAGCCATTGCACCCCCGTCACCAAGAGTGTCAACAACACTGAAGCGGCAAGCCAACCGAGCTTACCCAATGATTTGTTTTTTGATGTATAAAGTAAATACATATTCCAGAAAAAGAACACTATCCCGAGATATAGCGTCATTTGTAAAAATCCTGCAAGAATTGACATAGACAAAGCAATAACGATGAGGAGAAACCCTTTCAGGGCATGCTGATTCTGTTCCCACAATAAAACTGATCCATACAGAGCTAGCGGTAGCCATAGGATACTATGCACGATGACAATAGACTCCTCCCACCAGGAAATCATCCAGCCAGAAAATGCAAAACTCAAAGCCCCGAATATACTTCCCTTATCTGATATTTTTTGAGATTTGAGAAAAAGAAAGGTAAAGAGTCCGGTAAGAATCGGCTGCAATATGACGAGGATGCTCCATGCGTCCGCAAGCGGTAAAATGAAGTACAAAAAATTCAACGGATAATATACCGCAGCTTGATATGTCGCTGCATGAATATTTCCGGAAAAAACATACGGATTCCATAGCGGTACTCTGCCGTTCTTGAGTTCATCGACAGTAAATTTTCTGTACGGATAAAAAAGTTTTGGATTGTCCGTACCTATCGGTTTATTCGGTACTCCAGATTGATATTCCGGCCACGAAAAATATTTCCACGGGCTATAAAATGACGGTAAAAGGTTAAACTGAATCGGCACTAACCCTTTGAAGAAATAATTTCTAAAGGAAATGACGCTTAGAAGAGAGAAAAAAAGAATGACAAGTGAAATGCTTCGTTTCATGATATATTACAGGGGTCGCACTTCATACAAAGATAAACCGTCTTTCGTTATTAATTCTTTTAATCCAAATTTACTCGTAAACCATAGCGAAGGAACATGAGAGAGAATAAATCGAATCTTATATGAATCGATGAGTGTCTTCAGGGAGTTTCTTGCTTCGAGTATTTCTTCCTCAGATATATTTGTTTTCGTTTGTGGCCCCATAAGTGACGTGAGGAGTGTTATCCGTGGCCCGATCCACTCTTCATAGGGAAATTGAACTACCTCGTTACCCAAAAACACTCGCTTATGACCAAATGCACTTACCTTTGGAGGCGATGAGCCCCAGAACCATCTGGATAGCTCAGCTTTTGAATACTCGGGCAACGAAGGAACGATCAATACTGCATCGTTGTACGATCCCGTTTTCTGCATGACATCATAGAGAGATAACTCACTGCTTGATATCGTTATATGTGTTGGCGAAAATGGGAAGTAGGCAAGTATTTTTTCTGTTGCTGACGGGATTGTTATGAGGATTATTAACGATGCGATGATATACCTAGGGACTTTGGAAAATCGTTGAAGAAATTCGTATATTCCCCATCCTGAAAGGATACCTACGAAGACAAGATAATACCAAAAAAACTGAATCATGTTGAACGCACCGATCGGTTGGATGAAAAACATAGGAACTATAAATGAAATGCCTACAGCTAACCACAAAAACGTGTGAATATAGCTCATTTGACTAAAAGAAAATTTTTTAATTCCGATAAATCCAATGATTCTTGTACCGAGATTACCGAAAAAAAATACTGTAAAAGCAATTATTTCAAGCTTTATGAGCCCGAAAAAACTCCCGAGTTGTGTAAGTGTCTGTCTCTTTAGTTCCCAATTGGTAAATCCTAACGTTCCCTGCATAATACGGTGTGGTGGCCAAAGTGGTTGATAGAGTAAAAAACCATAATTGGCATTGAAAGGATAAAATACAAGCAATGCGATGAACATGCTTCCTATCAATATGAATATCATATGATGCTTTTTTTGTACCACCCATACATAGATTGTCATTACAAAAATAATAGGAAGAAGAATCATACCGGCATACACTTTGAAACCCACAGCGATACCGGCCAAGAGAGACAGAAAAAACCCAGTAATTGGATATGGTCTCCGTATATATTCGTCCAATAAGACAATTGCTGCAATAAAAATAATGAGTGAACTCACAAAAGAAGGGCTCAGGAGTAGCGATCCTGGTTGAGTAATTCCAAAAGCGTCGTCCCAGCTCACTTTCTCGTGATAGAACAAAGGTAATACATAGGAAAAACTTCCTCCGAATAAGGCTATGCCTGTTGACCAAAGCGCAGCGTAACTATTTTTACTTAATTGTTTTCCGATGACGTACAGGATATATACCAACAGGAGAGACATAGTCATTGGGATGTACTGAAAATGCAGTGAGACCCTATCAAGAGAAGTAAACCGTGCTATAGATGAAACCCAAAGATTATAAAATACATGATACCCTTTTAAGGGAACTCCATTAATGCCCGGGTGCTCCGGTGGGATCATTTCCCCAAGCTCGCTGATAAGCGCGACATTCCATATTCCATCAGACGCATTGATCCCACGCAGTATAAGGCCTTCTTTTGTGATCCATCCACTCCCTGTTACCGATAATGAATACAATAGCGCAAATATGAAAAGTATCCAATGTGGCCCAGACCAATCTCTTTGAATATACTTGATCCACGCTGAACGTCTCCATAGCCCTATACCGGAAAGAATGAGCACAAATGGAAATACCGCATAGCGAAGTTTTAAAAGCGAAAGTCCATACTCTGCAAAGGTCAACAATACTACTCCACAAATAGACACGAGAGCTATTCGTTTCCACCCTGATACATCTAGCCTCCCAAACGAAAATATTCCCTCTGCCGGAAGGTACATGAGAAGCGTAACTCCTATAATATATTTTATGAGTTCGATCAAAATCATGCGATGACTACTTTGTTTTCACGAAAAGATTGGAATCGATATCGCAGGACACCACCGACTCTGATAGTCGCGCTGAGATACCCTGCAACCATGGCTATATCGCCACTCATGGCCGCTTGGACTAATCGAAGTGGTGCCCATAGACAGTGCGCAATCATGTGGCGGCCACCAACGTGTTTCCATACAAAAAGAAATTGATTTCTGTACGCAATTCTCTTGATAAAAAAAGTTGAATAATTCATGAAAATTTTTCCTTTTTCATGGTAATGTCTCACGACACTTTTTGGCTCAAACATAAGTCGATATCCCATATGTTTTGCTCGGTAACTAATGTCGATATCTTCCCAGTAGAAAGGATTAAAGAGTGTATCCATTCCCCCAAGTTTTTCCCAAAAACTTTTTCGGAAAGCACCGCTACCTCCAGATACCCATGCGGTATCAGTTTTATCGATGTCACCGCGAGAGTGCACATAAAAGCCTTTCTCCCATTTTGCTAATCCGCGACCACGAAGAATCGTTTTACCCATTTCGATACTTTTATCCATACATCCAACAGCAAAAACTTGTGGACTGTCAAAATTAAGTATGAGCGGTGCAAGAAAATTCTTTTCTGGCTCCACATCGGTATTAAGAAGAACAACTATGTCACTACTTGCTGCACGCACTCCTTGATTCACGGTACTCGCAAAGCCCTCATGCGATTTCTTCTGTAAAACTCGAATCATCGGAAATTTTTCCCGTAATATGTTGACCGAATCATCTGTGGACCCGTCATCGACAACAATAATCTCTCCAGCTTCTTTTGTGACAGCCAATACTTGCGGGAGATTTCGCTCTAATAGTTCTTGCCCATTCCAGTTCGGGATAATGATACTGACGGTCGGTCCCATTGCCATACTATTTGATTGTACCAGACGACGAAATCTGTCACGAGGGAGCTTGCCGGGAGCGGACATCACCATGCGTCTCTTCCTATCTGTATATTACGTCAACAGAATGACTACCCTCGGGCAAAACGATCCCTTGGAATATATAATTGGCTCTCACGATCTGCGTCTTTTGGCTGTCGATATAAGCCTTCCAATGCTCGTCAAAACCGTTTGCAATGACCAAAAGACGTGGCGCGCGGGTGTATGCCTGTATACGAAGCTCATTTATCTCATACGAAACAACTGAAGCAGTTTCGTCGGGCGATAGCGGTTCGCCGTCAACACGCACATTCTCCTCTACGACCGCAGACTCCTTGGATACTGAACTCTTCAATACGTCCTCAATTGCTTCTTGTTTAGTAGTTGCCGTCAATATGTGTGAAGCCAAATATGCGCGTGGAAATACGCGTGTGTCTTCATAGACTCTGGTTTCACCTTCTTCAAAAACTTTTGAAAAGTATGGCCTTGTCAGGTCACTAAGTGTGAGAATATATCGGACGTTCATCATGGGAACCAACGGTGAATCACCAGTGTCCAGAGTAATAATCCTATGAAACCCAAAGGGTGGAGCGATATCCGGCTTGCCACGTGCCACCGCTGCCATAAATTCTTCATAGCGGCTCGAAATGATCGGATCATATCCTTCAATAGATTCAATTCCCCAAAACGAAAGCGTGTTTGGCGGCGCGAGTCTTTTGTCCACACTCATCACGCGAAACGGCTTGGGCTGCTTCTTGAGAAATGAAATGATCGCGGTCTCAGGGAAAAAATACTCTTTCGGGGTAAATGGCGTAAACTTCCATCCGAATCGGAGGAGATCAGCGGCCACGAGAACGACAAAGCCGAATAATAGTACGTTTCGCGCGATGTTGTTTTTTCCCAAACGATGCGATGCGACAAGAAGCATCGTGGCGCCTATATATAACAGGGTAGGCAACCGAAGATTACTCGCGCTTACATCAAGATTTACCCGGATTGATGCATCGAAAATACCCAATCGCGAGGCGATAATGATCCCCCAGAGGAATCCCAATACAACACCGATACTTACGATCACCAAGCCCCAACGCACGTTCTTTGAGTTTTCAATAAAGGCATTACTTCCATAGGCCGCAAGAACAGCAAGGGAAAAATCCACGAGGAAAAGAAGTCTCGTCGGTTGGATTGAGGAGAGTATAGGAACCTTGAGAACAAAGGGCAGATATGAAATAAGCGTTGGTAGTGCAAAAAGTAAAGCGACAACAACAATGCCAATCCAAAATCTGTACTTCTTTGCAGATTGAGAAAGAATAGCGATGAATACAAACACCAATGGTAATATCCCGATGTAACCTATAAATTCTCCATAATTCCACTGACCCCAGTAATTTAATGTCGTCGGGTTACCGAAAAAATCCGGCGCTACAAACTGAACAAGGTGAACCCACGGGATGAACCACCCCTCTTGACGCCAATCCGATCCGTCAATGACTCTGCTGCTCTGCCGAAT
>MFJZ01000058.1:99236-101988 GCA_001781025.1 Candidatus Gottesmanbacteria bacterium RIFCSPLOWO2_01_FULL_49_10
TCCAATCCAGAAGTGGCACCCATTGAATAGCCGTTAATAACGCCGAAAGGCCCAGCAACAACACAAACAACTGTATCGATTTTTTCCGTTCCTTCGCCTGAAGGATCCGCATGGTGGCGTAAGCGATGACCACGAGAATAAAATACAGAGATACCTGCGCGTGCCCGGCAAAAAATTGAAAAATCATGGACGCAACAAAAAATGCAGACCATGCAATCTTTATCATCGATTCCCGGAATTGAGACTGCTTTAATTCCGGGAATCGCCCTTTCGTGAGTTTATCAACAGCAAGAAGCGCGAGCGGCAACCAGAGCACCACGTGCCCTATCGTCCCCCATGTTAACCAGGCTATATTAAATCCAGAAAAAGTCCACACCACTGCTCCCAGAAGGCTTGCGATGGGTCGGAGGTCAAGTGATCGCAAGTAGAAATACATAAAGAGTCCGGCCAAAATCGGCTGAAGCAAAATGAGGATCGTCCATGCGTCGGCAAATGCGAATAGGAAAAAGAGAATATTCAGGGGATAAAGCGCCGCTGCCTGAATGTTGGCGAGGATGGGTGAACCGAAAAAATTATATGGATTCCATAAAGGAATTTGGCCTTCCTTCCACTGATCAATCGCAATTTTCCTCCATGGAATTTGCTGCCTCACCGGATCGGTGATCAAAAAGTTCTTAAATGGCACGCCTCGGGGATATTTACTGCTATATAAATCTCTCCAGGGATGATAAAGACCCACGTGCGCATCAGAGGGAACAGGCAATTTCCCCTGAAAAATAGTCGGTGAAAAGAAAATTGCCACAATAACAATGAAAGCAGAAATTGCCCATATATCAGGGGACCAAACACGTAATGATTTATACATCATAAAGCGATCTGGGAGAGCAATTCGTCAAATGCATCACAAAACCGCGACACAGAAAACTGTTTGCTTGTTTGTATCGCGTTCTTTTGAAAAATTGCCGCGTCTTTTTTATTCATGATAACGTTGTTGGTTTTCTCAAGAAGCTCATTGACGGTCCTCCAGAGAAATCCGTTTTTGCCGTCTTCGACGATTTCCGGTTGACCGCCGGCCGCAAACACGACAGGTACGGCTCCGGCGGACATAGCCTCTACCGTCGTAATGCCGAAGTGCTCCATCCAACGGGGATCCGTTTCGCCATATCCGGCCGCGTGCCAATAAATCTTCGATTTTCGATAGTAGTCCGTGAGGCAATCGCAAGAGATGTTCGCTTCGATGGTTATCGGCAAACCCTTTGCCATCTCCTTGAGTGTATCAAAATATTCCTGGTCGCCTGGTAGAAATCCTCCGGCAAGTACCAACTTCCATCCATTCCATTTCTTCTCTTTAAGGCCTTGGGCAAATGCTTCCATGAGCACATGTTGTTTTTTAGCAGTATGGAAACCGGTAAACCGTCCCACTGAAAGAATAAGTTTTTCCTTTTTTCTCTCACTCGCTTGGATCGGAGGTACCGGTGGATAGATCACCATGGCACCTCTGGCGACTCGATAGTCAAGCGCATGCTTTGTGAATTTCGAATTACATACGATTTTCTGGTAACGCAAAAGCTTTACTGTTGAGTAGGCAACTGTCGGGAACGGCACTTGGTAGTGGAGAATATTTCGCTTAGCCAAGGTGGAAGGGATGCTCCCGTCGCTTAATACAAAAATAAGATCATATTGACGCGTTAAGAATAACTTCTTGAATATATTAGATCCTCGGAAAATATTCCGAGCTACGTTCACCCTCGAAAGATCTATGTCTAACCGTTTTTGTGTCTCATCAAGAATATCGCTTTTATCCCAAAAGACGGAAACGTCATGCACCTTGGACCAATGAGAGGCAAGAGTAAGCGTATACCGCTCCCCACCGCTCTGCGTATCAACATATGGATTATAGATTCCGATTTTCATGTCTTTCTGACAAGATGCCTCCCTGTAGATATAACAAGCAACGCTGCTCCAGCTCCCGCCAACCACAATCCGATCTCAAAGCTCCTCGGCCAGTATACCATCTGGATGGTGTGCTCACCCGCGGGCATGGCAACCGAGCGAAAGTCATAATCCGCGCGATAGATCCGCGCCTCCTTACCATCAACCATTGCTCTCCATCCCGGATCATACACATCAGAAAGAAAAAGAAGCTTAGGAACAGTCGAGATCGTCTTTATCACCACCTCATTGGAAGTATACTTCGCTATATCAATAGTTCCCTCTCCTGGTACCGGAGCAATCTCCGGATCGGTTTCTAAAACGAGGGTCTGCCTGAAATCAAACTCTTCCGAATAAAGTGTATCAACAATATCCTGATCAGTATCACGAACAACGTAAGAAGAAGCTAAAAATGCACGCGGCAGTGCTTTTTGATTTTCAAACAGCTCGTAATACTCATTACGGTAAAGACTCCGGTAATACGGATATTCCCAATACGGGTATGCCCATGAGAATCGGCCGTCGCTTACTCGGTGAACAATGTAGCGCACCCCCAGTAGCTGCAATGCTTGTTCGGAAAAGTTCGCAATTTTTGGAAACTGTACCACGGACCGCTCAGGAGTAATAATTTGTCCGTTGCTCACCGACCGGATAAACTCTCCATACCGTTTCTGATACACCGCATCATACCCTTCAATACCGGAGAAGTTAAACGCATTGGTTACCTCACCGCCGAGATTGCCGAATATCCTCTCATGACCGACTTTATTTTTGAGGAACGACAAAATATCTACCTCCGGATACACATACTCACGTGGAT
>MFJZ01000059.1:0-753 GCA_001781025.1 Candidatus Gottesmanbacteria bacterium RIFCSPLOWO2_01_FULL_49_10
CGCAGTCGGCAGGACAGTTACCGCAGTTTTCACCGGGGCCACAGTTGCCGTTGCCACAGTCTGGTGGTGGCGGGGAAGTCGGCGACGGCGGGGGGGAAGTCGGCGCAGGGGAACCGCCCGGTGTCGGACTTGGGCCAACGGAAGGGGTGGGTGATGATGGCGGCGGTGTCGGGGTGGGGTTGGCTGCGGGAGTACAACAGTCATGCCAACACGTAGGGCCTTGTCCACAGGTACCAACGGTAATTCCAGTGCCTCCCCCTTCTGATAAGGTTGCACATTGCCCTGCAGGCGCTGGACAGAGCTGATGCCCACCGCAACCACTGGGACAATCATCTGCTATTGGACCTCCATCACAATTCAAATCACAGCCAGTTGAATGGCAATCAGTACAATTGGGTGAATCACAGGATTGCGTACAACCCCCCAAATATGGCGGTGGCGGAGCAATCGTAGGTGTCGTACCCGTACACGTCCCACAATCGCTTACACAACTGCTGCACGTCTCGATGCCACCGCAGGTACCATCACCACAATATGATATAGCACACGCGGTTTTATTGTGTACGGCGATACCTTGGGCAAAATACGTTTTATTGCCCGCAACCGTCAGGTTATACACTTTTACCGGCTTGGTCACCTGGGTAATAGTGTCCACGCGCACGGGGACAAGCGTGGCGTTGTCTTTATCCATGTATAGCGTATCTCCCACCTGGAGGCGCTGGATTGCCTCAAATCCGTCCGGCTGTTTGCGAC
>MFJZ01000059.1:769-4109 GCA_001781025.1 Candidatus Gottesmanbacteria bacterium RIFCSPLOWO2_01_FULL_49_10
GTATGGTGACCGGTACGCGGCCCCCCTGTAGACCGGGAGCCTGCCGGTTCCTTCTATCGCGACGCCGTTTTCCAGTTGGACCCGATAGACCTGCTCACTGTCCCTGGTGTGGACCCCATCGACTGTAGCAGTCTGGATACGTCCTGACTCCGGATCAAAGGAATATACGGTATTGCCGGCGGTAATGGTGTCGATGGATTGGTTCCCCTGGGGGGCGGCGACCTGGGTGTTCCCGACAAAACTGCATCCGGTATCGTACTGTGCAAAAACCGGCGGGGACGCCTGAGACAAGACGAGAAGTACAAAAATCAGGAAACCAACGAGTTGAACCCATGTACTTCGGAAATTCATATACTTGGGCATCATTTTTTACATTCAATAATCCAGATTTTTTTGGCAAGAAGTGATTTGTCTACCGGGTGTTCCTGAGCAAAAACGAATATATGGGTATCTTTGGTAAGCTGTGGCTGTTCTGTCTGAAATATGGTTTGCTTTTCATTAGGACTCGTTGCTTTGTAATTTGTCAGGGTGAGGCTCGACATATCAAACCATACACGGGTGATATCGAATTTTTTCCCGTCAGGATTTACCCAGTACCGCGGGGTGCAGACTGCAAACACCTCGCTATCGACTTTTACGTCAATCGCAGTTGATCCGGTATTCACCGTCAAAACGCCATCAGCATATGCTTGATACGATCCGTAGACAGAACGGGTTTTGGGCGGGGAATAGGAATTTGGCAATTGGGGCGCGGGAGAAAGATTTATGACTGGGCTTCCAAGCTCCTCGAGCTGCTGCTGGACGCTTGAGGCAATGGGGCTTGAGGGGTAAGAGGCCTTTCTGCCCTCAATGTATCTCTGAAACTTCGCATCGAGAACAATGAGGAGTGGTATTATAACCAATAAAATGAGTATGGCAATTGGCAGAATTCGTTTCATTATACCTCCTCATTGTAGTGAGGTTGCGTTTCCTATGTCAACAAGGGTAAGCGGTAAAACGTTGGGTTAAATTACTGAGGGGTAAAGTATGCCTGATTACTGTGTATGTCTGCACCAGAAAATAATGGCAGTAGTTGATCCCACCCGAAAATAGCCGTACCTGTACCATCAAACGAATCGAAAATCACACTAAACCCCCAACTTAATGCAACACTAGCTTTTTTAGAACTATCTGTATTTGCTGTTTCAAACAGGTCTTTGAAATATGTATACTTTACTTCATCAACATCATTATGATGTATTATCATAGCCGTCCCATTCAAGTACACGACAATCGACTCGATATTATCGGATTCTACGCTAATCGGACCTTCCACTGAATTGTATATTCCCGGAGTATGCTGAATCAATCTGTGCGGCACGCCAGCGAGCATTTGCTTCAACTGATTAAATTCTGCTTTTGACACAAACGACAGAGCTAATTTGTTTACCGGTGCCGTTGGATCAAGTTCTCCAAAATCTTCAAAGGTGAAATACTGATTTAAACCTCTTATCTGGAGAAATATACCCAAAGGGTACGGACGACCCTCATCAAGTCGAGACTTGGCGGTATCGATGAGTTCGCTTGGGAGAACATCCTCGCGCAAATATGACTTACTGGTGCGATTTCCGTATTCAGGAAAATCTGTCTTGTCTCCTGCCTCTTTCAATCGAAGCCCAAGTCGGGCAAAAATGTAATAGAGCATGTCTTCTCTTAAAGATTCTGGCAACTGGTATTTCTCAAAGGGTCCGTTTTTACTCATGAGTAATTCCAGAGATAGTTTCCCGGCGTTTGTATCAATTTCCACAGTATTTGTGAGCTCCGGGGAAGATAAACCACGAAGTATATCCACAATGCTCTCTGCAGTAAACTCTTTCTCTGTCACCGTGGGCATGTGCATGGCTTCAGTCGCGATGGGTACAAACTGCGCTCCTACTTCGTTCTCGTTGGGTCCTACCACCATGGTGAGCTTGTTGCCATTCTGGATGAATATCCGCTTCCCTGTTGCCGGGACGACCCACTCAATCGATTTATTATCTTTCCCAAGCCTCGGTTCAAAGGGAACAACCCTGGGGGACTCCTGGGAGCTACCGGAAGAGCTCCCTGTTGACGTAGGCTTGACCACAAGCCCCAACCAGGAATCAACCTGCACCACGGTCCCCGTGTCTGTCACTGTTACGAATCGCGGGTCACTCACGATGATCAATGATGTATCTCCAGACGATTCTCCGAGTCTGGGGTCTGCTTCCGTATTGGTCCGCAATCGTATTGTGCCCGCGGATGCTATCTTTCCCTGAGTATCTTCCGGGAGGCCTTGGGCAAGTTGGGCATCCTGCTGGAAGTCACCAATCCATATGCCTTCTCCCCATTTTTTTAATGCGCTTGCAGCTCTTGTCGTGGCAACAGGAGGGGAGAGGAGTGCTGCCGCGCTTTTGAGCTCTTCTTCTAAGGTAACAACTTCTTGGTCCACGGTAATCGTCGCCCAACACGTACCGCTCCCACACTCCTTGACTCGAGCGCTCACCGCCGCATTGCTGGTATCTATAATATACTCAACACTTCCGTCATCTTTCACCGTAATACTTTTCACAAGATACAGCCCCTCTCCATCTGCGCCATTGTAATACGCCACAACACGCACGCTTCCATCGCCGGGTCCCTCCAGCACATGAACGAGAACGGGTGCACGGACGGCTGCACCGCGGACGTTTGCATCCTTACTGCCGTAGATCTCCCACATCCGATATGTTCTATCTCCGACGGAAATAGATTGTGTCGCTAATGTTACCTGTGTCGATACACCAAAACTTTCTCCCTTGAGAAGGTCTTGTACTGCTTGTCTACTCTCGCGCAGTTCTTTCGTCGAAGAGGCACCAACGAGCCGTGCGTCCACCCTGGGAAGTTCCTTGGGCACATTCACATCTGGGTCGCCCAGGACCGTAAGGGAACCGTCAGTCTCGACCCCTACCTGCAAAAATTCACCACTACTCGTCGGGACAAAGTGGTCTCCTGCATCATCAGTAAAATAGAAAATAACTTCATTGGTTTGTTCGTTAAAGTCACACGAAAGCTCGGTAAAGTGCTCATTGTGGGGCTTCTGAAGGGCCTCCTCCGCCTGCGCCGCGAATCCCTGAACACTCGCGACTCCTCCTGATTGTCGAACTTGTTCAATCTGAGCTATCGGAAGAATACAAGACTGGTCAACTATACCTTGTTCCTGAAGATCAGCTCTGAGCATCTCCCCGGCTGGTGCCTGATCAAAAACATTTGCCTCTGTGGGGGGCGGAGGGGTCATTGGCGTACACGCTGCTTGTGCTACAAATACTGCTGCCAACCCAGCCCGAACACCCCACTTTGTGAC
>MFJZ01000059.1:4149-7467 GCA_001781025.1 Candidatus Gottesmanbacteria bacterium RIFCSPLOWO2_01_FULL_49_10
AGCCCGAAACGGTGGTGCGCCTGGCTCTTCGGGCGGGGCAAAACGAGGCGGTGGCGGTTCAGGGATAGCACTGCCTGCGTCAAATTCCCAAGCCCCGGGTATCGTCGCAAACAGCTGATTTTGATCTTTTGGGACAAAGACTGTTGTTCCCGGAGAAACACGTATTTCACCGGTTTCTTCATCAACTTCAATCGGTCGGTCTGCCCATATGGTAACGTCACCTGTCCCTTGTCTCGCTTTCGCGTGTTGCACTTGATCGACGAGGCCTTCGAGGCCCTCTGGAAGAGTAAAATCTTGACCTGCAATCATTCCCGGTTGATAACGGGAACCGGCCTCCATGAGATCTGCGCTTATCATAAGATATACCCTATAGTATCATCCACTCTGGTTTGTGTCAATTCACCGGCCATCGCCTTAAAAAAAGACCCTACCGAAGGGTCTTTCGTGTCATCTCTCTAAAGTCCTATTAAAAAGAATATTAGGGTACTGTCTCATCTATATATACTATAACTAAGGAGAACTATATCTGTCAATTCTCCTGTACCATATCTCACAAAATTCACAACCGTCAGAGAAATCGGGAGAGTTCATGAAGGAATAACCGCGCGACAAAAACGACCGCCCGTAGCAACAAGCGCACATCAGTTCCGGGTGACTTCTTTTTACCATACGCAATGTCGCTCTTCATCCACTCGTCGAATGTCCTACTGTGATACCCTTCGAGAATCCACGGGGAGATGATACCCGGCTTGATCCTATGGCGGGCGCGTTGCCAAGCCTTGAGCTTGCCCGCTTCGGCAACGGGCAAGGGGCGGGGGCCGATAAGGGCCATATCGCCCGTGAGGACGTTCCATATCTGGGGGAGCTCATCCAAACCCGTATGACTCAAAAACCTGCCGAGCGGCGTATGCCTCGGATCGTCGTGGATTTTAAACACCGGTCCTTTTGCTTCATTGCGCAGATGGTACCGGTCTTGCAGTGTATCAGACCCCCAAACCATGGTACGAAACTTATAGAGAACAAATGGCTTCCCGCCAAGCCCCATGCGCTTCTGCCTATAAAGGATGGGTAGACCAGTAACGACGGCAACAAGTACTCCGATGCCGATCTGAAGCGGTAGAGATGCACCCACAAGAAGTGCAACAAATATATGGTAAAGCGGTCCACGTAGTATGTTCACAAGGATTAATGAGAGTTCAATTATATCGTATAATGGGCGGTATGTACGATCAAAGTATGCGACACTTTTTTGAACTCCTCTGGGGCATGACGGAAAAGGAACTCCGGGCACGGTATAAATATACTGTTTTGGGATTCTTTTGGTTGGTCCTCAATCCCATCCTTCAAATGCTGGTCATCGGATTTATCTTCACGTTTTTTATGAAAGAGCCAATAGGAAACTACTACTACTACTTATTCATCGGGCTTTTGATTTGGAATTTTTTCTCACTCTCGCTTACGAAAGCGACCCCGAGTATTGTCTACGAGCGGTCGCTTATAAAAAAAGCGAGGTTCCCCCATGCAGTCATCCCACTGTCGATCATTCTCTCTAGCTTCATGCACTTCGTCCTGGCATTCGGGCTGTTCCTCGTTCCGGTCTTCTTCCTTGGTACATTTTCGCTCACCCGCATCCCACAACTTCTATTCGGAATTATTCTTCTTACAACATTTACCGGCGGCCTGAGCCTTCTGACGACTGCGCTTAATGTCCGATTCCGGGATATAAACTTTTTTGTCCAGGCCGTCCTCATCGTCTGGTTTTATGCAACACCCATCATCTACTCGCTGACGATGATCCCGCAACACCTCCTTTGGCTCTGGCGAATAAATCCGATGACGTCCATCTTGCAACTGTTCCAGCATGCACTCCTGGACGGAATTCCCCCGGGACCTCTTATGCTTGCGGTCAACACAGGGATAGTGATGGTCATTGTGGTACTCGGAATCTTTGTTTTTCAATCCGAAAGCAAGTTCTTTGACGACTGGGTATAATGCACGACGGCACGAGCGACGCACTTCACGTCTCTTTTAGTGAGCTCGGGAAACATTGGTAACGACAATACCTGCCACGCGCATAGCTCGCTCACCGGAAAATCACCTTTTTTATACCCCAGGGTCCGAAACGCGGGCTGGAGGTGTATCGGCACGGGATAGTGGATACCCGTTTCTACTCCATGTTGACGCAAATACTGCCCAAGCGCGTCCCGATCGCTTACCCTAATGACATAGAGGTGATAACTGGACGTACGACCGCTCGGCTCATGGGGAACAATAACCGGGGCTGGCCGAAGCAGTGTGTTGTAAGCCTCAGCAATTTCTCTTCTCTTTTGTACCCAACTACTTAGATACGGAAGTTTTACCCGCAATACTGCAGCCTGCAAGGAGTCAAGCCTACTGTTGTATCCCACAAATTTGTGTCTGTTTTTTACTTTCTGACCGATGTTGCGCAGCTGCCGAATACGCTCTGACAGTCTTTTGCTATTGGTCGTCACGGCACCGCCGTCGCCGTATGCACCGAGATTTTTTGACGGGTAAAAAGAAAAGCATCCGGCGGTTCCCAAGCTTCCAACTGGTTTCCCTTTGTACCGCGCCCCGTGCGCTTGACATGCGTCCTCAACGACCAGGAGGTCGTACTTTTTTGCAAGCGCAACAATAGCATCCATATCTGCGGGAAGACCGTATAAATGAACAGGAAGAATCGCTTTTGTCCGCGACGTAATGTGTGTTTTAATATGAGGAACGTCGATCGTGTATGTGCGAGGGTCAACGTCCACCAGAACCGGCTTTGCCCCAGTGTAAACAATCGCCAACACAGTACTGATAAACGTAAACGCAGGAGCGATCACCTCGTCCCCGGGTCCGATACCTAAGGCTTTCAGTGTCAAAAAGAGTGCATCGGTCCCAGAGGCCACTCCCACGGCATAGCGAGTGGCGCAATACGAAGCAAACTCTTGCTCAAATGCATCCACGTCGGGCCCCAATATATACGCCTGGCTATCCATAACGCGCTCAACCGCGCGTAAAAGCTTTTTTTTCAGCAGCTTGTTTTGGCGAGAAAGATCAATGAGAGGAATCATACGACAATTTAATAGATACCCCGTTCTTCCGGCACGATTCGTGGGCGACCTCAAGGATATGGACAACGCGCATCCCGTCTTCTCCGGTTACAAGTGGCGACTTTCCCGTCTGTATACACTCGATAAAATCAGCGCACGCTTCCAAGAGAGGTTCTTTGTGCGGCACACGGATCACCGATACGCTGCCGTCAATATAACGAAAATTCGTCTGCTTCGTTCCCTTGTTTTTCTTTATCAAAAC
>MFJZ01000059.1:7604-8204 GCA_001781025.1 Candidatus Gottesmanbacteria bacterium RIFCSPLOWO2_01_FULL_49_10
GCGGCAACGGCGGTTGGGGTCTTCTGTAAAACGTAATTACATATGGACACATCGTGCGGCGCGAGATCCCAAAGCACATCGCTATCCAAAGAAAACCGCCCTAAATTTGCTCGTGTGCTCTCCACAAAATAAATTTTTCCCAACGCGCCTTCGGCGATGAGCTCCCGAATTTTTTGTATCGGTTTTGCGTAAATGTAAGTATGGTCAACCAGAAACGTTAATCGCTTCTGAAATGCGAGCTTAATCAGTTTACCGGCCTCCTTAGTAGTCTTCGCCATCGGTTTTTCGACGAATACGTGTTTTCCGTGGAGCAACGCGTAGGAAGCTATCTCATAATGCGTTGACGGGGGAGTTGCCACAACAACTGCTTGAACGTGGTTGTTTCGTATCGCTTCCTGGTGCGCGGGGGTTCTATCGCAAACAGTTACTACTCGAACTGTAGGAAGTGCCTCAAAACTCCGAAGCAGCTTTTGCCCCCAATACCCATACCCGATGAGTGCGACACCAATTGGTTTTTTTATAGTCATAGTCGCATAATAACTCTAAAACGGGCCCAAACCAACCCACCTCTTGACACAAGAAAAGAATGGTATTATCATT
>MFJZ01000060.1:0-484 GCA_001781025.1 Candidatus Gottesmanbacteria bacterium RIFCSPLOWO2_01_FULL_49_10
CGCGTCGTGGGTTGTGCTTCAGATTTCAATTGATCAGCGTTTGCTTCCGACATAGGTTGTCCTTATTGTATCCCCTCTTTTGCAAGTAACCTATTGACCTCAACCAGGAGCTTCCCCATCGCATCAGGGACTTCCTTCCCCACGGCGTCATTTTTGAGCGCTTCTTGGACAAGCGTTATATATGTATCCAGGGTGATCTGGTCGGGATTTTTTGAAAGCGCCTCCACTCTGTCCTGCGGCATGGATTTGAGGAGAACCGGCAGGACGACCGCGTGGAGTCCCTCAGAGATGGCAGTGTAAAGCTCTTCCTTTTCCTCCAGGGAGAGATCCGATTGTTCAACTCTTGCGATAACCGAGCGCAGTGTTTCGTCCATGTGCAAAAATCACTTGATCCCTTCCTCGGCCAGGGCCTTCTCGACTTCGGAGAGGACTTGGTTCATGAGGCCTTCGATTTCTTTGAGGGCGACGCCGTCTTTGACCGAAT
>MFJZ01000060.1:691-3078 GCA_001781025.1 Candidatus Gottesmanbacteria bacterium RIFCSPLOWO2_01_FULL_49_10
CCATAGGGCTCCTTTCAATAATTCAATACGTTACACTGCTCTGCGTTCTCCTCCTTTAATAATGTTGTTCACAATATGATCAACGACCCATGTACCGGCAAGCTCCTCTGCCACCGCGGCCCCTTTGGCCAGCTTAGAGATAGGCCGAAACGAGAGCACAGCTGCCTCAATGCCACCAACCCCGCCCAGTATTGCTGCGGAACCGATCCGGCGCCCGATCATCCGCTTTCCTACTTCCTTATTTACAAATGTTTGCCTACGCGCAACATCAGAAAGATCTGCCCTCGCTCGCGTTTGTAGCTCACCAACAAATTGTCCTCTTGCAGCATTATATCTAGCTTGCCTTGTTGCTTTGCTTTCCCATGCCCAACCGGTCTCCATATTATCGATATCATGAGCTCTTTGACGATACTCAGGACTCTTTCGCAGCTGTCCTGCTCGAATATTTGTCGCGTTCGCTGCCACATCTTGTCGCATCCTCGTATCACCACGGATCCGACCCCGCCATCGCAGAGCCAGTGGCACAGTCGCAAGGAAGGCGTCTCCGACCGCAGCGACCACTCCGGCACCGTGTGCTATCCGCTCAATATCCCCTCTTTTCTGCTCAAGTTGCCGACGCAAGTCAGCGCTGTCCACGCGTGCCACAACATTGTCAAATGCTTCGACGTGATCTCTGGCGATAGTCTTCGGGCTGTGATCGTTCCACCACGCTTTTACGGCATCACCGAGGTGAGTTACTACCTCCCGCGGTTTAATATCTCTGAACATTTTTCTGCTGAACTCTGTACCAGTTTGTTCTACCATAATTCTTTTATTTTGCCATCGGAGCCGACGGCTTACGGCCCGGATGCAATATATTATGCACCGCTCTCTCTGCACGGCGCTTGAGCATCACTGCAGCCACTTCCGGAGCGGTCACGGCTGCTTCTCCTACGGCGCGAGCGCCTCGCACCGCCGCCATTTCTCCTGCCGCCACACCGGTAACTGCGCCGCGAATGGCGATACGGGAGTAGATGTTACCGATTGCAAAGCGCTTCATAATGTCTTTCGGTATCGGGAGAAACAATCGAGCGGGCCACGTCACTGCGTTGTAGGCTAAATCCGTCGCGGCAGACGTCGATGCGATAAACATACCTTTTAGCCGCGTCCACATCTTATCGTTGACCTCCATAATCCTCGACCCCAGCCCTCGGTCACCTTTGCCCCATACCATTTCGGTCACCTTATCCATGTTTTCCACATAAAGCCGATAGAGTCCCCCACCATGCCAATCAAGCCGCTCCTGCATGGCTTTTCTGATTTCCCAGTATTCTTTATTTGTTTCTTTTGCCCCTTCCCAAGACCGCTCCATCGCACCTTTTACCTTCGAAACGACGGGAGATTCTGCTTGTACTTCTTGCTCTGGGAGCATTTCGCCATTTTCACTCATTGTGTACCTCCTGCACCTGGACAGAATATGTACCTATCATATCAGATTATTCCCATAGTATAAAGCCTACTATTCTCTGTCAATGGGTACGCGTCACGTGCGACTCTTGACTCGTACGTTTGCCAGCCGCTTGAGCTTCCGGTCGAAGGTAAAGAGTTCTTTCCCTCCTATTTTTGCCATGTGCAAGAGTGATGAGGATTTATGGTTCCTTTTAAGAATATCTCTCGGTTCCGCAGTCCTCAGGAAGGAAAACTTCTTGAACTCTGTATCATACGTACAAAGCACAATCCCCTTACCTACTTGCGTTGTAATCAGGCAATCTGCCAATTTCACACCTGTTTTTTGCCATAATTTCAGCGCTTGATGCGTATCAATAGTATTGACCATCGTCATGTTTCGTACAGCTTCGATCTCCACGAGGGCACGCGCTACTCGATCGTTGGGAAATTTATACTGCCGTGTCAAGACGAAATAACACTCAAGAAGGACAAGAGGCGAGGTGTATGGTCGAAGTGTTCCTAGATCAATGAGTTTAAAAAGAGAAACGCAATGACCATATTTCTCCTCATTATCCGGAACGAAATACCGAAGAAAAATATTTGAATCAAGAAATATGGCATTCATCGAGAATAATCGATATAATCGCGTATCTTTTCAACTGGAATTGGATTTTTTACTCGAAAAGCACCAGCTAATGCAAGTATCCCCTTTCCCTTTTTCTTCTCAATGACTATTTTTCCTTTATCCGCCCGCATGACAACTGGTCCATGCGTCAAGAATCCGGCTTTTTCACGAATTGCCTTGGGTATATGCACTTGAAATTTTGGCGTGATTGTTGCGATCGTTTGCATAACAATACCAACTATATTGTAATACAAACTATTTGTCAATACCAATGATTCCTTATTACTTTTCTACCTTCTCCTATAAGGCGTCAACAATACGTTTGAGGGCGACG
>MFJZ01000060.1:3096-3961 GCA_001781025.1 Candidatus Gottesmanbacteria bacterium RIFCSPLOWO2_01_FULL_49_10
AAGTCAGTTTTATGCGTTTGAGCGGTGTCCCATACAGACGTTGTCGCGCTTTCCATTTTCTTTTTTAGCTTTTTATTCACCTGTTCTTTGATCCAATGCTCCCCTCTCAGATTTTGTTCCCACTCAAAGGCCGATACCGTCACCCCACCGCTATTGGCAAGGACATCGGGAATCACCGTGACACCGCGTTTTGCAAGGATCTCATCTGCCTCCGGCGTCGTCGGACCATTGGCCATTTCCAAAATTACTTTTGCCTGTATCCGTTTCGCATTTTCTTTTGTTATGACGTTCTCAAGGGCAGCCGGCACGAGGATATCCACAGGCAACGCAAGAAGTTCTTCCTGACTGATCGGCCTACCCTTGGAGAGATCACACACCGAACCCGTACAATAACACCCGGCCAGGTATCCATTCTTCCGTTTGCACTCAAGTGTGAGCTCCGGGTTCACCCCAGCCGGCACGAAAATCCCGCCCTTACTGTCTGAAACCGCCACCACCGTAAACCCTGCTTCGGTCAGGAACTTGACCACATTATATCCCACGTTTCCAAACCCCATCACCGCGACCGTTGACTTTTGACTTTTGACTTTTGACTTTTGACTTAATTTTGCAAGCACCGCTTGCAAAACATACAGTCCCCCCAACCCCGTTGCTTCTTCTCTCCCTTCACTCCCCCCATCGGCAATCGCTTTTCCGGTAAACGTCGAACGGAGATGTGAAAGGGCGAGGGGGGACAAAATTTTCGAAGATCGCTTCTCGAGCTTAGCACTATCCTGGCTTCTGGACGGTACGCCTATTGCGAGCAGCGGATCGAAAAAATTTCTGTCACCCCGAGCGAGTGCTCCTGTCTTCGCTTTGATAAACT
>MFJZ01000060.1:3976-6266 GCA_001781025.1 Candidatus Gottesmanbacteria bacterium RIFCSPLOWO2_01_FULL_49_10
TATTGACGTCCGGCGCCGGCACGTCTTTATCCGGTCCGACCACATCGGCTATGGCGCGCGCGTATCCTCGCGAAAGCCGCTCGAGTTCCCCGGGAGATAGTGTCTTGGGGTCTACGACCACTCCGCCCTTACTTCCGCCCAGCGGCAAATCAGCCACCGCGCATTTCATGGTCATCCAAAATGAAAGCGCCTTTACCTCATCTAAATCTACATGAGGATGAAAGCGTATTCCGCCTTTGTACGGGCCACGGGCGTTGTTGTATTGTATGCGGTACCCCCGAAAAATCCTGAGGCTCCCGTTATCCATACGGACAGGAATGTTTACGTGTACCTCCCGCTGGGGCTGTTGGAGGATAGCAAGTATCTGCGTCAGGCCTCTTTGGTCATTGGGATTTGTGATTTGGGATTTGAGCGCTTGCGCCGCCTTCTCCAACTGTTCCAGCGCACTGATAAATGGATTTATTTTCATATTTTTATTCCTCCCGTACTTTTTGTACTTCCCGTACTTTTTTAAAAGAATGTTTCTGTAAAAATCTGCTCGCTCGGTACGCCATTGTCCGTAAGAAGTCCCTTCATGTCAATAATCATCTGCCGGCTGCCGCACAGGTAAAATTCAGAATGAGTAAGCTCCGTCGTCTCCCCCACGACGTGCTGGGTTACCCTGCCGCGTACCCCCATCCACGCATCCACGGGCTTGGAAAGGGTCATGGTGTATTGGAAGTTGGGATATTTCTTACGAAGACCATCGAGCTCCTCCTGCCAAAAAATGTCTGTTTCGTGCCGGAGCCCCCACCAAAGCGTGACCCGCGCTGTCCCACTAGTCTCTAAATAATCAAGGATCATCGACCGAAGCGGTGCCAACCCGCACCCGGTTGCCACAAACACTTTTGGCCGTTTGCTTTCTTTTTGGAGAGTAAACTTCCCCAGCGGCCCCAAAAACTGCACTGTATCACCGCTTTTGAGCGCAAGAAGCCACGTGGACCCTCCTCCCCTAGGAGCCACACTCTGAAGAATGTCTATGGAACCTCGTTGTGCAGGCGCCGAAGCAATCGAAAGCGTATGCCTGCCCTTAGGCGGCCCGATGAGGAATATGACGTACTGCCCGGCTTGAAACTGAATTTCCTTGGGCTGTGCGAGCACAAACCGTGTCACATAAAACTCCCCGGCCATGTTAACAACCGAGCTTACCTCGGCAGTGTAGATTGCTGGCTTCACTGGCTCCATATTCGTTAAATCCGACCAATTTTACCAATTCATTGGGTTATTGGTCGGATTGGTCTGGACTGGTCGGATTATCCTTGTTCCGACAGCCATTTTTCTACGTCGATCGCCGCCCCAGTACAACGCTTACCTCGGTCTGGAGGCTTACAGCCTCGCACTCCCGAGGGGCGCGTGTACGGGGCAGGCTCCCTACGTTTGTTCTGTTAACCACCGTTCCACGTCTAACGCAGCCATACAGCCAAATCCTGCAGCGGTCACGGCCTGCTTGTAGCGCGCGTCATGTACGTCACCCGCGGTAAACACTCCCGGTAGGCTCGTTTTCGTAAGGTATTTGATAGTTCCATGCTCATCGTGCTCTTCAAAGCGTTTGACGTACCCCTTTGCGTCAAGTTCCAGTCCTTCATAGATATTAGTATTGGGCGTCAGCCCCACCGACACAAACACGCCCTCCCGCGGGAGCACCCAACGATTTAGCTTGCCCTGAGCTTGCCGAAGGGTGCCGCCAAATTTGGCAACTAATGCATCCAAGTTCTCGACACCTTGCTTAGGAGAAACGCTTGCCGTTTCCAGAAGTAACCCCGTGAGTTTTTCCTCCCCAAGCATTTCAACCACGACGGTATTGTAAAGCGTTCGTACGTTAGGGAACCCCAACACGCGCTCAACCATCACCTTCTGTGCCCGAAACTCGTCTCTGCGGTGGATGATGACCACGTCAGGAGACACTTTGGCTATCACGTGGGCTTCTTCCATCGCACTGTCCCCTCCACCGACCACAGCAACCGGCCTGCCGCGGAAAAAGAACGCGTCGCACGGAGCGCACGAGCTCACGCCGTGACCACGAAGTTTCTCCTCTCCCGGCACCCCGAGCCACGTGGTATCTGCGCCGGTTGCCGCGATCACCGAGTTTGCCTCAAATTTCTCATCCTCGGCAGTGAGTACAAACGGTCGCTTGCTGGTGTCAAGCTTCGTCACGTCTTTATCTACTATCGCAATCCCCAGCCCCGTCACGTGCTCGCGCATTTTTGCCATGAGCTCGGGTCCCAGGATTTTCGGGAATCCCGGATAATTT
>MFJZ01000061.1:0-1209 GCA_001781025.1 Candidatus Gottesmanbacteria bacterium RIFCSPLOWO2_01_FULL_49_10
GGATGGTACACCGTGCCAGAGCAAGACTTGCCGGTTGTGTTGCCCCGAATCGACGACTACAAGCCCGGCGATGACGGCATTGCGCCGCTTGCCAAGCATAAAGAGTTTTACCACGTTGCTTGCCCTGAGTGCCGCTCGGCGGCACGAAGGGAAACAGATGTATCTGATACATTTTTAGATAGTTCGTGGTACTTCCTTAGATACCCGTCGGTGAATCAGGTCAGTGACGCTGTGCGCGGCTCGGTTTTTGCTGCGCATCCGTCAAATCCAAAGGTAACTTCTGTATCGATGCAACCCAAAGAGGATATGACGGTGCTCGAAAAAACTCGCCGCGCCGCGCCGGAGCAGCTTCCTTGGAGTCGCGAGATCACACGGCGTTGGCTGCCTGTCCATATGTATACAGGTGGGGCTGAACACTCGGTTTTGCATCTTATGTACAGCCGGTTTATCACGATGGCTCTCCGGGACTTCGGATATATTGATTTTGATGAGCCGTTCAGTACATTTTATGCTCACGGATTGGTCATTAAAGATGGCGCCAAAATGAGCAAATCCAAAGGCAACGTGGTCAACCCCGATACATACATTGACCGGTACGGTGCGGATGCCTTGCGGCTCTACCTCATGTTTACCGGGCCCTATGATCAGGGCGGCGACTTTCGTGATAGTGCCATGGAGGGGATGAGCCGGTGGGTGGGAAGAGTTTGGCGTATGGCTCAGATCGTCATCGATAAGCAGTCAAAGACGACAAGCGCTACACTGCAGGTAGCTCTCCAGAAAGCGATAAAAAAAGTAGGGGAGGATACCGAGCGTAGGAGATACAATACCGCGATTGCGACAATGATGGAGCTTACCAATTGCGTGGCCGATGAAAAATTTGCTCTTGCCGCAGGCGACTTGGGAACATTTTTGTTGATCCTTGCGCCCTACGCGCCGTACCTGACGGAGGAGCTCTGGCAGATGCTTGCGGGCAGGCCGGCCGAATCGTTTCAGAAAAAAGACTCGATCCACCATCAGACCTGGCCGGCAGTAGTGGAATCCTTGATTGTAGACCAGGTCGTGACGATCATCATCCAGGTTGGTGGGAAGCGGCGGGATACCATAGAAGTACCAAGGCAAAAAGCACAAGGGAAGGGCGAGGTTGAAGCGGCAGCGCGGGCAAGCGCCAACCTCCTCCGGCATCTCTCGGGCCAGGCCGTCAAAAAGGTT
>MFJZ01000061.1:1312-3921 GCA_001781025.1 Candidatus Gottesmanbacteria bacterium RIFCSPLOWO2_01_FULL_49_10
GGATGGAAGAGGTATCAACAGATATTCCATCTCGGCTGCGTTTTCTTTGGATTACCTATAAACCGGCAATTATCCTCGGAACGGTAAGTATTATTCTTATTCTCTTATCTATAACAATCCTTATCAAATCAGTTCAAACTACTACACCCATCACCTTTTCCACAGAGGGGGAAGCGTCAGTTGCCGGTGCCATGCGGGGGAGCGAGGTGGCGGTAGATGTAGCCGGCGGCGTCTTGCACCCCGGGGTTTATCGTCTCCCATCGGGCAGCAGGGTAGAGGATGCTATCAGGGCTGCCGGAGGCTTGTCCGCCGAGGCAGATAGCGATCGGCTGGCTAAGCTCGTCAACCGGGCGGCCAAGCTTTCCGACGGGGCGAAGCTCTATATCCCTAAAGTTGGTGATACCGTGACCGGGTCTCGTCCTGTCAATGATGGTTCTTCGTCAACTGGTGGATTTGAGACTTCGTCCAGTGTTGCAACCGGGTCTCTCCCTGTCAGTATCAATGCCGCCTCCCAGTCAGAACTCGAAGCTCTCTCGGGCGTCGGACCGGCCACAGCCAGAAAGATCATCGACGGTCGGCCGTATAGGGGCCTTGAGGAATTGGTGACTAAAAAGGCCATGGGCCAGTCGCTTTTTGGCAAGCTCAAAGACCAGCTGACGCTTTAAAAAGAGGTACTTTTTTCCAGAGCCCGTGTAGTGACGAGGAATGGCATCAATTTATCTGAGCAGTACATATTCATGACGGATCCTTTCTCGGTACAGACACTGACCCTTGTGATCGGGAGACTTCTCCCCGAACCCCACGCCGGACTTCTGGCCGGGATACTTTTTGGCACAAAAGCGTCTTTGTCCAGGGAATTAACCGACAGCCTGATTGCGACCGGGACGCTTCACATCATCGCACTTTCCGGATTTAACGTTTCGATCATGGTGGGAATCCTTTCCGACGTTTTTATCCGGATATTTAGCAGGCGAGTATCGAGCTTGCTAATACTTTTCATGCTTGGTGCTTTTTTGTGGTTTGTCGGGGTATCCCCCAGTTTGGTTCGGGCCGTCATAATGGGGTCGCTTAGTCTTATCGCAATAGTATTTGGCAGACAGCTATGGAGCTTGCTAAGTCTGGCGTTAGCAGTCATTATTATGTTATTGCTAAATTTCGGATGGATCGGAGAGATGTCTTTCCAGCTTTCGGTTCTGGCGACTCTCGGGATTATCCTGTTCGGAGGGAAAAAGCCGATACATAGTTCGAAGTCATCGCTTCTGAGTACGCTTCTTGCAGATGACCTGCGCATCACCCTTGCTGCCCAGGTCTTTACGACCCCCTTGATCTTTTTCCATTTCCATCGCCTGTCGCTTATCTCACCACTCACCAATATCCTCATCGGATGGCTCATGGTGCCGTTGACGGTGCTCGGTGGACTCGCTTCTCTATTGGGATATTTCTGGTTGCCCTTGGGGGTCATCCCTGCGTGGGGATCGTGGGTACTCCTTGAGTATCTCGTCCGGGTCGTGAGCATGACGGCACACCTGCCTATCGCAAGCGTTAATTTTTGAAGAAATATTGACCCGATCAAAAGACATCATGCCGAGGCTACGACCACAGTGGATCTAAAGCAATATAGCATTATCTATAAGTCATTTTATTATATTCATAAAACATTGATCAGCAAGCGAAACGAAAAAATGAGTACATAAATTGAAGCTAAGAGTTGCACTTATATGTTTAAGCTGCGCACCGGTTACCTGGTCAGTGGTATCGCTACAGGCCTTGTCCTATTAGTTACTTTTTTCTGGTCGCTCCCGGACGGGAAGCTACACCTGGTCTTCTGTGACGTGGGTCAGGGAGACGGGGCCTACATCCGTTTCCCTGATGGTCGGGATATGCTGGTTGACGGCGGGCCCAACAACACCGTTCTGAATTGCCTGGGGCGCCACATGCCGTTTTGGGATCGGCACATCAATATCGTGGTTCTGACCCACCCCCAGAAGGACCATATGCAGGGCTTGATTGATATATTTAGCCGCTACAGCACAGACTACTTTGTCCGAAGCGACGTCGCCAACACGACGGAGGGCTATCAAAAGCTTTTGGACGTGGTCAAGCGCAGGAGCTTCAAGCAAAAGTTTGTCACCACTGGCGAGACTATCAACATCGGCACTACCACCCTCTCGGTCTTGTGGCCCTCTGCAGAGCAAATTGCGATTTTTCAAAGACACTCTCTTGCAGCTTCAGAGAGTTCGCAAGAGAGTGTCTTGCAGGGTTCCGTCCTCGGCGCCTCCTCACCCGACCTTAACGACGGCAGCATCGTTTTCTGGCTTCGGTACGGTACGTTTGATGCAGTGTTTACCGGGGATGCCGACAGCCATGTTGAGGATAAGTATGTCGGTACAGAGTTAGCAGACGACACTATTGAAGTGCTAAAGGTGCCGCACCACGGGAGTAAAACCGGGATGACCGATGCGTTTATTGCATGGCTTCATCCTAAGCTCGCCATCATCTCCGTCGGAAAGAATAGCTACGGCCATCCGTCAGACAAAGCACTCTTACAGCTTAAAGGAGTAGGCAGTCGGGTCGTGCGGACGGATGAGAGCGGGGATGTGGAGGTCGTG
>MFJZ01000061.1:3929-5317 GCA_001781025.1 Candidatus Gottesmanbacteria bacterium RIFCSPLOWO2_01_FULL_49_10
CCCGCATTTGCACTGAGCCGCCCTCTCCCGGACCATTAGAGTGGACAAAAGCCGTGTATTGTTTATTTGGTCCGTAATGAAAAGGTGTAGCATCATAGGCTTTTGCTACGACATCTACCTCGTGACCGAATGCATCACTAACCTTGATGCTGTCCTGAGGGGCATGTACGCGGAATTCCTCTGCCGCTTCAAGTGCGTTACGCATGTCTAATTTTGCTAACCGAGGAGGATGATATTCTTTCATAGGAGTTGTATTCTATAGTATCCGGCTCGTTTTGACAACTATACGCGATTCAAGGACCTACCGAGTGTTTCGAGAAATCATTTTTTTGTGATATCTATCCGGTACACCCCCACATATTCACTATCGAGTGGCTTATTGAATCGGGCAATCTCAACGAGGCGGTCTTCCAAGCCCGCCCGCTGGAGACCGCGGGAGACAAAGTAGAGGACGGCGCCGCTTTCCTCAAGCTCTTTTTTATGCGCGAGGACTTCCGGCAGCCGGGCAGTCGTCAGGACCGGGATATCGTGTCGGGGCAGGTAGGCGGCAAGCGCCGACTCGGGATTACCCGCATCCAGTCGGATAAAAACGATCGCCGGATGTTTGGTTGCTTCATTTTCTATAAAGCGTATGGCCTCAATCACCCCGTACCCCGACGGCCAGCTGGTGACGTACTGGCTAACGTCCATCTGTGCTTTGGGGAAAAGCCCAAGGTAGCGGTAAAAGGATAAAGGAGACGTGACCAGGAGCCCGCTTGCGAAAATCATCCACCCAAAGAGGAGTACCCCCACGATGTTTCGCCCGGTGCCGGCCAGAAGAGACAATCCTTCGTGGGTCAGAAGGAGTATCGCGGGTACGGACACGATCAGGTATCGGGCGGTCAGGAGCCGGGCAGAAAGAGAGCCGAGGACTATCGGCAGGATGGCAAATAGCAGAAGATACTGGACCTTTGCCGATCTCGGGCGTTTATACACGGCATAGGCAGAGAGCCCCACCGCAATCGGCGTCAAGTACCCGAGTAGCCACTGGATGATCGTTAGTCCGGTATCCAGGCGGGCGGCCGCGGTGATCGAGAGAAACTCATCCCGTGTCAGGAGAAAGATGGATCCTTCGGAAACGCTCGCTTTGTGGACCAACGGATGAAACTGCATGGGGACGACCAGGACCGCAGCCACGCCCGCGGCAATGGTCAGGGATACGAGGAGTTGCAGCCGTTCCTTTTTGTCCGTGAGGTACCGGAGGAAAAATGCCAGAGCGATTGGTACCGCCACGAGGAGCATGGTTGACTTCATCCACCAGCCGATGCCGAGGACCAGACCCAGTATGATGCTTTTTGATGTACTTTTCTTCTGTAAGAGATGATACGCTAACACCATGGCAGTACTTG
>MFJZ01000061.1:5357-7320 GCA_001781025.1 Candidatus Gottesmanbacteria bacterium RIFCSPLOWO2_01_FULL_49_10
AAAGAATAGGAGATACGGGCTAAACCCGACCAGAAGTGCCAGGGGGAGGCGCGAGTGGGTTTGATTTCTTTGGCGGTCAAAGCGTGAGAGCGCCAGATATGTGATGGTCCCGCACATCGGGCCCACGAGTCTTGCGGAGAGGAGCGGGTCGAGCGGGAGAAGTTGGGTCAGTCCCAGGAGTATGGTAAGCCCGGGCTGCCTGCTCCCCAGGACCAGGGATATCCACCAGTGGCTCGGGTTTTGGAGCCACAGATAGGCCCAGTGCAGGTAGATTGCTTCATCGTTAAATATCGGAAGGCTTCGGAGAAAAATAAGTCTGGGGACAAGGACGAGTGCCAATTCTATCATGTCACCCATATCCTATCAGGAAGGGAGTGGTTCGTCGAGAGACGGTCCGGGGGTTGGAGCACGAGAGAACATATATAAAAACCTCCACTCTGACTCGAATGTGCGGGTGACAGGCGTAGGGGGACCCCCAAGAAGGGGTCCCCTTGTGGGTATTCTTGGGGGAAAGCGCCTGGCAGGACCCGCGCACCCAATGGGTAATTGGTACAACCCCTACGTCAGCTGCCTCGTGCCGATTTCCGGGATATCGTCGATAAAGCGCACGTAGGGCTCTATGATGGGCCGAACGTTATCCTCGGTGGGAATCCCGCCTTTCATGGTCTGGAGAAGAGCGTATTTCGTGAATGCAAATACCGGGAACCGAGATCGTACGCCAAAAACACAGCGCAGGAGATCTTCTCCGACTGCTATGCCGTCTGCAAGAAATTCCATCACACACGGTCTCCTAGATATATCGAGCCGAAACGGGTGACGGGAATTTCCTTGCCAGAGGCCGGTTTTTTCAAACGGTGGTTGGGTCGACCCCGCTATGTTACCAGATACGCTGATCCGATCACTGGGGAACCAGCCGAACATACGGATGTTTCCTCTGTCCACGGACCAACCGGTATCCGACCCGAGGTAAAACGTATACACATCGTTCAGAGCACGGTTGATGAGTCCGCGTGGATCAGGGGGGAGGATTTCTGATAACGCTTCGGTTTGTTCGTCCGGGTTGGTGCGAAAGCCCAAGCTCAGGTGGAAATGCGGAATGGCAACTTCCGGGAAGATGCCTGCCATTACCGCTTCCAACCATCTTCTTGGTTCCCTGCGCCAGATATCAAGCGTCAGTCCGCCAGCTCGTGGATCGGGAGTAGGAGCGATGAAATCCTCTCTCGGGGTAAAGCCAAACTGATCGAGGTGATCAATCGTGACACGCGGTTTATCAAAACGCCCGTTTCGTATAGCTTCACCGCTCGTGAGGACGGTGGTCGTGATCGGCCGAGCAGTGTCGAGAGACACGGTAATTTCCGGTTGATAGCGCCTACAGTAGTGCTCGAGATCTCCCAATGCCATAGTGGAGTATTATACATTATTATACCTTTTGATCTATAAAACAGCGGGGCGATCGTGTTGACGAAAGGTCAACGATAGGCACGATCGCCCCTGATAATACTACGGCACCGAGTTCAATGGATGCCCATATATCCCGTATCCATACAAGGATTTGAGCATCCATTTATAGTGGCCGGTGACGACAAATGTGTTGTCAAATTGGGCCATGAGGCTTTTGTACTCCTCTTGTGTGCATCGGTCCAGCATGCACACCTGGTAGATCCCAAGGCCCACGGCCGGGCCCAATTGCTCTGTAGGCCGATCGGATCGGCCTAGGTAACACGCCGCGAAAAAGCCGGCGTTCAACAGTCTTTCGTCCCGAGTCCCGATCGTCGGGTAGTCTTTTTCGTGGAGGACGAGAATTTCTTCCTGCCCATCCACGATCGCGACCCGGCACGGGCCGTTGACGATAGCCGCGCCTTGCGCGTAGGAGATATTCACAACGACAGAAGACGAACTGAGATTGACGATCTCCAGGATATCGGGGATCATCAGTCTCCCTCCGGGTTGGACCCCGTCAGAG
>MFJZ01000062.1:0-1547 GCA_001781025.1 Candidatus Gottesmanbacteria bacterium RIFCSPLOWO2_01_FULL_49_10
AACCCATGGAGAAAATAGGAGATAAAGGTGCAGTAAAGGTGAAGGCCGGCTGAGCCGGACGGGTCAGGGTAACCATCACTGTTTTAGAGATCCCCCTTCTGTTGAAGGCCAAGGAGCCACATAACTGCCTCTTTTTTATACCGCCGGTCGCCCCGAGAGTTGATTCGTATTGCCGGGAGTTTGCCGCGTTTACCCCAGCGCTTGATAGTTAAGGGCGAGACGCGCAGAATTTTTGCTACTTCCCGGACGGTTAACAGGTCTGGCCAGGCATCACCAAGAGACATAAGAGAGTGTCAAGTGAAAAGTGTAAAGTGAAAAGTTAAAAAAACGTTTTCATAAACACTCATCACTTTTTCCTGGGCAAGCGCATACTTGTCCCTCCGAAGGAGGATCATTGTCATTCACACCGTATCACCAATGGTCAAATGTTGTCAAGAGGTATCAAAGAAGGGCAGCACCTACGATATATATTGATATATTGAATTTCTCCTGGTATAGTGGGCCGCATGGGAAAAAGACCGGAAGGCGAGGTAGAAGTACTCCCGGATCAGGTATTTACGCTCCTTCCCGGATGGCCAATCACCATGCACGAACAGGGTCGATGGCGGGCAGCCGTGCAGCGGCACCATGCTGTTGTATGCGGTCAGGGGTGCGCTCGGACCTCATAGAAATGTGCTGACCATGCAGAGGGTTTATAGTACAGGGCTCATTCCGGCAACCGGGGAGATTCATCATCACCAATGGAAGTGCAATGCCTGCGATCATTGGGAATCGGCAAACATGACGCCTCAATAATATCTCTTTCAAGCCTCCTTACTATACTATGGCTACTCCCGAAAAAGTTCTCACTCATTTTCCTGAAAATCCGTTGCTGTCTGATGCGTATGAAAGAGCATGGGAACGGGCTATGGGCGTCGTTCGGAGCGATATGTGGGTATATGATGGACCTGAACATCAGGCCAATCTCCTCCGGTGGCTGCGCCACGGTGCGTGCGAGGCCAAGATTGCGCTTCTCTATTATATGCGTTATCCCGATGAGGGGGATCCGTCCGTCCTCCTCGAAGACGTACTGTTGGGCTTATTGCTTCACGATATCGGGAAAGCCGAGGCGGTTGACGATCCGACCGTATGGGAGAGGAAAATGCACGAAATTTCTGCCAAGCACCAGGACGGCATCCGCCAACACGTCCACGTGGGGATAGGGATACTGGGTCGCTACGAAGCATTGTCAGGGGCGAACCTGCCGACCGTGGTCCACGAGATTATCGGATTTCACCACGAAAAACTGGACGGGAGCGGCAAGCCATTTGGACTATCGGGGGAAAGCATTTCTCCTTCAGTACGCCTGGCAACCGTCGTTGACCAGATTGTTTCAAGAGTTGAGGATCGTCCGTATCATGACCGGCGCTATACACTTCGTCAAGCATATGAAGAAGTTCGGGTCGGGAGTCCCCACCTTTACGACGAAAACATTTTGGGCAACGTGAAGAGCATTTTTGAAGAGAACCAACACCTGCACGATCCTGATCTTCAGTGGCTTGGGCGAT
>MFJZ01000062.1:1704-2152 GCA_001781025.1 Candidatus Gottesmanbacteria bacterium RIFCSPLOWO2_01_FULL_49_10
TATAATCCCTGAATGTGTACTCGTTTTAGTACTATTAGAGTAGTTAATGTGTTCATTAGTCGAGATAACGTTGTTGGTGTCTCGTTGACGGATTCGTCATATACAGGAATGAAGCGTACTTCAGAAATTAAACGGAAGCACCGTATCAATCATTATTATCCCGTAGTAATGGTGCTCCTTGATAGAATTAGCAGACAGCCGCAGCAAGTGCTTATTTTTTGCGCGAATGTGTGAATTTAGGTCGGTAAAAAATGGGGCTGTGTAGTGACCGAGGATGGCCTAGCGATAAACACTTGGTAGGAATGTACCACAAAAAATCCCTCGCTCGGAGGGATTCTTTGGAAAAAGTGATTTATTGAATGCTTACTTCAGCTCCACCTTCGCTCCCGCTGTTCCCAGTTTCTTTTTGGTCCTGCACCGAGCTTTCTTCGTCGTGAGTCCGCCAGCT
>MFJZ01000062.1:2181-2934 GCA_001781025.1 Candidatus Gottesmanbacteria bacterium RIFCSPLOWO2_01_FULL_49_10
TTCGAAGAGCGCTGGTGCGGGATGCACGAGGCAGTAATTTCTCGAAGACTCGAAAACTGCCACGGCACCTCCTCCTCTCGCTACCTGTTATTTTAATTCTACTTTTGCCCCCGCTGTTTCCAGTTTCTTCTTGGCTTCCTCGGCTGCACTCTTATTGACACCGGTTAATACCTCTTTCGGAGCAGATTCGACCAGAGTTTTTGCCTCCTGAAGACCCAGGGTCGGGACGAGCTCGCGGACGGCCTTGATGACGCCGATTTTGTTGGCACCGGTCTCAGCCAGGACGACGTTAAATACCGTCTGTTCCTCCTTTACCTCGCCAGAGCTGGTATCGCCAGCGGCGGCGGGCTGAGCGGCCACAGCTACGGGAGCTGCGCTTACGCCAAACTTCTCCTCGAGTGCGCGGACCAAATCAGAAAGTTCAAGAACACTCATTTCTTCTACTGCTTTGAGAATGTCGTCTTTAGATAATTTTGCCATAATTATACACCTCCTCTTAGACCCGCCGCTCACGCGCTCCTTGCGACGTGTACGAATAGTACTGAAAAGTCGCAAAGGAAGCGTAGGCGGGCAACATTAATTTGCTTTCTTTTCTTTTACCCCATTCAGTGCCCACACGAGTTTGTTGATGTTCCAGCTCAGCGCATAATGGAGCCCCTGGATGGGCGCATTAAGCTGGCCGACGAGTTGAGCTAGGAGCGTGGTGCGGGTTGGGAGTGAAGCGAGTCTCGTCACCTCTGAGTCCGAGAGGAC
>MFJZ01000062.1:2981-3269 GCA_001781025.1 Candidatus Gottesmanbacteria bacterium RIFCSPLOWO2_01_FULL_49_10
TGAAGTATTTCAGCAATTCTTTCAGCGGCGCGACCTCGTCTGCGTAGGAGAAAAGGGTAGCCGTGGTATCCGTCAACATTAGCTTTACACCTCCGATGTGTAAAGCTGCTTTCACATTGGAGGTGAGGGCTCTCACCATCAGCCGGTTTTTAGCGACGGTGAAATCCGCCTCAACGTTTTTCAGCTTCTTGCGCAGCTCCTCCATCTGTCTGTGTTTCAAACCCCGGTAGTCCACAAATACCATGGATTTGGCGTGGGAGACCCTATCGGTAAGCTCGGTTACAGTGT
>MFJZ01000062.1:3292-5633 GCA_001781025.1 Candidatus Gottesmanbacteria bacterium RIFCSPLOWO2_01_FULL_49_10
TTGGGTTGCCATACTTTTATTTGTCATCCCGGCGTACACCGGGATCCAGAGTAAAAAAAGTTATTGTTCACTGGATTCCCGTGTACACGGGAATGACCAAGAAAACAAAAAAATCCTCGCCAAAAGCGAGGGGTGAAGCACAAAATTCTTTTTTTGTAAAGCGCAACGTGTTGTTTTTCGCTTTACACTTTTGACTTTGCACTTTTTTACTCCCTCGGTAGGCCTTTCGCTTAGCCCCGATCCTATCGGGGACCTACGGTCTTTAGGATAGACTCTTTATAACAAAAGCTGGTTTAGGATGCAATAGGTGCGTGAGGTTTGAGGCCTATAGTAGATTGTGCTATAATACACGTCATATGCACATTCCAGAATTCTGGTGCCATCATATTGTAAAACTACCCGCCGGCCGTCCCGACCCCTTTAGAACTATAAAATATGAATTTTGGGAAACGACCCTCAATGGCGATGGCGACGAACATCAGCAGAAAGCAGGATCCGTGAAACTCGTGCCAGCCGCAGAGCCACCCGGCGAGACTTTTGAGGCTGTCGTGGAAGAGTTGGATCAGAGATTGGAAGCCCATAACGCTGTAGATCTTCGTAAAAGAGTTAAGGAACAACTCTTGGTAAGGGCCAGAAGTGCTCTTGCTATATATGATGGTGCAGAGCATTTACAGGAACTGATTAGAAAAGAAGGAGCAAAAGTAGAACAATTAGGGAAAGATATTGCTGATTTACAACCTCAGGAGCAGTCAACGGACAACAATCTTCCGGATTTTATGCGGCGACATGGAGAACACCCGCGTCCCGCACTGAGTCATCTTGTTTTTCGTGAACAAGGCAGGCCAGATGTTGGTAGTGGTAACTGGGGTCTAGTCGTTGATCCCTCGGGGTTACTAGATAGACCCGTGGCTTGATAGTGAGATAATCAAACAGCTTTAACGTGATGACAATCACAGTTCCGCTGAAAAAAAGAGATGTTTTTGGCGTTGCGACCGAAACGGTAAAGACATTTTTTCCCTCCAACGATTCGTTTAGTTGATGGCAATGACTTTGATGGAGATGGGCTGATTTGTCCCGTCGAAGAGTACATTCGCGGCATCACCAAGACGGAGAACAGCCTCAGGAGATTTATCACCAATAGTTGCACCACCGATGACCACGTTGCCGTTTCGGCTTATCCGCACCGATGCTTCAAAAGGAATTACCTCGTAACCAGATACTTTCGCCACGACAGCATCTAATCCTTTTTGTGGATCATGAGCATCCTCGGGCAAAGGTGGTTGCCACGTATGGATTACGTCGCTGTCACCAAACCAAATACCCAAGTGCGCCTGTTGGCGTTCATTTCCCATACGAAGGAATTTGGCAGGAGTGTTATGACAGGGACACTTTCACTCCCGGCCCCATGGTGGCGGCCAGGGAGGCGCTTGAGATTTTGCTTTTGCCGATTGCCAGGAATACGGCTTGGATGTTTTCGACCAACTGCGTATCGGTAAAAGAGACTTTGCCCACCCCCACATGGATGATGGGATTTTCCGGTTCTGTTTTTATGTTCATCTGGCCGCGGGCCAGGTCTTTGGCGCGCTTTTCGGGGGTATCCGTCACGGTGCCGTTTTTGGGGTTGGGCATCAAGCCCTTTGGACCCAAAACGCGGGCCAATTTGGCAAGCTTGGGCATCATGGATGGGTGGGCCACGAGGATATCAAAATCCATCTTGCCCGCTTGGATGGCGGCAACGAGCGCATCATCGGCTATGGCCACCCGTACTGCTTTGCCGGTGCCGTGCGGCAGAGAAACGGAAACGCGGAAATCCTTTTTGTCTCCCAGGCTTGCCGGATTCAAGTTGACATGGAGCTCGACCGTACCGTCAAAACGCGTGAGCGAGGTTTTTTTCACCAAGGCTACCGCATCCGTCAGAGAGTAGAACTTCTTCTTGTCGACCAGTCCGGCAACTTCTTTATATCGTTTTGATCGTTCCCGAACTTTTTTTTGCTTTTTCTTTTTGGCGGACGACTGAGAGCTGACGTCTGAGGGCACTCCTTGTTCCACTTCCTCGATGAGCTTTTTAAACTCGGGTTTAATGTCTGTTCCTTCAATCATAGCGACGCGTTGGCCACCCTTGAGACCCACGCCTTCTACTTTTCCTTTTTTTGAGTCTTTGGTTTGACGCCGAGCCGAAGCACGGCGCTTCTGCTCCTTTTCCTGCGACTCATCACCTAGTTTTGCAACTCTGATTTTACCCATATCCTGAAAATTTCTAAGCACTCTAATTTCTAATTGATCTAAACAAAAATGAATTCATTTAGAAATTAGGTCAATTAGAGCAATTAGGTTAATTCTC
>MFJZ01000062.1:5651-7057 GCA_001781025.1 Candidatus Gottesmanbacteria bacterium RIFCSPLOWO2_01_FULL_49_10
CCTGGCTGTCCCCGCTACTACCTTCATCGCTGCCTCTACCGAATCGGTGTTCAGATCCGGTAACTTGTCTTTTGCAATCTGTTCGATTTGAGCTCTCGTGAGCTTTCCTGCGACTTCGCGGCTGGGCTTCCCGCCACCCTTATCGATTCCCAACATTTTTTTAATCATCGCGGCGACGGGAGGGAGCTTGGTAATAAAGGAGAATGTCCGGTCCGCGTAGACGGTAATGACGGCCGGGATCGTCTGGCCTTTGAGCTTAGTGGTCCGTTCGTTATACGCTTTGACAAACTCCATGATGGGGAGCCCGTGTTGCCCCAGGGCTGGTCCGACCGGGGGTGCGGCGGTCGCCTCTCCGGCTTTGAGGTTGAGCTTGATCATGGTTTTGATTTTTTTAGTGGCCATAGGTTGCTGAATTCAAAAGAAAATGTTTGGAAAAATGTGATGGTTCAAATGAACTCTAGAAACGGGAAGACTTCCGAAAGATACAGAAGGAGTATGAAAATCTGATCTTATCGAAACCTTTCCCGGTTTCTCCCTCGAGGATATCGAGGTAAGAAGGAGTATAGCATGTGCGCGTATAGGAAACAATAAGCCTATAGAATAGTTTTGTATTTTATAGTAGAATGTCGCAATGACAGATACCGTTCAAGCCCAGCCAGTACCGGTAGAGGGAAAATGGTGGCCGTATTGCAACCAAACGATAAGCGGCGGGTGCTTAGCGGAAAATTTGGATCAATGGTCGCAGCTTGGTGCTGAGAATGCCGATAAGAGGCGGGAGGAGGGGAGAGCATCAGATGATCCCGAGGTTATTCGTCAGGCGCAAGAAGAGGCAGCGGTTATCCTCCAGGATGCAAATCGCCTTAAAGCCGAGTCAGATGCGGTGGTGCTCTGTGATCACTGTCCCAGAAGGCGACGATAGGTTTTCAATATATTATTTGGGGGATTTGGCAGGAGGAAATACCTTTTGCATAAGTGATTGAAATTTGGATCGAAGTTCCAACACGAAAAATGCTCCCGAACTGCCCTTTTTTCTGTCGTCACCATCCAAAATCGTATCTACTCTTCCGGTTTCATGCATCTCTCTAATTGCACCCAGAGATGTGCCGGGCTTAACTCTTTCCCTCATTACCATTTTGGGAGGTTGTTCATCTGATTTATCTGGGGATGTGGGCATAGGAAGAGTATAAACTTACGTTCTTCTAGCTGTCAATATATTGCTCCCGCTGGAGTTTTGGGTAGACCCGGATGTGTACGTCATCGCGAGTTATTATCCTTGACTAAGCATGGGTAGATATTGTACTATAGGATATCTATGAATCCCAGGAAAACGCTCATGAATCTTGTACTCCAGGGCGCTCTTGCGCTTGGATTATCGACGACTCCCGTTGAGGGGGTGCTTGTGCCAT
>MFJZ01000062.1:7090-9325 GCA_001781025.1 Candidatus Gottesmanbacteria bacterium RIFCSPLOWO2_01_FULL_49_10
ATACGGAACGGCGATATGGTGCTAAGCGCCCTTCCGCCGTTTTACTGGGGTAGACATAAGAGAATCGGTCCGCTTCGTATGGACGTGGGTCTGCGAACCGCGGGCGAGTACCTCGAGAATCCCAATGCACTCAAGGTCGCACGGAATGCGCCTGGAACATGGGTATATACCAATGCGCATGTTACCAATGAGCCTTTTGCGCTCGGGTTCCATCTTCAGTGGGGCGGGAACGTTGTATTTGATGGAGCGTACGGAGACTGGAGAATTTCCAGTGACCGGCAAGAGGCCTGTGTAGACCCTGGTACCGGAGGAGAATTTATCCGCGAGAGAAATTCACCTTAGAGGTGGCCTAGGTATGACACCTCAGATTTACTCAATTTTTATGATCCAGCGCTAGATGTTTTATAGCTTCGAGGTTCTTTTGATAATCCGCCTGATTGTTGGTAAAAAATACGAAATCGCTGTGCGTCTTAAACTGCGAAAGCAGGAGATCCTTTTCGAACCATGAGTTTTTTTGTGTTTGGGAATAGAGAGGCAGGGATGAATAGGGGTACGAGAGAAGCTTGTCAATACTTTCAACTAACGCGTTACTGTAGGGATTGAGGTGGATATAGCGCGCCACATGAAGCAATTGTTCGTTATTCTCGATGCGGACAGCCTTAAACTTTCCTTGGAGAAGTGGCCCTTGTCGTTTCATTTTGGTGTTGACGTAGCGCGTGTAGCTGTTGCTTATATTGGCTAAGTATTTTGATATACCGCCGTCAATCTCCTGTCGCAGGAGCAGGTGAAAATGATTGGGCATGAGACAGTATGCGATGCAGGTTACCGCAGGTGGAAGATCATTATGGGTGTGGGAGAAAAATTGTCTCCGTTGTTCAATGGTGAGCATGAGAAATTTGGAGTACCGGATCGGGGGCTTGACGGGTAGGTAGTATCGGAGAATTTCCATGAATCGTTCGTAGTCTCGCTTCGTTAGGAAAATAGGCTGGCGGGCGATTCCTCTGTTAAATACATGGTATATTTCATCGGTGACGAGGGGAATATCTCTTCCAGGCATGGACTAAGTATGGCAGAAATACCGGAGGTGTCAATACAGTTTCACCTTAGAGGTGTCTTTTTGTCTTTCGTGTCTCTAGAGCTTTGCTACTTGCAGGAAGTCGAGCTCGACCGGAGTCTCGCGGCCGAAGATGGAGACGAGGACTTTCACTTTTCCCTTCGCCTCATCAATCGAGTCAATAGAGCCTAAAAAGTCCGCAAACGGGCCGTCGACGATTTTGACCGCTTCGCCAACCGAAAAACTCGCTTTGTATTTGGGCGCCTCAAGTGCCATAAACTTGAGGATCGTTTCGACTTCCTTGTCTGAAATCGGCGTGGGTTTATTGCCGGCGCCGACAAATGCCGTGACGCCTTGGGTCGTCCGGACAGCAAGCCAGGACTCGTCGTCCAGGACCATTTTGACCAGGATGTAGCCGGGAAAGATTTTTTCCTTTTGTTCTTCTTTCTTGCCGTGCTTGACGGTGACGATATTGCGCGTGGGGACGACGATGTCAAAGATTTTTTCTTCAAGCTTCATCGTCTCGATCCGCTGCTTGAGGTTGGTCGAGACTTTGTTTTCGTGGCCGGAGTACGTGTGGACCACGTACCATTTGGCGTTTGCGGGAGCGGCGACTGGTGTTGCCGTTGGCTCTGTAGGTTGGGGTGCTGTTGGTGTATCCATAGAGTTATCGGTTAAACAAAAACGACGAGAGCTTGATAAATGTTACGTCCAGGACGCCGATAAACGCGCCGGTGGCAATCGATATGACGATGACGACTACGGTGAGCTTGATCGTCTCCGCCCTCGTCGGCCACGTCACTTTTTTGAGTTCCGTCACCACCTCACGGACAAACTGTACCGGCGAGGCGATCTTTGGAATCGATGGTCGAGCGGTATCCATAGGACAATGACATTCCTGTCAATCCGCCTTCGTTCGAGTTCGCCTCCCGCCTCCGCACAAGGCTATGGAGGACACTACGAAAGCTCACTTCGGCGGATCTAAGGCTCCGTAAGCCGCCGTAAACATTGGCAACGGAGCTTTAGAAAAACCCCTTCCGGGGTGATGAAATCATGGTACCAGAGGAGAGTAAAAAAGTAAAGGTCCCGCTCAATTCTCCGTAAATATCCGGCATGACCAGTAGAATATGGTCATGAACAACATCACTAAGATCACGCTTGCCTGGGAACTGGCCGAAGTC
>MFJZ01000063.1:0-2725 GCA_001781025.1 Candidatus Gottesmanbacteria bacterium RIFCSPLOWO2_01_FULL_49_10
GATCGGGGTGAGGAGCGGTGCTTTGGTTGCTGAAAAAAATCCGAGTAATACACCAGTGAGACAAGAGAAAAGGAATTTGCGTCGTGGATGAGACGCGCTAAGAGTAGCTGCAAGCGTTCGTACGGCGAGCAAAAGAAACAGGAGCTGAAGTGCGTCAAGCATAGCCAGAGGGAATTGGCTGGTTACCAGCGGATCGAGCGCAAACAACGCAGTCGCTCCCAGACGGGCAAATCGAGACCGGAAGAAGGGCATGGTAAGAAGGTAGAAGGCAAGGATTGTGAGCAAGGTCACGATGAATCCATAGATGTACCCGTTGCCAAAAAGTGCAATCGACAGGCCGATCGCGTACTTTCCCAAGGGCGGCATCTCGGCATTATTTGTGGTTGGGTCGCCTCCGCGTATGAGACGAAATCCGCTATACAGGTAGACGCCATCGTCACCGATCGTTCGTATGGAAAGTGGCAGTCCCCATTGGGAGTGTTCGTATTTGTCTTTCCAGTAGGCGGGGTCAAACGTTGAGACGTAGAACGCGCGATACTCGCAGAGGACAAGAAGCACATGGATCGCAAGAAGTACGACAAGGACGGTGGTGTCGTTGAGTTTATGCATGTCCGGTATGGTGCTTGGGCCCATTGTAGCAGAGAAGACGGACAACGAGCTATAATAACACGAGCACACGAGAGAAAAGTTTTTGCTTCCGTAGTTTAATGGATAGAACGCGGCCCTCTCGCCCGCTGCAGCCTCTGTAGCTTAACGGATAGAGCATCGGCCTCCGGAGCCGGCGATATCGGTTCGATTCCGATCAGAGGCGCAAAGGAAGCTTTGGCGAGCGGGCCGGAGGCTGTAATAGCAGTTCGACTCTGCTCGGAAGCGCCTTGTAGTCGGGTATCCGTGTATGAAATTATTGTCTCCGCTGCTTCAAGTTTCCCGTCTTTATCTCATAGCGGGTATTGTCGCGCTTGTTGTGATGGTAAAAGTTATTGCCTCTGGGCAAGAGGGAGTATACATACGCAATAATTGCACTCTCGGTGAACAGAAGGAATATCCGCGCGATCACATTGATGTCTCCGGTGGCCCCGAGAAAGCGCTTTATAGCCATCGGCTTTATCGATTTCATTTTTCGGTTCCCTCTCGTGGTATGACCTCGGAGGAAAATGTTGTCGACCGGTATGAAGAGCAGATTGCGTTTCCGCGACTCGCGTATTCGCTCGTCTTTAAAGAGAGCGACACGCGGTCGGCAGATACCATACGATTTCTCATCTACCCGGATAATTGTCAGACGCCGGAGCGGTGGATATCTTCTGTACCGACCCAGTACCCGCGAGCTTTTTCAAAGACCGAAAAGAGTGGTCTCGTATGGTACGTAAGTAGAGATGACCGGGGGAGCGGCTATCGAGAAAAGTTTTTCACCCACGGGAACGGGTATCACTACGAATTTGAATTGACGGTACCTGGTGGCGGCACCCATTCAACTATTGAGAACGTGACCCAAGAAATACGTTCGACGTTTGCCCTGAAATGATCGGACTTTTTATGAAGAAGCGTATCCGTACAATAGTTCTTGATGTCAGCGCCTTTGTCCTTGGCGGTATGCTTCTCTGGTGGGCTGTTGCACCGCTTTTTCATCCGGGGCTGTTTCCGACGATAGATAATATTTCCGTTGTTCGTATGGAGGAGATGGCCCACGAGCTTAAGCGCGGGCAGTTTCCCGTGCGGCATGTGGCGGACCTGGGTCGCGGGAGGGGCTACATGCTATACAATTTTTATGCGCCACTCCCGTTTTATATAGGTGCGGCACAGATCCTAGCGGGTATCAATCCGGTTGGCGCCCTCAAGCGAACGTACCTCCTGGCAGTGCTCCTTGCGTTTGTCGGAATGGTTTTATTGGGATGGACGTTTTTTGGCCGGGTAGGCGGGGTCGTCAGCGGGATTGCCTATGTGTACGGGCCATTTGTCGGTTACGATATCTATTGGCGCGGCGGCGTGGGAGAAATATGGGCTATGGCGTGGTTGCCATGGGTATTTTGGGCGTTTTATGGACTGCGTCAGGGGAAGCGGACGGCCATGGTTTTTGGGGCGATTAGCCTCGCGGGACTCTTACTTAGTCATAACCTGACGACGTACCTTGCGGTACCGTTTCTTGTCTTTTGGACGGGATACCAAACTTCCTGGCATAAAAGAGAGATCCGAGGGCTTGCTGTATCGTTTTTTTTGGGTTTGGGAATTTCAGCATTTTTCTGGATTCCGGCAGTTGCTGAGAAGCGATATCTCTGGGTATCCTATCTCCAGCCGGGAATTGGTGCGATGGCAGAAGGTCTTTTGGGGTGGAATATTTTTGCAGTACTTTTTTCTAAATTTGTACCGCTTGTGACCAACTGGTTTTCATTTTTGGTGCCGCTTGCAATTTTTGTGTATATGCAAATGATTCCGTCCGGTTCTCCTTTAGCCCGCCGACCCCTTAAGATTGCGGGCATTCTTTTTTGCATTGCGATCGCCATGACCACAGTTCTCACAAAGCCATTGTGGACCACGTTCTACCCTGTTTTTTACATTGTGCAGTTTCCCTGGCGATTCCATGTATTTGCAAGCCTGTTTGGTGCATTCCTGATAGGTGGAATGGTGGTATGTGTCCCGAAGAAAATCACTCTCGTGGTTGCATTGGGTGTCATCGCGGCTGTCATGATAGTCAGTCGCCCGAATTTCCTGCCGAAATCCTATGAATTTG
>MFJZ01000063.1:2741-15961 GCA_001781025.1 Candidatus Gottesmanbacteria bacterium RIFCSPLOWO2_01_FULL_49_10
GGAAGATCCGTGCGGCACGACGTGGGGAGTCGAGTACTTACCCACATGGGTGACGACGTGCCTCAAGACTCCTGCCTCGGTACCCATGGAGGTGGTTTTTGGCGACGCGTCGATTGCAAACGTCACAAAAAATGTTCGACAGTATGAAGCAAGTGTAACAGTAGCACAAAAAAGTGTGCTCCGAGTCCACGAGTATTATTACCCAGGGTGGACTGTTGTGGTTGACGGGAAGCCCACGCCAGTCGACTATCGTAACCGATACGGGTTGGTGGAATTTTCACTGATGCCCGGTTCTCACCTTGTCACTGTGGCGTTTGTCGACACACCAACGAGGGCTGTCAGTAACGTGACATCACTCGTTTCTCTTGCGGCACTTGTCGTACTTACGGTACTACTTATTCGTAGGCATTTCTATACATTGACATGAAGCATTTTATTGGGAAAATCATGCGGGGCACCCACAGGACAACGCTCATATTTATTGGCATAGGTATCCTCCATATTTTTTTCCGTTTCTATAACCTTGAATTGTGGGCAAAAGTCGGGTGGGACCAGATGGATCATGCGTGGGCCGCGACTCGGATTTTATATGAACACAGCTATCCACTCCAGGGAATTATGGCCAAGTACAACAGTGGCATCACCGTGGGTCCGCTTTACTACTATTTTGTCGCACTGTTTTACTACTTCACTCGTTTCGATCCCATCGCCTCACCCATTGTCGCCGGGGTCACGAGCATTCTGAGTTTTTTGACGCTGTACTGTGTCGTCCGATCGATCCACGGGGTTCGTGTCGCCTTGATTGCGAGTTTTATCTATGCGGTCTTTTCCCCCTACATAGCCGCAGACCGTATGCAGCTGCCAACGAATTTTATCCCGATGGTATCTTTTCTTATTTTTTATGCGCTCTATCGCGTTATGCTCGGAACCCCACGATATATTCTTCTCCTTGCGGCAATCTCTGGGCTCTCGCTCCACTTCCACTTCACGTCTGTTTTTTACCCGATTATGGCAATGTTTGCTCTGCCATTTTTTCCGCGTAAAAGAGAGACACTCGGGTATCTTCTGGTATCGGTACCCATTTTCGGAATATTTCTTCTGCCGCAGGCGATCTATGATTTGCAGGTAAAGACGCACTCGACTATCGGCGCAACGCTTTCATATCTCCAGACGTATTACCACGGATTTCATCTGAGGCGCATGCTGCAGCTTCTCCACGACGCCGTCATCGAGTTTGAGATTGTCCTTGGGTATCGGTGGCTTCGACCGGTCGCACTCGTTTTTTTGCCGCTGTATAGCGTGATCGTTTCCAGGCAAGAGAAAAGAAGCCACTGGTTCACTCTGACGTATCTCATAGTAGTTTGGATTATCGTTCCCTGGGTTTCGTTTACGCTCTATAGCGGAGAGATCACGAGCTACTACTTTTCTTCACTTCGTTTCATCGCGATCATGATGGCTGCGTACCTGACGCTTTGGTTCTGGGATCGGCGGTTGCGCATCCTTCAGTTGGCAGTTGTCATATTTTGGGCGGTTCAAAGCGTGTTATCTGTTCAACAATTTTTCCAAACATCTTCCGGACTCTTTCCCGGTCTTCGTGCATCGATGATCCAGCTCATACAGGATGGCAAGACCGTACCGTTTAAAGAAAATGATGTATACTATTATCTCTATTATATCGATACAACAGTGAAAGGGATAAAGCCCATAGTAGAGCATTCACCGTAATAGGCCAATTATGCACAACGTCAAGCACATCACCAATCTCATCTATGAAGCCGCGGTCGTGAAACGGCTCAAGCGTACCGGGTGGCAGATTTTGGGAGATAACGATGAAGGTGTCGGCGAGCACACGTTTATGACCGCGGTCATCGCGTATTTTCTTGGGAAGCAATTAAACGCGAATCTTGAGACTGTATTGACGATGAGTGTCTTTCATGATTTTCATGAGGCGCGTACCGGGGACCTTGACAAAATTGCGACGTTTTACATGACGCGCGATCAGGAGAAAGCCAATCGGGATATATTTGCCGGCGTCGACGAACCACTTCTGAAAACGCTTGAAACATACGAAAAAAAGGAATCACTCGAAGCACGTATCGTCTACGAAGCAAATGTGATCGCATTCCTGGTCGAGCTTAAACTTCTCGAGGAAAAAGGAAACATCCATGCGAGGGAGTGGATAGAAGGTAATTTGGCACGACTCCGGATTGGGGAGGCGATTGCGCTTGCCAAGGACCTGGCGTCAACTGATTCCCATGACTGGTGGAAGCATATCAGAAAGACTCTCCATGAAGAATTCTCCCGATAACTATACTCTTGCCGTTTTTGCTCTAATCGTTGCCAACATGATTGGTGGGGGCGCGCCGCTTGCCTCTAAGATTCTCTTGCGTGAGCTTCCGCCCATGACGATTCTTTTTCTCCGTCTGACTATTATGCTCGTCATCCTCATGCCTCTTTCGTTGACCCGCTTCCGTCATCTGTGGACACACAGAAAACAGTTAGTTCTTCTGGGACTTTTTTGGGTCGGGAATCTCTCCCTTTTTATTATCGGCATTAAATTTACGACCGCCATTGCATCATCGATTATTTATCTCGGCGTTCCTATCCTTGTCCTTTTTGAGGAGCGCATGATGAATAAATCAAAACTATTACTTTGGCAAGTCATAGGTATAGGATTGGGATGCACGGGCGCCCTTTTCGTCGTTCTTGAGTCCTTGGGCACGCAATCTGGTTTTGGGACGTTTCATGGCAATATACTTTTATTGTTGGCTATCGTAAGTTATTCGTTCTACCTCACGTATTCAAAGCGCTTGAGCGTGCACGTTTCGCCGCTCGGGCTTACCGTTGGTGCTCTGGTAAGCGGGTGGGCGGTCTCGCTCGTGCTTATGGTATTTTTTGACGGGGTAACGGGGCTCGTGCATGTGCCCAATCTATCGATTGCTTCGTGGGTGTCGCTTCTGTATGTTGGGATTTTTCTAGGAGTTGCGATGTACTTTTTGAATCAATGGGGCATTAGGCACACCTCGGCAGTGGTCGCCGGTGCGATGCTTTATGTGGGTACCTTTACCGCATGGGCAAGCGGTGTGTTATTTCTCTCAGAAAAAATTACGTTTCTTATGATCGCCGGCGGCGCACTGTTGGTCGTTGGAGTATTTCTGACGTCAATGATGCCACTTCTTACTTTACGGAAACACTCCATGAAGCGTGGTTAGTTTCTCGTGCACTGGATTTTTGGCATACGGAAGGTAATACCGAAGATTCTGAGCGGCAGATATTCAATAGTGCAGCTAAAGAGACGTCCAGGAAGTTGAATGGTCGGATTTCCTGTTGGGGTAGGGGTAAGCGATGGGGTTGGTGCAGGTGTTGACGTCGGGGTCATAGTTGGTGTTGGAGTTTCGGTAGGCGTCGGTGTTTCAGTTGGAGTAGGAGTCGGTGTCATTGTGGGAGTTGGGGTTTCTGTTGGAGTTGGCGTTTCAGTTGGTGTCGGAGTAGGTGATTCTGATGGTGTGGGGGTTGGCGTTTCTGTCTCGGTTGGTGTTGGGGAAGGCTCCGGAGGAGCCTCTGACGGCGAGGCACCATTTTGCGGATCGGAGATCGTTCTCTGGACAAAATCACTTGCGTTATTATCCGTGTCCTCACCGTTTCCCGCGGTCTCGTCTGCGCCACTTGTTCCCATCGAATCGCTGTCTGATGATGCAAGCGCTTTTCGTTCGATGCTTCCATTTGCAGGTGGTTGCGCCACAGCCGAGACCTCAGGATCATAAGCGGTTCCCGGAGTGTCTGCAGCGTCCATGCCGACCCGATCAATGGGCAAAGTGCCGCTCGCGGGATATAACAATATGGTGTTATCGTCTCCGATGCTTGATGCGTACCGTGGTGCATCAGGGGGGACGGCGCCGTCGTAGTCATCGTTTGTGATGAGGAAGTAGCCGCGTGGTCCGATGGTACCGTTTAAGCTCGTAACGAGTGAGGTTTCGGTGCCCCCTGAAGATTTCTTTTTCAGTTTCCAGTCCGACATGACCACGGGGTCGTTGGTCGGATTATAGAGCTCGATGAATTCATCTGACCCGGTTGATCCGCTGACCTGAATTTCAGAAATGACGACGTGGTCGGTGATTGCCTTGAGTGTTTCAAGAGGGCGAATAAGGGTCGAGCCAGTGGTAAAAAAGAAAATTCCGAGAGCAACAATTGCTATGGATAACCGGGCAGATTTCATAGCAGGATTTTCGACCACTATACGGCGGGACCAAGGGATCGTCAACTAGGATGAACAGTATCATTGTAGTGACAGAGTAGGGCCATTTCAGAGCGTGCGGTATAATAGCCAGTACAGGAAGGGTCGCATAGTTGGTCTAGTGCGCATCTTTGGAGAAGATGTATCGCCGCAAGGTGATCGCGGGTTCGAATCCCGCCCCTTCCGCCTTCGGTCGCCATAGCTTTAGCGACGGCGACTTTCGCCATATATTTTTTGTATGTCTAAAGATGGACCTGATATTAAGAGGCGACCTTCGGCGGACGCAGTCCGCTTTTATTATGTTTATATTTTGAGATGCAATGACGGTAAGCCGTATACAGGTTGTACCGACGATCTTAAGGATAGATGTGATCGTCACCAAAAAGGTAATGTTCCTGCAACAAAAAATAGACTTCCGGTTAAACTTATTTCCTATTTTGCTTTCACCAATAAATACGCTGCATTTAATTTTGAGAAATATTTAAAATCCGGTTCTGGCAGAGCGTTTTTGAAAAAGCATGATATCATTAATCAATGAAAACTCCCGAAGAATTGATGCGGCTAGCAATGGAAGAAGCAGAACTTTCTGTAAAGAAAGGTAATGGACCGTTTGCTGTTGTTGTAGTAGACCAAGGTGGAAATATTGTATGGAAAGATCATGATAGACAAAAAGAATTAACTGATCCAACTGCTCATGGAGAAATTAATGCAATAAGACACCTATGTAAAAGTCTTGGTACAATGTCATTAAAAGGGTATACGTTTGTAACCACTTCCGAACCTTGTCCAACATGCCTTACGGGAATGATAAAAGCTAAAGTATCAAGAAATTACTATGGAGCGAAAACAGAAAATACAGCCTCTTTACCTCTTTCGGCAAAATATTTGGCTTCGTTTGCAAAAAAATATCCGATTGAAGTGATTGGAGGAATTTTAGCTGAGGAGACACTGAGTCAAAGAGAAAGGTTGTTTGGAATAAAATAGGTTATAACTTTGTAAATAGTTCTCCGCTAGTTTATTACTTGCCGATATCTTTTTTTAATTTTTTTACCTTTTCAAGAAAATACGTTCGCCACTGTGATTCTTTGATCGGTGTGATCATATGCGGAAGTTGACCGACGATGTTTGCCGTTATGAGTTGGCTTCCTAATTGTAGAGGATCAATAACCGTGTCGAATTTAATGCGGGCAAGTTTTAGCAGATTGTCCCATTGAATGTCTGATGATTGAAGGATGCAAAACAAATCTATGAAGTGACGGCTTGCGGGTTTTTGATAGATGGTAAAGAATTTGTTGACCGCTATATCGAGGAGTGAATCTACATGGAGGGCATTGATGATCTTTGTTTTTTCGATTTGTGTGAAAGGAAAATAGGTAAACTCAGTTTTCAATACGGTTTTTCCGATATGAAAAAATATCAGATTTCGATTAAAACTTTTTTGGGAGTCTACGCTTGATGCTCCGATCGCAGCTTTAATTTTTTTAGTAAATATACTGAGCCAGAGGGAGTCAACTTCAATCTCGCTAAAAAAATCCAAATCTTCGGATAATCGGTGGTGCAGATAGTATTCAGAGAGCGCTGTGCCTCCGGTAAGGTAAAATTGTTTTTTTACCACTGGATCAGATGCGATTTCTGTACATGCCTTTTGTTGTATAGCGGTTAGGATAGTTTTCCCCATAGGAGATATCGGAGTAGCTGTTTGCGTTTTGGGTCAATAGCCAGGTCGTTCCAGTATTTGCGTATAAGGCGTAAATTCAATTTTTTGCCATTTAATCCAAAATTAATATGTTGGTTGAGTTTCCAAATCGTGGATTGCTTCGATCTGGTAATATGCTTTGTTGGTGTATTCCAATTGTACATAGCCCATATAGTATATCGTTTTTTTATGAGCCTTGCAGAGAGCGATAGTCATGCCATTGTCAGATGTAAGCTATAATTCAATAGTTCAGGATAAAGTATGGTGGTTTTGAAATAGGTAAATAATGCTATAAACAGTTCTCCGTATGAATAAAATCAAAGGTCTTATTCTTGACGTGGACGGTGTATTAGTTGGCGGGAAGAAAGGCTATAATTGGCCAAATCCTCATCCGTTGATTATTCAAACTCTCAAATCGCTCCGTGCAAAAGACATTATAGTAAGCCTTTGTACTGGTAAAGGAACATTCTCGATAAAAAGCATTGTTGAAGCTGCACATCTCGATAATGTCCATATCGGTGATGGAGGAGCAATAGTTATCGATTTTTTACACAATAAAGTGATCGACCAACACATTATCGAACGAGATATTGTTGGGAAAACGGTTGCGTTATTACTGCAAAATGGAATTTATGTAGAGTTGTATACGAAGGATGGGTACTATATTCAAAAAGATTTTGTTGGCGACAAAACAACAAAACATGTTGATATTTTAAATAGAGAACCAAGCATTGTCCCATCACTGGTAGAAATTTCTCATCAGCTTGATGTTGTGAAGATTATGCCTATAGCTAATGATGAGCAAGACAAACAAAGGATTGTTGACCTCGTTCATGGAGAAGTCAAAGAATTACCCCTACAATGGGGAGTGCATCCGACAGCGTTGTCATATCAATTTGGCATTATTACGGCAAACGGAATATCGAAAAGACAAGCAGCACAGGTCATTTCTGAATATACGAAGGTTCCTTTAACTGATATGCTTGGTATAGGCGATGGTATGACCGATTGGCAATTTATGGAAATCTGTGGCTATGCAGGGACTATGGGAAATGGATCACAAGAGTTAAAAGATAAAATTGTGATCAAAGGAGAACGAGGTTTTATTGGTGGGTCTGTTGACGAAAACGGTGTTTTAGGCATCCTGAAGCATTTTAACGTTGTATAGCACATTCAATTGAGTCGAGGGAGTTTCTGTTGTTTTGAAATAGGGTATAACACTGTAAATAGTATTCCAATCATCAAAAATGTATTTGAGACAAAGCTGATCGGAAGTGAGAATAGAATTAAGTATTTATGACTTATGAAATAATGAACGTTTTTAAAAAGATATTTAGCGTTTTGTCTTGCAACGATACATTAGTTTTTAAAAACACACATTTACTTGATTGTTCTGATACAGAAATTTCTACACCCGTAGGAAATATTCTCCCTCTCTTATTAGAGCATAAAAGTAAGGTATCAGATCATCCTGTTCATTTTGAATTATTGAAACAATTGATAGATAGATTAACCAGTGATCAATCAATCGTTCGATTAAATCACGTTGGTTTTTGTTATAAGGTTTCCTCTCAAGAAAAAGAGAAAGAAAGATTAAAGGAATTAATTAAACAAACAGAATTTCATGTATATCAAGAAATGTCTAGTGATGATGGGTTATGGTTGTTTATAGGTGATACAAGCAAATGGGAAGAAGCGTTGATCGAGCTCCTGCCCGTTGAAAAGACAAAAGACAGATGGGTGGATTATTGGTTGCCTCATATGCACATTGACATTGATACGACGTTCACCGCACAGGAAATTGAAAATAGAGTTCGTTCAATTTTGAATACCTCTATAAAACCATATTTAATCACAATTGATGGAATTGTATATGTTGTAAGAAATTATCTAGGTAGTATTGACGGAGTAAATATTTATCTCGATTTGGCGACACGATCAAGAAATGTTCAATTTGCCAGACAACATTTGTTAACAAGAATCACGAAAATCAATCCGTCGGGTTGATTAGGTTTAAATCTGGCATATTTTTGGTGATTTTGCTCTCACTTATTGTGACCTGATGAATATTGTTCTACTGTCTGCTATTTCAAACGAGATACAATACCCTGATGGTAAATTTTTGGCATCAATTGGCCATCATCAATAAACCCTTTCTCGTGTTGGCTCCCATGGACGGGGTGACGGATTTCGTGTTTCGGGAAATTATCGCCGGGACAGCCAAGCCGGACGTACTTTTCACTGAATTTACCAATACGGAAGCGTTGGTATCCAAAGGGTACGACAACACCATCCACAGGCTTAAGTTTTCCCAAGCCCAGCGCCCAATCATCGCCCAGATATGGGGGTTAGATCCCAAGAATTTTTATACCACTGCGCGACTCGTGAAAGACCTGGGGTTTGACGGCATTGATATAAACATGGGTTGCCCGGACCGCGCGGTGATGAAAATGGGATCCGGAGCGTCACTTATCAAAACCCCTACGCTCGCTGCGGAAATGATAGCCGCGACTAAAGAAGGGGCCCCCGGCATGCCGATAAGCGTGAAGACCCGTATTGGGGTGACCACCATGGTGACCGAAACCTGGATCCGGTTTCTCCTTGAGCAACATATCGATGCGCTTACCATTCACGGGAGAACGGCAAAAGAGTTATCAAAAGTTCCGGCGCACTGGGATGAAATCGGCAAGACCGTAAAACTACGGGATCACATTTCTCCCGGTACGATGGTTATCGGTAATGGAGATATTATGAGTTTGGAACAAGCAGGGCAGGCACACACCGCCTATGGGGTGGATGGGGTGATGATCGGCAAAGGAGTATTTCATAATCCCTGGGTGTTTGAGAGAATCCCCAAAAACCATACCGGCGCGGAGTCGTTGCAGCTACTTCTCAAACACACAAAATTGTTTTGCGATACCTACCCCTCCCCGCAGAGATTCCCTGCCATGAAAAAGTATTTTAAAATATACGTACGGTCATTTCGTGGTGCCACCTCACTCATCAGACAATTAATGGAAACGACAGACTTTTCGGAAGTCGAAAAACTTGTCAAACAATATATATAAATTATGGACGTTCGGGAAATTTTGGCTAAATCGATTCTCAACCGCTGCGGGATACCGGGGATTGATTTTGTCGTCAACCCGTATATTGGTTGTCGATTTGCGTGCAAATATTGTTATGCCAGCTTCATGGGCAGGTTTGTGGGCAAAACCGTCGCCGACTGGGGAGAGTACGTGTATGCCAAAATGAACGCCCCGGAACTTCTTCGCGCGGAGTTGCCCAAAAAACTCAAGAATAAAGGGGTAGGTAAAGAGATATTTTTTTCCTCTGTCACGGACCCGTATCAGGGGATGGAGGTCAAATACCAGTTGACCAGGGCGTGCCTGGAAGAGCTTCTCGCGTTTGGATTTAGCGGACTCGTGAGTATTCTGACGAAGTCAAATTTAGTCCTTCGGGATATCGATCTTTTTAAGAAGTTGCCGCGCGTATCCGTGGGGCTTACCGTTACATCCACAGACGATGGCGTTTCGCGATTTTTTGAAACATACGCGCCTCCCTCCTCGCGCCGCATTGAAACGCTTACGACGTTAAACAAGGAAGGCATCAAAACATATGCATTCATCGGTCCGCTCCTTCCGCACTTCGTCGCACAAGAGGACGCACTGGACCGGCTGATGGCTGCCATTGCCGCAAGCGGTACGCGCGATATATTTGTGGAGCACCTCAATCTCTCTGCCTACATCCGAACGCGGCTCATGGCGGAGATGAAAGGAGAGGAGAAGGCGATTGTTGAGAAGTTTTACTCATCCCAATCCAAGGAGTATCGGGAGGAGTTGGACAAACTGGTCCGGCGATTGTTAAAGAAGCACGGCCTCCGTCTCATCCTCAATCAAACGATTTACCATAAAGAGTTCCAGAAAGAACCCGATAAAGCCGTCCGCATCGTGTAATATACGCCTATGACCATCAAAACCATTCTTCTTACCGGGGACGACGGGTACAAATCAATCGGCACGCGGCTCCTTGTTCATGCGCTGAGAGATCATTACGAGCTGGCCATAGCTGGGACGCTTACCCAACAAAGCAGCGTTGGCGGTTACATCAGCATAGGAGAAGGCGGAGGGTGGGGCGAGGATGAAGTGGACGGGGTAAAAGCTCTTTGGGTGGATGGCCATCCAGTAGATGCTATGGAGTGCGCACAGGCGTATTTTTCCGAGCAGTTTGACCTTGTTCTCTCGGGTATCAACTTGGGAGCCAATGTGAGCGCGTCCTTCATAACATCCGGTACGATGGCTGCTGCGGCTCGCGCCATCACGTTGGGGCTCGCGCCACGGAGTATTGCAATGAGTTGGCAGTGTCCGCCGAATCTTTGGCGCGGTGTCCATGACGGAGAGGAAGACATGACGCCGTATTTGGATTACCCTGCCAAAATAAGTAAAAGCATCCTCGAGTTGGCAATGAGTCACGAGTTTTGGGGCGCGCCGTTTCTCAACGTAAACTTTCCGTCCAAAGCGGGTAGCCGCGTCCGGATGACGCAGTTTTTGCCCGATGTGAAGGAATATTATAAATATCCGCTCATCATGGATCGGAGTACCATGCGTTTCACCTACCCCATTGCCTTTGCAGACAAGGTGAGTCATGACCCGCACTACGATACCGGCGCCATGGCCTCCGGTTATATCTCCATTACCCCGCGCCAACGGGATATCTTAGATCGGGATATATACGATACGTACAGGAAAGAGACGTATCATGTAGCATAAATAGGAAGATCAATCGCTATGCGTGAGTATCAGAAAATGGTTGCCAAGATGACGGAAGAGCACAAAGAGCTCTTTGAGAACTTCAAGGACATTCATAACGAGTATGCCATGAATCCTCGGGAGTGGCAGAAGTTGTTTAACGAGTACGGAGCCGAAGTCGTAGAAATTATCCGCGAGTACGAACGCAAACTTTGTGCCAATATGGCCACCGGCAAATACGGCCAGTTTTCGGCAAGCCTTTCTGAGAAGTTCTGGTCCGAGGTCAAAAAGGTATTCCCCAAGATCGACTTCGTGGGAATTAAAATTGAGTAACGCGTTATGATCTCTAAGCGAAACGATAGAATTGGGAAAACCATATTGTTGACTGGAGCTAGTTCGTACGTGGGTGCAAGGATGTACCTTGATCTAAAAGATAAATATAGAACGATCGGGACGTATTTTCATCATCCGTTATCAAAACGGTTTGTTCAATTAAACCTTACTAGCAAAGAAGCGGTGCAGAGAATATTCCATGAATTAACACCCGCAGTCGTTATTCACGTTGCCAATTACCCCAGTGGGAAAAACGCAATAAACAACGAAGAAGACTTTATCGCCCTAAACGGAAAATCAACAAAATATGTCGTAGAGAGCGCAAATGAGATCGGTGCAAAAGTTATCTTTATTTCCTCACAAGCTGCCAATAACCCAAATGATCTTTACGGGAAACTGAAAGTTACATCAGAGGATCAAGTAAAAAGCGTCCATGCGGGTTATCTTATACTTCGTCCATCGCTTATTGTAGGCTTGAGTCCGAATACAATAAACGATAGGCCGTTTAATCGGATTTTGCGATGCCTAGAGGATAGAGTAAAAATTGCAGAATTTGATACGTCATGGAAGTTGCAACCGACATACCTTGGACACTTATCACAGATTATTGATAGAGTGATTCTTGGTAATGAATGGAATAAAATCGTTCCTGTCTTTATCAAAGAAATTGTGACGCAATATCAAATCGCTCATGACATACTCAGTCGCTTTAGGGTTAACGTGAATCCAATCGATTTACATCTCCGTATTCCTTTGAGCAAGGACGACGTAACTAATTTTGAGGCGCTTGATCTATCGCCTCATTCGTATCATGAAATGATTGAAACGATCATTGGCGAAATTAAAAACAGAAAGATGTTTAGTTTTTCGGAATGAACTTATGATTACCTGCACGTTTGAAGACGGTGGAAAAGCGAGTTTTCGTCATATCGTGACGCATGCGATGGTCGAGGACCACGGGAAGCTCTTGTTGGTCAAGCGCACCGGCGATATCTTAGAGACCGGCAAGTGGAGTTTACCCGGGGGATTTTTGAATCGTGACGAAACGGCCTCTCAGGGTATCCTGCGTGAACTTAAAGAGGAAACCGGCTGGGATGGGGAGATCATCTCCTGGTTTCGCATTAACACGAACCCTAACCGCCCACATGAGGATCGTCAAAACGTCGCAATAGACTTTCTCGTGAGGCCAATACGCCAAACCGGTAATCCGGATGGAGAATCATCCAAGATTGAATGGATTGCTATTGAGAAGCTTTTCTCTTTTGATCAGTTTGCCTTCGACCATGGCGAGAGCATCAAGCGGTATCTCGCGTATCGAAAGCACCCGTTTCCTCTCCCTCTTTTTGATTGAACCGCTCTCTGAAAATTTCAAATTGAAAATTTATTGTGGTATGCTGCGGCCATTATGACCGGGTAGTGAAACTTCAGAACCAGGTAGTGAAAGCAAAGCTTCTACTACCTGGTTGGATTGAATCGATCTACCAAGGCATACGTTCCTTGGAAGCTTATTTATTATGAAGCATGTCTCAATGAGCAAGATGCAAAACGCAGAGAAAACTATCTTAAAACTAGTCAAGGAGGGAGACTTCTCAAGCGCAGATTGAAAGAATACCTCTTTCACCTGCGTTTTGCCTGAAGTTCTACTACCCGGATGAGTGATATCGACGAAGTCAAAACGCGGACAAACATCATTGACATTATTGGCGCGCGGGTGACACTCAAAAAAGCAGGTCGACACTTTAAGGCTCTCTGTCCCTTTCATAGCGAAAAGACTCCTTCCTTTATCGTGTCCCCGGAGCGCCAGTCGTGGAAATGCTTCGGTTGCGGTAAAGGCGGATCGGTTATCGATTTTGTCATGGAGCACGACCACGTTGATTTCCTTGAAGCGCTTGAGAGCTTAGCGGAAAAAGCAGGCGTCAAGTTGACCAGGAGACACGACGAGACGCCGGAGAGCAAGCTCAAGCAGCGCATTTTTGAGGCCAATCACCTGGCGAGCGAGTATTACCATTTCCTCCTCACAAAACACGTAGTGGGTGAAAACGCGCGATCCTATCTCAAGACCCGGGGCGTTTCCGATAAAACGATCAAGACCTTCATACTTGGCTACAGCCCCAACAGCTGGGATGGGCTCCTCAATTACCTTAAAAAGAAAGGGTATGATGAAAAGCTCCTTGAACACGCCGGGCTCACCGTTTCTTCTGGGCGTGGC
>MFJZ01000063.1:16025-25772 GCA_001781025.1 Candidatus Gottesmanbacteria bacterium RIFCSPLOWO2_01_FULL_49_10
CGGCCGCGTCATGTTTACGCTCAAAGATCATCGCGGCAACACAGTCGGATTTTCCGGACGTCTTTTGGATCCTGATGCGAAGGAAGCCAAATACATCAACACTTCCGAAACACTGGTTTACAGCAAAAGTAACGTGCTCTACGGCCTGGATGTCACAAAGGCCGCCATCCAAAAGGAAGGGGAGGCGATTATCACGGAAGGAGAGTTTGACGTCATTTCCTCATTTCAGGCGGGAGTCGGCAACGTCGTTGCCATAAAGGGGTCGGCATTGACCGAAGGCCACGTCAATCTTTTGCGGCGTTTTGCCGAGCGGCTTGTGTTTGCTTTGGATAGTGACGTGGCAGGGGACGCGGCCTCACGGCGTGGGATCGAGGTTGCCGACCGAGCAGGACTCGACATGCGTGTCGTTACCCTTCCCTCCGGCAAGGATCCGGATGAAGCTGTTCGGGAAAACCCCGGGGCGCTAAAGTCCGCGATCAAGCACGCAATTCCCATCTACGATTATTTTATCGGATCAGCAATCAAGCGCTTCGATACTGCTTCGTCATTTGGTAAAAAGAAGGTGAGCGAGGAGCTCCTGCCGATTATTGCAAAGATAGATAACCCCATCGTGCAGGCGCACTACGTCAAAGAACTTGGGAAGGCGCTATCCGTATCAGAGGAGGCGATCGGCGAAGGGATCAAAAAAGCAAAGTCTACGGCTCTATCGTATACGCGCGACACGCGTGAGAAGAGAGAGGAACACGAGATGGCGTACCAAACAAGAGAGGAGAAATTAGAAGTATTCGTGTTGGCGCTTGTCCTTCAGGGGAAAACGAGCGAGCTTTTTGATGATCTCACTCAGGAAGAAGTCGCTGTGGCAGATTTTTCCCATCTGCCGGTTCGCCAGATTCTGGAGCGGATCGGTGCGTTTCTCCCTACACATCCGGTCTTTCTCGTGAAAGACTTTGCAGATAGTCTCCCCAAGGAACTGTTGCCGATCCTGGACGAGGCGTTTTTGTGGGATATCGGAGATGTCCTGACGGACGAAGAGCGCTTTGCGAAACAATGGGCGAAAGCGACCTACGAGTTGAAGCGCACGCTTCTCCGGCGCCAAATCCAGGAGTTGGCCCGCGGAAACGCTCGTTCGGAAAAGACTGACGAGCAGTCCCGGGTGATCCAGGGAAGACTAGGTGAGCTCACCGGGGCGCTTAAAGCCCTAGAAAACAAGCTCTAAATCTGCTATACTTACGGCTACGACAACGCGACGCCGCCTGTAATCCCCGTGTCAAACTGGCAAAAAAGTGCTGGTTTTCACAAGAGGTGCTACAGGGGTGATCGAAAGCCTATGCCAGGTAGTGAAACTTCGATTTCAATTTTTCTTTCGGAAAATCTTTTTTACGCGTTTATTCTGCGTATCTCCCCTAGCGTTGAGAAAGGAGAGGAAAATTTTGTAGTTAGCTCAAACTAACTATCGAAGTTCTACTACCTGGTATGCCGAAAGCAAAAACTCTCTCGAGTGTTGAGGATCTCATCCGTGAAGGCCGCGAAAACGGATTTGTCACGCAAGACGACATTCTCCTCCTCTACCCAAAGCCGGAAGAACACATTAGGGACATAGATAGTCTCTATGACCATCTTATCCGCGAAGGTGTTGATGTTTTTGAAACGACGTCTCAGGATATCGAGAAAGAAGCCAGTAAGAGTATCGCAGATTTAGAAAAAGAGATTGAGGCGCTTGCCCGCGCAAGTGCTGAGGGAGTTTCCGACCCGGTCCGGATGTACCTTAAAGAGATCGGGAGAATTCCGCTTCTGACCTTCGCCGATGAGATTTCCCTTGCCAAGCGCTACGAAAAAGGTGACAAGCGTGCTAAAAAGAAGCTCATTGAAAGTAACCTCCGTCTCGTCGTATCGATTGCCAAAAAGTATATCGGCCGCGGCATGAGCCTTTTAGACCTTATCCAAGAGGGCAATCAGGGGTTGATCCGTGCGGTCGAAAAGTATGACTGGCGAAAGGGGTACAAATTCAGCACCTACGCGACCTGGTGGATCCGGCAGGCCATTACCCGAGCAATAGCAGACCAGGCCCGCACCATCCGCATCCCGGTCCACATGGTCGAGACGATTAACCGTTTCGTCAGAGCCTCCCGCCGCCTCATGCAGGACTTGGGTCGGGAGCCATCGCCCGAGGAGATAGCGCGGGTCATGCAGATTGACGTCGTCAAAGTCCGGGAAATTCAGAAAGTATCCCAGGAACCCACGAGCCTTGAGACTCCGGTCGGGGACGAAGAAGACAGTCACTTGGGAGACTTTATTTCCGATCCTGGTCCATCGCCGTATGACCAGACCTCGCGACAACTCCTCAAAGAACACATGGAGGAAGTGTTGGCAACACTTTCAGATCGCGAAAAACGCGTCCTCATCCTTCGTTTTGGCTTGGAGGACGGGCGTCCCAGGACGCTTGAGGAGGTAGGTGCGCAGTTTGGCGTCACCCGTGAGCGCATCCGGCAGATCGAGGCAAAAGCCTTGAGGAAACTGCGCCATCCGAGTAGGAGTAAAAAGCTTCGCGACTACCTTGAGTAACCCGACGCCCTTGTTGCAATTTTCCACTATTTTTGTACGATAGAAGATATGAAGGGATTTGTTGTGGGTCTTCTCCTTTTCTTTCTTCTGGGGTTTGGCGGATTTTTCGTCTATCAAAAATTTTTCTCAAAGCCGGCGACGCCTACGACTTCTTTTCAGACAACGGCAACGACCAAAGTAGGAGTTCTTCAAAAAGCGACATCTGCGTCATCTGATTATTCGCACATTCTTCTTTCGGAAGGAAAATCTGTCGGTGTCGCGGGCCCAAGCGTCAATCTGGATTCCTACGTCGGGAAAAAGGTGGAAATTATCGGCCAGTATTCCGGTACGACGCTTTACGTAGATACGGTGAAGCTGTCGCCATAAAGGGGTAAATTGACAATCGTTTGCATTTCAGATTAAATGGGGTGAGGAGGTACACATATGGCATTTGCTGATAAGAACCCGAAGGGTGTCACCTATTATCTGCACACGATGGTCGTCCGGCTCAAAGGGAGCGGCAAAAAGCAGACGATCTACTATTTTGCCCGGAAAGTCGGAAGGAACGCGCTCGACAGAGTGCCATCCGGATACAAAGTGATCCACAGCAGGCGCACGGGGTTGCCGCTTCTTAAAAAGGGATAAAACTTTATAAGCCGACCGGGGACTCGGTAGATCTTTGAAGCATGAGGAGGAGCTTGGCCGTTCCGACACTCCCGTCGGATTGCGTGATAGAAACCTCTTGGTCCAGCGGATAAAGCTTCACGGGATTATTTTGCCGATAGACTCCCTTGAGATTCATGAGCGATCCCACGACCGCTTCCAGGTGCGCTGGTTGGTGATTCACAAACACGTCAAAGAAAGCAGGACGCGCTGCGTTATTGGGCAACTGGGTCATCATCTGTATTTCAAAAAATACGTCAAAGAACGAGTTGGCCGGACACTGGAGGGCCGAAGGGCATTTTTTTGATTTTTCCTCGACCCTGCCGATACTTCTATTTGACCTACTGCTATTGAGATTGACGGCCAGGCCTTGTGGGTCAGAACCGTTCAGATTCATGGAAAGAATTTCCGTCGCGACACTTCTTGGTCCGGTGCGGTTTATCCCCACCGTCTCACCACCTTGTACCTGAACAGGGCCGGAAAGAAGTACTGACATAGGCGGTTTTCCCCGAAGGTTAAGCTGTAGTAACGCCTGTGCGTTAAAAAACACGTCAAAGGCCAAGGCCTGGTGGGGGAGGGCCAAGAGTACAGCGGACAGGAGGATAAAGAGGAAACAAGAGAAAAATTTCTGTATCATGTGGCACTACTTTAGCAGTGGACTATAGTAATTGTCAATAGGATTTACCAGGGGGCATGGATGACTTGTTGGGCTTTTCAAACACCCTGTGTTATAATTTTCGGGTTCCTTTACATTCCTCTGTAGCTTAATAATACTGTATCAAATTTTCGCTCCGGCGTGGCGCAATGGTAGCGCGGTTCCCTGTTAAGGAAAAGGTTACAGGTTCGAATCCTGTCGCCGGAGCCAAGATTTGGTACTAGTAAAAATTACAGGTTCGTTTACTCCGAAAAACTTGTTTCAAATTTATTTGGAGTTTACTCAGAACTCGATTCTGAGAATCCTGCCGTGGGAGCCAAGCACCAGTCGGTGCATGGCTTCACATTGTAAATAATGCGAAGCTACGAATTTCAATTGACCTTAATCAAGGAAGGTGCGTGAGGGATGTGCCGACTGGTACATCCCACCATGTTGAAAGAATTCTTTTTGGATAAGAAAGAATAGGTTTAAAGCTATTCAACCCGTCGGGTTGATGTCCATTGATGTCCAGTTGATGTCCACGGGTTGATGTCCATTGATGTCCAGGGTTGATGTCCATTGATGTCCACCACGGGTTGATGTCCACATCATAAAAAGAATGATGCCCAAGATATACCCGATCAACCAAAGAAAAACCCCCACCCAACAGCATCCTTAAAAATTTGCATATGTACTATAGTATATCAGGAGACGTTACGATCTTTTTAGTCTTGATTCTCGTCGTAAGATAATGTTCCGAATATAGATAAACAGCGCGAGAAATTGTCCGGCGATAAACACAGGGTCTCCGCGTTTCAGGGCGTAAATCAGTATCATCACAGATCCGATGACGCTCAGATACCAAAAACTCATTGGAATAACGCTTTGTTTCTGTTTTTCCGATTGGAGCCACTGCACAAAAAATCGGAGAAAGAAGACAAATTGCGCGGAAAAACCAAACAGGACCCACCAATCTAGTATGACGTTCATATATTATTCAATGACGTCTGCCACGGGATAATCATCGACAGAAAGCTTATAGCTTGTGATTAACTCTGCAAGCAGTCCCGTGAAAACGAGCTGGATGCCAAAAAGAAATAAGAGTATGCCGAACAGGAGAAGCGGACGCGTTCCGATTTTTTCACCTATGAAGTGCAGGACGGAAAGATAGACGAGGATTGCTGTCCCACTGGAGATGAACACTGACCCCCAAGCGCCGAAGAGATTCATGGGTTGATATTTGAAGGAAAGAAGAAATAATGTGGTGACAAGATCTAAACCTCCGTGGAATATCCGTCCGATGCCAAATTTTGATGACCCGTATTTTCTCGGATAATGAGTGATGGGAATCTCTGCAACGGTAAATCCTCTCGCGTGAGCGAGAAGGGGCGTATAACGGTGTAGCTCTCCATATAGTTTGATTTCTCTGATAACCTGTCGGGTATAACATTTCAGACCAACGTTAAAGTCGTGAATCGGTATTCCCGACACCATTGATACGACCGTGTTAAAGACACGGGAAAGAAGAAGTTTGTGCCACACATCGCGTCGATGTCTGCGCCACCCCACTACCACATCATATCCTTCATGGAGTTTATCAATCAGAGCGGGAATGTTTTGAGGATCATCCTGTAGGTCTGCATCCAGCGTGATAATGATGTCACCGTTTGTGTGCGCAAAGCCCACTGCCAGTACTGCTGATTTACCCAAGTGTTTGCGCAGGCGAATGAGGATGATATGAGCGGATGAAGATTTTTTGATTGTTTGGAGCGCCTCAAACGAACCGTCTGTGCTTCCATCGTCCACGTAGACACATTCGAAAGAAGCGTGATATTTCTGAAATACGCTCTCAATTTCTTTTTGCAGTTCAACGATACTTTTCTTTTCGTTGAAAACGGGAACGACCACGCTCACATCGGTTTTCATCATAGGATTATGTTATTTTTTTATCGTACCTCTATCGCTTTATATAGTATTCTCACGCCGCCCGGATCTAAAAAATCTTTAAGCGGTGTCTCGTGAGGAAATTTATCACCATCGGTAATAAGAAGTGATCCTTTGGGAAAAAACGCGGATGGGGAGGCGAAGTCTTTCGTTGCCTGACTGAAATCACCAAATATCACATTCCCTAACGAGATAACCGGAACGGTATTGTACGTCTCCTGTCTTTTTGAAGAAGCGAGGACGAGCGCTGGATCAATTTGTGCAAAAAAAGCGTACATTATCCGCCACCGCCCATTGATAAACACGTGGGGATAGGCTTGTTTTTTTTCAATAACAAAACGAATCGCATCGTCCTGTTGTTTGGACCACCACTCTGATGCATACACAGGGTAGTCAAAAAAATAAGTAAACAAAAAGCTTGTGACATATAGACATAGTATTCCTGCTCTCAAGACGAAAAAAATCCTGCGAATATTATTGCTACAACGTTCAAGCCGTCGCATCATTGACGAGAATCCAAGAGCTGATATGGCAAGTGGTGCTGGCAACATAAGGACAGACCGCAACGGACTATTCGTTGTCGTTAGGCCGCCGGGGAGGGCTCCGATCATGAGCCACAGGAGAAACAAAGTGCCCCCAGCAGCGTTTCCGGATAACATAGCAGCCAAGCCGAAAAAAAATAGCGGGAGTTCAAACAGAAAAAATTCTCCATGCCGCGCTACAGAGTGCTGGAGATTCCCCGCGCCGTTTACGAAAAACCAATTCAAAGAAAATATGCTTGCATAACTGGTAATGACATTTTTGATGATCACGGTGACTTTATTATGAAATATACCCGATAGCCAAAGCGGCGCAGTCGTCAGTTCGCGTTCCGTATTCACTGTTCCAGAAATATCCGCCCAACGGAATATGCTTACCGCATTAAAGTCATTCACCTGTAGATTGAAAAACGTTGTATGGAGCATGAAAGCATATCCGAGCACCATCACGAGGAGAAATATTCCGACGACCTTCGGGGCTCTCCATAATTTTTTTCTGTAGAGAAGCATAAGAGCCAGGAGAAACGGTGGTAGGAAAATTTTCGGCGCATCATAGGAAAATAATGATGCGATAAAACATGCGGCCGCTATCAGATACGGCCATATCCGATCTTTTCCCCGAACAAACGCATAGACTCCGGTAAGCACAAAAAACAATGTGATGGATTCAAGAAGAGCCTGTCGGGATATCTGAATGGCCCAGGGGTTAAACGCAAACAACAACGCTCCCGCCTTGGACACCAATGCAGATGCAAATACGCGTTGCAGAAGAAGATAAAATATGAGAACTGAGAAAATTCCGAATAGTGCAGATGGCAGGCGTATGGCGAACGGAGTCAAACCAAAAAGCATAACGGAAGGCACTGCGCTGTAAATATACAGCGGCGGCCGTGATCCTCCCGACGTTTCCTGTATAGCAAATATGTTGGTATCGCCATACGGCGATACGCCAATTTTTCCGAGACTATACGCAATATACCCGATTTCCACCTCATCGCTAAGCACCCCGGAAGGAATAGTTCCAAGTTGCCACAACCGAAGAGTCGCCGCAAAAAAGAGAATAGCGATTATATATATATCGACGCGAGGAAATCGAAAAGTTTTCATTCTTGGCCCAGCTTTTTTTGGACTGTGTGCTCGCATACTTCATAGCTCCGGGCGATAGGGAAGATTCGGTGCCAGAAACATATGATCACACACGCTGGTAATCCATCATAGCGTTTTTTTTATCAATTGGGTAATAGTCATTACGGATATCCCCTCGCTATTTGTCTCCGGGCAATGGATGGGGGTACAAATTTATTTTCCCTTGAAGATGACTAATTTGTAACCATCCGGATCACGGATGACAAATTCCCGGTTACCCCAGGGCCAATTCCGTGGTTTGGTTGAGGGCTTGAGGCCTTTGGCGAGCAGTTCTTTATGGAAGACGTCGACGTTATCGACACTCAGATACAGGTAGAGCCCCGTGCCTTTGTCAAGGGAGTGAGCTTCTTTTTGAAATTCTGGTTTATCCTCTTTGTTTATCAGAAGGAAGTCGATCCAGAACCAATTCACATACGCGGTGATGTGGTTGGGCTCATTCACTTTAATGTGGAACCCTAAAGCCTCATAAAATTTAGCAGTTTTTTGTAGGTCCTGAACATAACAGGTTATACCGGAAACACTTTTCACTTTCATATGTTAAGTATATCAGAAATTAATTAATGCGGTTGGCGCAGAAGCAAAGCATCAACTTATGCTCACTGACGAAAATTCTCTTTGGGGAGCAGATATTTATATCGATGTTTCCAAAAAAGTCCCCGATGCTCAAATGGCTACACTTACCGGCACGTTTTTAACGAAAGTGTTTGAAGGTCCGTATCAAAATGTCGGTAAGTGGTCAGAGGAAATGAAAAAATATGTTAAAAATAAAGGAAAAAATCTAAAGAAATTGTATTTTTCATACACTACTTGCCCGAAATGTGCCAAAGCATACGGAAAAAACTACGTTGTGCTTTTTGCGCAAATATATTAAGCATCAGTAGCTTGAGTAAATAGTTTTAATAGTCTCTACGAGAAGTTTTTTTACTATTTCCGAATTTTCTTTCATTCTCTGCATGACTAAATCATAGGATACTGATTCTTCATTTTTCCTCCAACAATCATAATCGGTGACCATAGCAACTGATTGATAGGGAATTCCCAGCTCGTTTGCCAAAATTACTTCAGGAACAGTAGACATATTTATGAGGTCAGCGCCAATTTTTTTAAACATGAAAGATTCTGCTCTTGTGGAAAATCTTGGCCCTTCTATCGTAACAATGGTTCCTTTTTCGTGATGTCTCAAATGAAGCTTCTTGGCTACTTTTATTAAGATCCGTCTTAAATAGAGATCAAAGGGGTCTGCCATTTGAGTGTGCACTACCTTGTTTTCAAAAAAGGTTAGCGCCCGTAGTTTAGTAAAATCTATAAACTGGTCTATAAATACCAAATCTCCCGGTTTCATTTTTTCTCTTAATGAGCCACAAGCCGTTGTTGCCAAAATATGGGTGCAACCAACGCTCTTTAACGCCCAGACATTTGCTCTAAAAGGGATCTTTGTTGGTGATATGGTATGCCCCTTGGCGTGCCTTGCCAGCATAACCACTTCTCCAGCTCCCATGGTTCCAATCGTCAATGTATCCGATGGCTTACCGTACGGAGTATGTATATCTTTTATTTTTACCTCGTCGAACAATTGGGGATCATCCATCCCGCTGCCGCCGATAATTCCAATTTTGATTTTATTCTGAATCATAGCTCATCAGATAACTCGTTTTATATTTACGCATTTTCTTGCTGCCTCCCAAAAAAGGCAAATCAATCAATAAACTTATTCCGACGACCCTGCCTCCTAATCTCTCAATTAACGTTACGGCGGCCTGGGCAGTCCCGCCGGTTGCCAACACATCATCAACCAAGAGTACCATTTCGTTCGGTTTTATCGTATCTTTATGTATGGCGAGTGTATCCAACCCATATTCCTTCTGACAACTCTCTTCGAGAGTTTCATATGGCAACTTGCCCTTTTTTCTGATAAGGCAAACTCCACAGTCCAATATGTACGCAATGGGAGCTGCTAAGAGAAACCCCCTTGCATCAATAGCCACCACTTTGTCGATCTTTAGGGAAATATAAGGCTCCGCCATTTTGTCAACCACGTACCTAAATATCTTTTTATTTTCCAAAAGAGTCGTTATATCTTTGAAATTCACTCCCTTTTTCGGCCAGTCCGGTATTGACCGTATGTATTTTTTCAGATTCATGTTCACCTGGTAAGCATAATAGATCTGTACATGATTTTCCACTCAGCGCTCAATTCTCCGTAAATATCCGGCATGACCAGTAGAATATGGTCATGAACAACATCACTAAGATCACGCTTGCCTGGGAACTGGCCGAAGT
>MFJZ01000064.1:0-3720 GCA_001781025.1 Candidatus Gottesmanbacteria bacterium RIFCSPLOWO2_01_FULL_49_10
CGCGTCGCCCACTGGTTCCACCACGGCATGGATGGATATAAAGCCGTAGCAAACCGGATGAAATTCCGGTCCAAAGTGAAATAAATATGACTCTCGCACAGTTACAGAATAAAATATTGCTTCCTACCCCAGAAGAACTTGATGCTGAACGGGCATGGATCGCAAAAATAATTGAGAAAATCGGTCTGGATAAACTTTCCGAGGCTATCCAAAAAGCTGTCGCGATGAGAACCTACGCGTATCCACCATATTCAGGATATAAAGTCGGTGCAGCCATTTTGTGTAAATCAGGTCTGATCTATGCCTCATGCAACGCTGAAGTCGCATCCTATTCCGAAACCGATCACGCAGAAGGAAGCGCCATCACCATAGCGATCAGTGAGTGAGAGATACAGAAAAGCGGGGTCAATTTTATCAAAGCAGTCATCGTCTCCCATTCCGGTAAATCAGGACCATGCGGTAGATGCAGACAGTGCATCGGCCAGCATGCCGAAAACGCATTGATCATTGACGTGGATCCAGAAGGATCTATCGATGCAGTGACGTCTCTCAAAGCACTCTTCTTCTACGCATTTACACCAAAAGATTTAAACGTTTGACACCATCTGTTTTCGTATTGGCTCATGCTTCAATTTTATCCCTCCGTCCACGATTATCTTTTCAAATTGGGCAGGCAACGCGTTGGCCGTATGCATACGCGGACCGTCTTGGAGATGAAAGTGGATATGTGGCTCGCTCGTGTTCCCTGTGTTTCCGCAGAGCCCCAAAAGATCTCCTTGCTTAACATGATCACCAACTGAAACTCCTATAGAGGAGTTCTTAAAATGACACAGTAAGCTGTATTCACCGTTTTGATGATCAATGATAACCATGTTGCCTACGCCGACTCCTCTATCACGTTCCCCAGGCAATACATCTATAGCACCGTTAATAATTTGTATAACGACGCCCTCCGCGGGAGCGATCACGTTCTCACCAAACACTTCATAATCCTCAAGTTTTTCACCATTTCCCGCATGTTCTCTTCTAAAATCGTACGCATAGAGCTGATTTTTCGGCCCATCCCCATCAGCAAATTTCATGTGATTATTTGTTTCGACAGTTCTCCCTCCATTACTGACCATCCACGTACCTCTGAATGGAAGAATAAGTTTCGTTTTCGTTTGGTAATCCATACGCTTAGTATACACAAAATAACCCCGTAAATTATTCCACTATTAACTCCGATAAAATCTCTCTTGACATCAGCATATTAACATGTTAATATGCTAATAATCTTATGATATTCCTATTATCATCGACACCTATCTTTTTATCATCCGCTCAACTTCCAACGGCGTCTTTACCGCGCGCTCCCCGCCATCACACCCACGCTACCCTCTAATTCACGCGCGTGGCGGAGCCTTGAAGTTTTTCCCATTTACCATTTGCAGATTTGTCATTATTTCAATCCTCCCCTACTCGCAGGAGAAATACATGGTGTGTTTCTGATTCTGCACACTACATAGAAGTGTAGAATCCTGTCGAGACGAAAGGAGAATTATGAGAAATCAACAAAACTCCGTCCTTTTGGACGGCGACTCTCTGACGATCGAGGATATCGTGGCTGTCGCCCGCGGCGACGTGTCTGTCGATGTACCTCGTGAAGTTATCAAGCGCATAGCGTCCAACTGGGATGCAATTGCCGCCATGCTTGCCCGCGGAGATGTCATGTACGGCCTCAATACCGGTATCGGCGGATTCGGTAATGTAAAAATTTCACCAGATAAAGCCGGAGAACTCTCGACCCGCATGCTTCGCGCGCACGCCTCCGGCTTCGGCGAACCGGTGGTCAAAGAACTCGCTAAGGCGTCGCTTCTTCTCCGGCTCAATGTATTCGCCAAAGGCTACTCGGGCGTCCGGCCAATCCTTTTTGAAACATTCGTCGAAATGCTCAATAAAGGCGTCACTCCGGTGTTTTACGAAAAAGGGTCAGTCGGAACTTCCGGCGATCTCGCCCCCTTGTCTCAAATGGGCTTGGTCGTCATCGGTGAGGGAAAAGCATATTGGAAAGGGAACATTATCTCCGGCAAACTCGCGATGAAAAAAGCAGGGCTAAAACCCGTTCCGCTTGCGTACCGCGAGGGCCTGGCCATCATGAACGGCAGCCAGTTTATGACAGGGATTGCAGCTATCAACATCTACGATGCGATCCGGCTTATCAAACAGTTGGAAATCGTATCAGCCATGACAATTGAAGTCCTTAACTGTGTTGAGAGTGCGTATAGCAAGGAGTACAACGAAGTGCGTCCGTTCAAAGGCCAGAATGAAAGCGCAGAGAACCTTCGGCGGCTGTACGCCGGAAGCGATCTCATGAAACAACCCAAAAAAAACGTCCAGAATGCCTATTCCCTGCGCTCCGTACCGCAGGTCGCCGGCGCAGCGCGTGACGCACTCGAGTATATCCGAAAGATAACGGAAATCGAAATGAACGCCGTCGCGGACAATCCGATTTTCTTTACCAAAGAGAAAGCGTGCAGGACGGGTGCCAACTTTCACGGCGCGCCGATTGGGTACACCCAGGATCTTCTGGGGATCGTCATCACTGACCTGGGCAACATTGCCGAACGGCAGACCAATAACATGATGGATCCTGCCTGTTCCAAAGATTTACCGGCATTCTTGGTGAGAAGTGCGGGACTGGACTCCGGACTTATGATCAGCCAGTACACCCAGGCGGCGCTTGTCTCGGAAAATAAAATTCTGGCAAGTCCGGCAAGTGTCGACTCGATCCCCGTCTCGGGCAATCAGGAGGATCACGTCTCCTTTGGCACGATTGCCGCGCGCAAAGCCCGGGAGATCATTAGAAACACCGAGGCTGTGGTGGCAATCCAACTCCTTGCAGTGTGCCAGGCGTATGAGTTTCGCCGTCCCATTAGACCGTCACCTGTGTTTCAGGCTGTCTACAAGCTCGTTCGATCCGTAAGCCCTGCGATCACCCAGGACCGCGCGTTTTATAAAGATATCGAAAAAGTCGTGCCCCTCGTACGGGAATTCAAAGTACTTGAGGAAGCGGAGCAAGTTATTGGGAAGCTGAAATAGGAGATGAGCATATGAGTGAAATTCCAAAAAAGATATCATTGGACGAATTAAAACCAGGAGAAACATTTGGTCTATCCAAAAATCTTCCGCATCCGGAGGCAATCCCTCTCTCCGAGGAGGAGGTAATAACGTATTTACGCGCCAGCCCACGAGAGCGACAATCTATAGAAATCGCAGGGCTTGGCTATCCGATTACTCCTACTGTTGAGCCCAAGAAGGCGTGATACAATCGAGACACAATGGATACGATCGAATGGATCATTTTAGTCACGGATCACTACGACGAGTCACGGAAATTCTACCGTGACGTTCTAGAGTTACCCATCAAGCGGGAAGCACGAGAGGAGGAGTTTAGCCAGTTTCGACTGAAGAACTGTTTCTTGGCTATATACGGAAGAAACGCCGTCGAATCCTTAGTCGGGAATGAGTACGTCGGTAAGGCAGGTGGCGCTATCTACACATTTGCCGAAGTTGGTGACGTTGATGCCATATACACATCACTCATGAAAAAAGGTGTTCGTTTTGTACAGCCGCCAAAAACCCAACCGTGGGGACAGCGGACCGCCTACTTTACCGACCCTGACGGACATATGTGGGAAATACAGCAGTGGATAGAGAAACCATCGCTATGATACGATA
>MFJZ01000064.1:3842-6855 GCA_001781025.1 Candidatus Gottesmanbacteria bacterium RIFCSPLOWO2_01_FULL_49_10
CGCAAATGGCTGAGGGATAAACTTGCCCAAATCTGTGAGTCATGGGGCTTTTCTCCACTGGAAACCCCGACACTTGAACCACTCGAAATATTCACAGGAGTCATCGGAGAAGACGAAAAACTCTTTTTTAAATTTCAAGATCCGGGTGATCGCGATGTGGCGCTTCGATACGATCAGACCGTACCAACCTGCAGGGTAGTGGCGCAATACCAAAATCAACTTATATTTCCGTTTAAACGTTACCAAATCCAACCCGCCTTCCGTGCTGAAAAGCCGCAGAAGGGCCGCTACCGCGAGTTTACCCAGGTCGATGCGGACATCTTCGGCGTTAAAACGCCCGACGCGGACGCAGAAACCATCGCGCTGTCACTGGATATTTACCGTCAGCTCGGCTTCAAGCAGGCGCTCGTCCGCATCAACTCCCGCGCGTTATTTAAGGACATGCCCTATGAAGCGATAGTTTCAATAGATAAGATTAAAAAAATAGGTGACGACGGTGTCATAAAGGAGATGGAGACAAAAGGTATCGCCCTTCCGAAAGCCAAGGAATATCTCTCCTATGTCAAAAACTTGGAGCCCAATGAAGAAATAGCATTTATTCTAAAATATATAGATGATTACGGCTTCCCTGAAGACTGGTGCGTGTTTGATCCAACGATTGCCCGATCATTCTCCTACTCCATGGGTCCCATCTGGGAAGTGGAGATTCCGGATGCCGGCGATCAGTCCGTTTTAGGCGGCGAGCGCTATGATGGGTTAGTAGAAAAATTTTCGGGCAAGGATATAGGCGGAACGGGCTTTGGACTAGGCTTTGACCGCACACTTGAAGCCGCTCAAACCCTGGGACTTATTCCAAACCTTGCAACAAACAGGTCAGTCCTCGTCACGATATTTTCTGCTGACGCTCAAAAAAGATCCATCCAGATTTCATCTTCGTTACGCAGACAGGGTCTATCAGTTGACCTCTACCCTGCCGCAGACAAGCTCGATAAGCAGCTCAAGTACGCGGACCGCAAAGGCATCCCCTACGTCGTCATCCAGGGGCCGGAAGAAGTGGGCAAGGGTGTGGTAAAACTCAAAGACATGAAAGCACAGACTCAAGAGGAATTGACCATTGATGCGGTCATCCAAAAACTCTGCCCATGAACCATCGCTTCACTGCCTACTTCTTGCTCCTTATTGTCTCGATCATCTGGGGAGTCGCCGGACCGGTGATTAAGTTTACCCTCTCCTCGTTTCCACCAGTTATCTTCCTCACGTACCGCTTCGCGCTTGCTTCGGCGCTAGGTGCTGCCCTCTGGGCCGTCCGGCCACCGAAGTTACGGCTCAATACGAGCACTATTCCCCACATCGTTCTCCATAGTGTCTTGGCTGTTCCGTTGGGACTGGGGCTTCTGTTCTTTGGTTTTGATAAAACCTCGTCACTTACCGGTACCGTGATCTCCGCGACCGGCCCGATCATGGTAGCTATCGCGGGCATGATCCTCCTCGGGGAGCACATCACGAAACCCGAACGGATGGGGATCGCGCTAGCTCTCCTGGGAACCCTCATCGTCACCGTGGGCCCGATCGTGGGCGGCAACGGCCACGCGTTTATCTCGCTTGAGGGAAACCTTCTGATTCTTGCGTCACTTCTTTCCGATGCCATCGCCACGGTAATTGCTAAAGTGTCGCTTCGGGAGCGCGTACCCGCAATTGCACTCACCAACATCTCCTTCATAATCGGGTTTCTTTGCTTCCTCCCGTTTCTCTTCACTTCGTATTCACTCAGTGAAGTAATAACGACCATTGCCAACGCCCCGCTCTCTGCCCATCTGGGAGTATTGTACATGGCGTTTCTCTCGGGCACGCTCGCATATACACTTCAAAAACTTGCGATGAAGACGATTGAAGTGGGAGAGGTCGCGATATTTAACTACCTCTTCCCCATCTGGGCCGCGCCGCTTGCGCTCTTCTGGCTTGGAGAAAAAATAACACTTCCATTTGTCGTCGGTGCAGCAGTCATCGCCACAGGCGTCGTCATTGCCGAGCATAAACGCCGACAGAAGCAAAAACGGATCGTCCCAATGCCCCCTCACCTCCGTCGACACCGTAGGTAAATCATGCTATAATCCAATTCTTATGAAATCAGATATCCATCCCCAATGGTACCGGGAAGCACAGGTATTGTGTGCCTGTGGCAACACATTCACCGTGGGAGCGACAAAACAGCAAATACAAATCGAAATCTGCTCGCGCTGCCACCCGTTTTTTACGGGAGAAATGAAGTTCGTCGATGCCCTGGGCCGCGTCGAGCGATTCCAACAAAAACAAAAGTCCGCACAAGCAACCGCGGTGATTCTTGCGGACAAAAAGAAAAAGAAAAAGGAAAAAGAGCAACAACTGCGCTCCCCGAAATCCCTCAAAGAGATGCTCATGGGATTGCGGTAGCACGCCTCAAATCACAAATCTCAAATCACAATGCCCAACGAAAACAAATACGATCTCAAACAGAGGATACTACAATTTGTACTAGAGGTTATTGCGTTGGCTCGAGATCTCCCTGATAATCGAATCAATCGTATATTTATTGATCAAATCATACGATCGGTATCCGGAATAGGCTCAAACTATGAGGAGGCTGACGGAACACCCACAAAAAGGGATTTCATTTACAAAATGGGTGTGGTAAAAAAGGAAGCGAAAGAAACAAGATATTGGCTCACGCTCATCAAGTTCACGAATGACAAAAAATTCCACGGGAGAATAGAGCGCTTACTCCAAGAAAACGAGGAGCTTATCCGTATCTTTGCAAGTATCATTATAAAATCAAAATCCTAGTTGGTCATTGAGATTTGTGATTTGAGATTTGTCCTATGAATCCTGATGTTGCTATCCTCGAGTTTCGTCCCGGTCCAGGCGGCGATGAGGCCAAAATTTGGGCCGCGGATCTCCTGCGCATGTACACGCGCTATGGGAATCTCTTGGGTTGGAACGTCGAAGCCCTAAGCGACACCACGATTCGCATCCGCGG
>MFJZ01000064.1:6918-7360 GCA_001781025.1 Candidatus Gottesmanbacteria bacterium RIFCSPLOWO2_01_FULL_49_10
AACTGAGCGGCAGGGACGCATCCACACCTCAACGGCAACCGTTGCGGTGCTTCCGGACATCCCGGAAGCAGAGGTGGCAATTCGGCCAGACGAGCTGGAATGGGAATTTTTCCGTAGTGGCGGCAAAGGAGGACAGAATGTCAACAAGGTGAGCTCTGCTGTACGACTGCGGCATAAGCCCACCGGCTTGGTCGTCACCTGTCAGACCGAGCGGGACCAGTACCAAAACCGCGCCGTCGCCCTCTCGATACTCCGGGCAAAGCTCTGGGAAGCGGAAGAGGTGAAAGTCGCCCAAGCTGCCGGAGCGGCACGAAGCGTTATCGGCCGCGGTATGCGCGCCGAAAAAATCCGCACTTACAACTATCCCCAAAACCGCGTAACGGATCACCGGATCAATAAAAGCTGGCATAACCTCGAGAATATAGTAGATGGAAAACTCGCA
>MFJZ01000065.1:0-1162 GCA_001781025.1 Candidatus Gottesmanbacteria bacterium RIFCSPLOWO2_01_FULL_49_10
ACTCCAAGAAAAGCCCGATGTCGATATCGCCTACACCATCTCTCTGGACACCTGGAACGGATCCCAGCGATTGCAGCTTAAGGTTAAGGACATACACCTACAGTAACTCCGACAAAAAATCCTCGCTTTCTTTTGGCGCTATTTTTGCCATAGAAAACGGGGATCTCTTTAATTTATTTTTCACCTGCCTGTAATACTCAACGGTTAAGGATGTTAACCGCTGGGAAAAGCAGGCAGGTGTAGGGTTGGTTGAAAAAGAGAAAGAAAATTGGTGATTTGAGCATTCGAGCTCGTTGTTCTTTTTCTATTTTCTTAAACCCCCTAGAGAGGATTCTTTGTCCGAAGCTTCAGACAAAGTATCCCTAAATGGAGAGGTCCAGCGCCAGCGGCTGGTGGTTCGGCGCTGGACCTCAACGGATCAGCTGTTTTGTGTTTGTGCGGCTGCCGCTGCAACCGCGACCCAATGGTTTTGTTGAGGTCGGCGTTCCTTGATAGCCTTTTCCTCCTGGGTCTGAGGACCATTTTGGATTCTGTCGCATTTGCAGCAGAGACCTTGCTCTGCAGCGCGACCAGTAGCAGGTACTTGTCCATCTGAGCAACTCTTACATTTTATAGCCATGTCGCGGGATCCTTTCTCTGTTCTGTAGTTTTTTAGTTTAACTGAGTGGTGTGACTTAGTTTTTATATGTTTCCTCCTATGTGATTTTGGACGGGGAGAAGATGTGGTATCGTGTCCACAGCTCATCCCTGCCCAAAATCTATTAACTTTGTTAAAGTGCAGAGCAACTACTTACGGATATATCTCTCCGTTTAAAGGAAGCTCGATAATTTGAGCGTCTCCATCCACTTCAAGAAGAACGCTCACTCTTTTTCCATCTGATGAAAACTCATGTGATGGAAAATGCTGTAGTCCGGCACGCACATCTTTCATAGCACTTGTCCGTGCTGGGTCATGCTTACCGACGTGAGGATTAAGCAGTAGTTGCAGCGATGCTATTACTTGAGCTGCGGTTACTGATTCTTTTTGGATAGTTACGGACATATTTTCTCCATCGTCCGCCGCATCTTAGCACTCGCCTTACCTACAATTTCCTTCGACTCCGCTCAGGATAAACTCCGTGCGGCTCGTGCTGCGATTGCTGGCGGATTGATCGGCTCGTAA
>MFJZ01000065.1:1179-1836 GCA_001781025.1 Candidatus Gottesmanbacteria bacterium RIFCSPLOWO2_01_FULL_49_10
CATCAAAAAACCTCCCGATCTTGGGAGGTTTGTGTGGTCAATGATGATACGCTATCTATGCATCCGCCACACAAACCTTCCTCGCGACGAGGAGGTTAATATTAAGGACAATAAATCGTGTATCGATTTGCATAAGATAAAGGTATTTATAGCATGCAAACTTGCTGCTTGTCAATATCCCAGTTACGGAGTATACTCTAACGGAAATATGCAAATGCGATGATGGCATAACAAGCCGTTTATCCTGAGCGAAGTCCTGAGTTTACCGAAGGACGGAGTCGAAGGAGAGCAGCCGGAAGAAATCCCGACGTACGTCGGGATAGTAGACCCGAGCCGGGTAAGCCCGTGACAGCAGGGAATAAGAGTTAAAAGTGTAAAATGAACTTTTAACTAAATAAAGGTGGTACCACGGAGAAAGCCGTCCTTTGATACAATAGTCAAGGACGGATTTTTTATGACAAGAACACTTGCGACAGAAACGACGACGAAAATCGGTGAAGAAGTTCTCCTTCAGGGATGGATTGATGCCCGGCGTGATCATGGAAAAATTACCTTTCTGGATCTGCGGGACCGGTCGGGGGTTGTCCAACTTGTGTTAAACACCTCCGATGTGAAAGGAATTCGCACATCGGAGGTGAGTTCGGTTCGACCCGAATA
>MFJZ01000065.1:1846-4906 GCA_001781025.1 Candidatus Gottesmanbacteria bacterium RIFCSPLOWO2_01_FULL_49_10
GTCATGGGTCTTGTAAAAGAACGTCCCGCCTCGATGGTCAATCCGAAATTGGATACAGGCACAGTAGAAGTAGAAGTTAAGGAACTTCGGATATTTTCCAAAGCCCGCGAGCTTCCGTTTCCCATCGATACTGACGGGTACGACATCAATGAAGAAATTCGTTTAAAATACCGCTATCTGGATCTGCGCCGAGCGAGACTTCAGAAAAATATTCGCCTACGGTCAAAATTTGTTGATCTAGTACGACAATACCTGTTCTCACTGGACTTTACGGAAATCGAGACGCCGATGCTTTCTAAATCGACTCCTGAGGGATCACGGGATTTTCTGGTGCCATCCAGGCTTCAACCGGGCAAATTCTATGCGTTACCTCAGTCGCCGCAGCAATACAAACAACTATTGATGGTTGCGGGGTTCGAACGGTATTTTCAGATCGCCCGTTGCATGCGCGACGAAGATCTGCGCGCGGACCGGGGTTTTGAACATTCACAAATTGACATAGAAATGAGTTTCGTGGATCGGGAGGCAGTCATGGCGATGGATGAGGGGATAATGATATCGGTCATGGAATCCTTGGGGTATACCATTAAGCAAAAGCCATTTCCCGTCATTTCATATTCGCAGGCGATGGAGCAGTACGGCGCTGATAAGTTTGATATGCGTTCCGAAAAAGACAAGAAAAATGGCATTCTTGCGTTTGCATGGGTCGTCGATTTCCCGTTTTTTGAGAAAACACAGGAAGGCGATTGGACCTTCACCCATAATCCTTTCTCATCTCCCAAACCGGAACACAAAGAGTGGCTTCTCAATAAGCAAAACATCGGCGAAATTTTAACGACCCAATATGATTTGGTATGTAATGGCTATGAGGTAGGCGGAGGAAGCATCCGAAGTCACGAACCGGCCCTCTTGGAGTCTGTTTTTGAAGTGATGGGGTATGAAAAGGAGAAAATCCATGAGCAGTTTGGCCACATGCTTGAAGCCTTTACCTACGGAGTCCCGCCGCACGGGGGATTGGCGCACGGCATCGAACGGCTTCTCATGACTATTACACGCGAACCCTACCTTCGTGAGGTTGTCGCGTTCCCGCAAAGCGCGGGTGGAAAGACGAGCGTCATGGACGCCCCAAGCGAGGCTACTCCCGAGCAGCTTCTCGAGCTTGGTATTTCCGTCACTGCAAAAAAAGGAAACGTATTTGATCGCATTATTCGGACGCTTGAAGCAGGGAAGGCGCAATATCACATGTTTGAGCACGAGCCAGTGCGGACCTCTGAAGATGCAGCGCGCGTCCGAAACACGCCTCTCCATAAGGGTGCCAAAGCATTGGTTCTTTACGGAGATAAAAAGCCATTGATGGTGGTTCTGCCTGCAGATTGTAAGCTGGACATGAAACTCATGAAGGATACATATGGGATCCGTGATCTCCGGATGGCCACACCCGATGAGGTGCAGCAGGTTACGGGCGTCACTATCGGAGCCGTGCCGCCGTTTGGCAACCTTTTTGATATTCCGGTCTATATGGATCGCGGCATGCGTGACAACGAGGAAATTTTCTTCAATGCAGGGCTCCACACTAAGTCTATTTCCATGCGTGAGACTGATTTCGAATCAGTGGTCAAACCTATTATCGGAGTCGTTGCGAAAACTTCTTAACTCATGCCCAAAGAAAAAGTTGTCTACCAGCATACAGCTTCGTGGATTCGTCGTTCATGGCATAAAATATTGTATTTGGTTATCCTTGCCGGATTTTTTCTCTGGTACCCGGGACAAAATATACTTACCCTTGCTCGCCAATCCGTCGCCGCGCCTCAGAGAAAAATAGATTACCCAGCGCCGACCCCGGCGCCATACCCCATGAACACGAGCGGTATATATCCGGGGAGTGAAGTTTCCGCAAGTGGAATCGTCATCCGGGATGTAGACTCCGGAGTCTATCTCTATAAGCGTAACGAAGAAGAGCTTTTTGCGCCGGCGTCAACGACGAAGATCCTGACGGCCCTGGTCGCCCTTGACCGGTATAAACTTGATGACGTGGTAACCGTCAAAACACTGGTCAACGCAGGGGCGACGATGAAGCTGGTACCCGGAGAGCGGATGACGGTGGAAAATCTTCTTTATGGGACACTTATCCAGTCGGGGAACGATGCCGCGTATGTCTTGGCAGAAAATTATCCGGGAGGAGTCGAAGCATTCGTATCTGCCATGAATTTAAAGGCTGCGTCGCTTCACCTGGTCCACAGTCATTTTGTCAACCCGGTCGGGTACGATGACCCTGATCATAAAATGACACCCACGGATCTTGCGATACTGGCCTCGTATGCTCTGACCAATACCACGATTGCCAAAATTGTCGCGATACCACAGATTACGATTTCCGACGTCACCCATACCTATTTTCATCCTCTGACGAACGTGAATCAGTTGTTGGGGAAAGTCCCCGGCGTTGGCGGTATAAAAACAGGTTGGACCGAGGAAGCTGGGGAAAATCTCGTAACGCTTGTTGAGCGAGAAGGACACAGAGTGATCTTGGTCGTCCTCCATAGCCGTGACCGGTTTAGTGATACGACGAGGCTTATTGACTGGATATTTTCAAACTATACATGGGAAATTATCGCTCCGAAAGACTAAAATTTTTCTAGGGCGCTTCTGTCCATTCGCCGGTGACTGCTCCCACAAACGCCATAAATCCGTAATCCCCTTCAAAGACATATATCGGTTGTAAATACGTTTGCGGATCAAAGCTGTCGTAATAGCCCAGGTATACTTGCCTGACGACCACGGTGGTCGAGTCGTTTGTCGGCGCGCGGGCGATATACCCATTGCCTTGCCCAAGTTCTTCCCATGCTTGTGTACTGGGTTTGAGAGCGTATGTGCCGGTTGTTTGGTAGTCGATGGGCCAGAACGTGTAGGCAAGTTGAAGTATTTTTTTCTTCGCATTTCTGGACCCGGAGTATACAAAGGAGACCGGACCTTCGTCGGGGTTGGGCGCAAATACCTTCATGGACCCGACGTTTTGCCGGAAAAAGTCCAGTCTCATGGCATCCGCCTGGGAGAGGCTCG
>MFJZ01000065.1:4925-9620 GCA_001781025.1 Candidatus Gottesmanbacteria bacterium RIFCSPLOWO2_01_FULL_49_10
ATTGGCCCCTTTTGCTATATCCGGAACATAGAGATTGTATGTTTGCATAAGACTTTTGGCCTCGGCGATTGCGGCCTCAACTGACGGGAAGTTGTGTTCGGTGAAAAATCCCGTGTCTTGCTCGAAACCATATCGCAGGATGAAGTTACCGGAGACGATGTCAAATCGTAGGCGACGAAGCGGGGCGATGGGGTCGTCAAAACGGTACAAATTTTTACTTTCTTGAATAGGCTTCGGGTCAAGACCCAGCCGTTTGGCAAATTCTTGTGTTCGAGAAAGTGCCAGGAGATTTGCCGGAGTTTTTGGCATGAAGTAGACGACGCCCGAAGATGATGCATTGGGCACCTTGCCCTCGATGGTTTCGAGGTTATAGGTAAATTGCGCGGACATGGAAGCCTCTTGGGGAAATTTTATCGCCGGCAGTTTTCCAAACTTGTAGTTTGGAGGGGGTGCCTGGGGAGGAAACACCGCAAGCCACACCGCGACCAAAATAGTCCATGTGGTTCGAAGAATGACATACATGATAACCGCGAGTATTGCCCAGTTGATGGCGCGTCTCGTATAGTATGCAGTTTCCGTCAGGTTTCTCATATACTCTTTGAGTATACGGGGGGCTGGTGTTAGAATCAATCCATGGTCAGAACCCGCATCGCGCCGTCTCCTACCGGTCAGGATCTCCATATCGGTAACGCCTACACCGCTCTTGTAAACTACGTGGTCGCGAAAAAAAATGAAGGCAAATTTATCATTCGTATCGAAGACACCGACCGCACTCGATTCGTTGAGGGGTCGGAGGATCATATACTGGAATCGCTTGCGTGGCTTGGTATCACCCATAGCGAAGGCCCGGACACAGGAGGACCATATACGCCGTATCGACAATCCGAGCGCTTGAGCCTATACAAAAAATACGCAGAGGAGTTAGTCGTCCAGGGCAAAGCGTACTACTGCTTCTGTACGCCTGAGCGACTTGCCGAAATGAGGAAAGGACAAGAGAGCCGCCATGAGCCGCCGATGTACGACGGAATGTGCAAAGCCTTCAGTCGTCAGCAATCAGCTATCAGGGTGAAAAACGGAGAGCAGCACGTTATTCGATTGAGCCTTCCTGATGAAGGCGTCACTGTGTTTACAGATCTTATCCGTGGTGAGATTTCCTTTGAAAATAAACTGTTGGATGATCAAGTGCTTCTCAAATCCGACGGGTTTCCGACGTATCATCTCGGGGTAGTGGTTGATGACCATCTTATGGAGATTTCCCATATTATCCGCGGCGAGGAGTGGATTTCCTCGACTCCCAAACACGTACTTCTTTACCAATTTTTAGGATGGGGCTTGCCCCTTTACGCCCATATGCCGCTTCTGCGAAATCCCGACAAAAGTAAACTTTCAAAACGGAAAAATCCCGTGTGGGTGTCCTGGTATCGCGAGCAAGGATTTTTGCCAGAAGCACTCCTCAACTACTTGGCGACCATGGCGTGGGCGCACCCGGATGAAAAAGAGATATTTTCGATTGACGAGATGGTAGAGGTTTTTGATCTGAGCGATGTCCAGACAACCGCGCCAATCTTTGATATCGAAAAACTACGATGGATGAATGGGGAATACCTGAGGAAAACTCAAAACTCAAAACTCAAAACTCAAATTTATGATTTTTATAACGGAATTTATGACGAGGATACTATTGCAAAAACTCTCCCCCTCGTCGTTGAGCGCATGAAAACACTTGCAGAATACAGATCACTTGCAGGATTTTTTTTTGAGCGACCGAAGGAACACGAACCACCTTTAAAGGTGGCACCTTTAAAGGTGGGGGGAGAAGCACTTCGCTTAAGCGATTGGAATCATGATGCCATGGAACATGCAATACGGGAGGCCAGCGAAAAAGCCGGCATGAAAGCCAAGGACGTATTTATGGAACTTCGTGTCGCCGTCACTGGTAAGACCGTCGGTCCGCCGCTTTTGGAGTCTTTGGAAGTACTCGGTAAAGACGAGACATTACGACGCATTACCCTATGAAGTCCCGTGTTGTCGTCGTGGCGATTATTGAGAAAGACGGAGAGATTCTGCTTGGGAGAAAACTACCGGGTATTGGTCCCTATCCTGACACGTGGGTATTACCTGGTGGTGGAGTTAGACTGGATGAAGAATCGCTTGAAGAGGCGATGCGTCGGGAAATTCAGGAAGAAACTGGTATCTCAGGAGGGACACTTGAGAAAATTGCTTTTGACGAAGATATCGAGCCAGACAAGCATGGGGAGATGACTCGCTTCATTTTTTTAGTGTATCGACTGCTCTGTTGCAGGGATGAGGTGGCTCCTGGTGACGATATCCACAGGCTTCAGTGGACGGACAAAAAGGCTCTTGGGAACATACCGCTCGCCCGACCATCGGTTAAGCTCTTCAAAGAGCTTGGATGGCTATAGCGAGATATACATATCGGTCGACCTACATGCGCTCAATCCAGTGTTCGTCCGTCTCTACCGTAAGTTCCAAGTACACTTTTTTATTGGCCGCGGTTTCCAGTTCCTTTCTGGCTGCCATACTTATTTCTTTTATCATGGCACCCTTTTTGCCGATGATCATGGACTTGTACCGGTCAGCAGAAGTCAAAATTCTCCCCTTGATATAAAGGGCACCATTGGTACGCTCTGTGACCTCATCGACGACCGTCGTTAAGCTATAGGGCACTTCCCTCCGGAGAAATAAAAACGCTTTTTCCCGTATAATTTCGGCCAAAAATATACGGCTATCAATGTTGAGGCCCGGTTGTGGGAGGTGATCAGTGTCGACAAGCCTCTCTTTCTCCGGCAGGAGTTGGAAAATAGCATCCAAAAGTGTGGGAATATTTTTCCGTTGCAATGCAGACAATTCCACTACTTGGTCAAATTCATCCTCCATGAATTTGTATTGGACGATATGTGATGGACTTTTCACGTCAATCTTGTTGATGGCGAGTATTTTGGGAGCTTTGACTTTTCGCACGATCCCCAGAGTCTTATTCTCTTCTGTGTCCCTTGTCCGTGTGTGATCGACGAGATATACAACGACGTCTAATTCTTGGCTCAGCTGTTCTTGAGCTTTGGGATTTATCCGACGCGCAAGGGAGTCTACGACTTTTCCAAAAATTCCCGGCGTATCGACGAACACGATTTGTCCGCGCGTATCCTCATAGACAGCCTGAATATTATAGCGTGTCGTTTGCGGCTTGGGCGATGTAATAGATACTTTATGGCCGAGAATATTGTTGAGAAGCGTCGATTTTCCTGCATTTGGTCGACCGATAAGGCATACAATTCCAGCTTTCATGTTCGTATTGTACAATACTCGTCATGAAACTCGATAACGCACGCGTATACAGGTTCCGGAAGTATATCTTTTCTTGGTGGCGAACTCATCGACGAGATCTTCCCTGGAGGCATACGAACGATCCGTATAAAATCTTCGTTTCAGAAGTGATGCTTCAGCAGACCCAGGTGTCTCGAGTCGTCCCTAAGTACCGGGAGTTTCTCAATAGATTTCCTTCCTTGGCGGCGCTTGCCCAGGCGACTCCGGCCCAGGTACTCAGAGCATGGAAGGGGATGGGGTATAACCGACGCGCCTTATACCTCCAAAAGGCAGCAAAGGTTATCGTTGAGGAACATCAAGGAAATTTTCCGATAAGCGAGCAGGAGCTTATTGTTCTTCCGGGATTGGGTAAATACACTGCTCGAGCAATTTTAGTATTCGCATATCATCAGGAAGTACAATTGGTCGATACAAACATCCGCCAGATCATTACTCACTTCTTTTTCAAAGATCAGCCGCAGAAAGAGTCCGCCGTTGAGGAGGTTGCCCGGCAGTTAGTCCCGCCAGGTAAATCCTGGGAATGGCACCAGGCACTCATGGACTACAATGCCATCGCAATGTCAAAGTTCAAAACTCAAATGTTAAAAGTAAAGAAAAAAACCATTCCGTTTCGTGAGTCGAATAGATTCTTCCGCGGCCGCATCATCGACCGATTGCGGGAAGGGGATATACTCGAAAGTAAGCTTATACGAGAGCTTGAAAAGAAATATGCCAAGCCGGCAGTATTCCTTCGTTCCATTGTTGAGTCGCTGATAAGAGATGGCCTTATTCAACGGGCTCCTCGTGGTGTCCTGCGCCTTCCAGGTGTATAAACAGTGATATTTCCACAATATTTTGCAACTTCTAGCAACATCTTGCAATATTATGCAATATCGTGCAATATGGTGGTATGAAGTTTCCGCCGGTTTTCAGGAATACGCTGACGATCACCCGACTCCTGTATGATTTGGATGTTCTGAAGGCGGCTGCGGGATTGCGGCCGGTACCGCCATCACACATCCGGTTTCTCCGGGAGTCTTCTATCCTAAAAAGCTCGCTATTCTCCGCGCGCATTGAGGGTAACCCTATGACCATGGGTGACCTCCGGCGTACGGATATGAACGCGCAGAGTCAGGATAAACACGTCAGAGAGGTTACCAATCTTGTGACTGCCTACGAATCTGTCGGTGTCTGGAAAGGCATGCCGTTGTCGCGTGATTTGCTCAAGGAAATGCACAGGGCGGTCATGGTCGATCTTTCGCCTACGGCAGGCAGCCCGCGTATGGAAGAATCGGCGATTTTCAATGCTGCCGGTGTTGCCGTGTATCTCACACCTGCCCCGAAAGAAATATCACGACTTTTGGACGAGTT
>MFJZ01000066.1:0-1667 GCA_001781025.1 Candidatus Gottesmanbacteria bacterium RIFCSPLOWO2_01_FULL_49_10
CTCGCGTCAGATTTTCACCGATCTGAATTTTCGTTGACGCTTGACACGTCAAAAGGGCCTGTGCATCAGAGTTGATACCGATAAAATCAACGCCTGAGATCTGATTCACAGAAATCATGGAATTGATGGCGTTACAGCCGCCGCCACCGATACCGATGACTTTAATTTTTGCAAATCTTGCGATGTCGGGTTTAATAAGCATAAAGCGTAGGCAATTAGGGCATGAATGATTTTACGAGGTCAATCACCTTTCCGGCGATACCTTTTATTTGAATCCTCTGCGTCATGCGACCGAGTGACGCCCCGATGCCGCTATCCATCTTCATCGCCTTCCCGGCGTAGATCAAAAGTCCGACACTGGCCGCATACGCGGGGGTCGTGATTTCATCGATGAGTCCGGTGATTTTCCCCGGCATACCGATCCGAACCGGCATAGCGAGATTCCGTCTGGCACTATCTGTGGCACCGATGGTCATCGCACCACCACCCGTAATGACAATCCCCGAAGGCGTCAGCCCTCCGAAACCGCTTCGCTTGATCTCAAGTCCCACCATGGTACATATTTCGTTGAGGCGTGGGCGAACGATGCCATCAATCAGGGTCTTCTTGGAGACACTCCTGAGCTCCTCGGGTAACCCAAGCCCGGAAAGATCTATCTCATCACTTTTTTCTTCGTGTTTTTTACTTACCGGCTGCCCATCCCCTTCAGGGAGAACCGGGAGCTTTTGGGGAAGTCCAAGCATGAGCTTTATTTTCTCCGCGCTCTCAAGGGAAATACGAAGTCCGGCTGCAATATCTTTCGTGATGTTTATAGCCCCGATCGGAATGACCGATGAGTACGAGAGTGCCCCATCAATAAATATGGCAACGTCAGTCGTCCCTCCCCCTATATCGACGAGTACCACACCCAACTCCTTTTCCGTATCCGAAAGCGTTGCGAATGCAGAAGCAAGACCGCCAAAGACAATCCCTCCAACATCAACGCCCAGTTCGCCCATGCATTTGTGGAGATTTCTGATTGCCGTAGATCCGCCGGTCACCATATGCGTATCCACCTCAAGACGGACTCCGGTCATACCGACGGGATCAACAATTCCTTCCTGACCGTCCACAGTGAACCCGCGAGGAAGCACGTGAAGGATCTCGCGGGAAGTCGGTAGCTGTACAGCCTTGGCGGCATCAATGACCCGGCCGACGTCGTTTTGGGTTATTTCCTTGTCCGGCTCCGCAACAGCCACAACACCATGAGAGTTAATGGATGCGATATGGTTACCTCCGATTGAGACAAATGCGCTCCCGATCGTGGTTCCGGCCATCCGTTCTGCGGCCTCAAGTGCGGCAGAGATCGTACTCGTCGCCTCCTCAATATTGACTACCTGCCCTTTCCGAAGACCGCGACTGGTAACCGTAGAAACTCCCAGGACGTTAACGATGCCATCCTCAAGTTGTGTTCCCACGAGCGTCGTAATCTTAGAAGTTCCGACATCAATACTTGAGATGGTGTGATCGCGACTCATAAAAGATAGAGTATACTTTCTGTATTCAATCAAACGTTACGACTGGTTTATCGAAGCGAAGATCGATACTCGTCGGCATCGTCCCCCTTATTCTAAACCCCACAAGTAAATTTTGTAAAGTATCGGAGAGAGATGACGCATCTCCTTGTT
>MFJZ01000066.1:1679-3556 GCA_001781025.1 Candidatus Gottesmanbacteria bacterium RIFCSPLOWO2_01_FULL_49_10
ATCGATCCTATCCCCCGGAGACATGATGCCGATATCAAGTGCAATCACCGGCAACGAATCCGGAGTTTGGGTCGTCCCCAACACCATGCCGTCGGTATCTATGGCGATACGCTGCGACGCGGTCACGACGAGTGCCGTAGGTATTCTTTGCACGGCGTTAACGATCAGGGTGCCAGGGTATTTTTTCTGTATCCGGACGAGTGAGAGGAGCGGATTGTTTTGGGCAATAAGGCGCTCTATCTTCTCTGAAGGAAAGAAAAGAAGATTGTGTGGCAACTGCCCCTCGTCGATCTGGACGCCTATCCCGCTTCCGACAACTTCGACCTGTCGTATCAGGAAAACCCGCGTTATGCCGATATACGAAACAACGCTCAGTATGAGGCTTGTACCCAATACAACGATCATGGAACCAAATTTTCGAAATACCGGCCGCGCTGTACCCATACGAAGAAATCAGGAAGGAACGATCATTGTCTCAATATCCTTCACTATATGTTCGGCTCCTTGGCGATCAAAAATAGACGCGACAACGCGCGCTTTCTCCCGATAGGCTTTGTTATTCGTCACCATATGGCTGATCTCCTTGAGAAGAATTTCTGATGTCGTATCATGTTGGAAAAGACGTTTGGCCGACCCACCATCTACCAATCTCATCGCGTTTTTCTCCTGTTCGTCTCCTGCCGACCAAGGAAGCGGGATGAAAAGGGCGACTGTACCCGTTGCAGCTACCTCAGCAACCGTGCTTGCACCAGAGCGTCCCACGACCAGGGCGGCGTGTTTATATATCCACGAAACGTCTGACTCACTAAAATATGCTGACACGAGGTATCTGTTTCTCAGTGCCGCCGGTAAGCTCTTTTTGACACGAATCCCGCGACCATAATCACCTCGTCCGGTTTGATGGATAAGCGTAAAAGACTTGGTCATCTCGTGGACAAGAGGAAATACCAGCGCGTTCAGTGAGGTAGCCCCGGTGCTCCCTCCGGTAACATAGACGATCGGTGTATCCAATTCACAAGGGAATGAAGGCTGTTGTGGTGGAGTATAGATCAAACGACGAACGGGAATACCCGTATAGAGAAACTTTTCTGAATTTCGTCGGATGCCCCCGGGGGAACTTGTATACACGCGCGTTGCAAAAAAGGAAATGATTCTATTTGCAAGACCCAGTTCATCCGTCTGTTCGTGCGTGACGACGGGAATACCCAAGAGATATGCCATAATCGCCACGGGAAACGCGATATACCCGCCAAATGATATGACGAGACTGGGGCGATAGCGCACTAAGTATTGATATGCACGGAAAAATCCATTCGGTATCTGAAATACAGAAAGCGCAAGAGTCCCAATCCCTGCCCCGCGCGATATTCTCCCGGTCACAAGCGGGAGAAACGGGATCCCCTTCTGGGTGACGATGCGGTACTCTTCGGACTCCTGGCTATCCCCCTCAAGAGCCGTCATCCTCCCGATCCACACGACGTTCCACTTGGGATCGCGCTCCTCAATTTTCTCAAGGACGCAAAGCGCGGGGGATAGGTGACCCCCGGTAATACATACAAAACGGCGATTATCGTTAGGTGGCTTTAACATATTTACTGATATTCATAAGGACGCCAAGCCCGGTCATCGTAATGACCAAACTTGATCCGCCATAAGAGACGAGTGGCAGGGGTATTCCCGTAAGCGGAATGAGTGACACCATCGCAGCCAAGTTCATGGATGCTTGGATACCCACCCATGAAGCGATACCACCCGCAAGGAGTTTCCCGAATGGATCCGGTGCGCGTTGTGCGATACGAAATCCGCGCCACGTGATAAAAGCAAAGAGAGAAACGACCGTTGCGCCTCCCGCAAATCCCAATTCTTCACCAATGATC
>MFJZ01000066.1:3583-6104 GCA_001781025.1 Candidatus Gottesmanbacteria bacterium RIFCSPLOWO2_01_FULL_49_10
TTTTTGTCGGGATTTTCCTGGACCGACACCAAACCATCCTCCGGACCCCAAAGCCAAAAGCACTTGTCGTATCTGATAGGAAGCACCCAGTGGATCGCGCTCGGTATTTAAAAATGTCGTAATACGCGCAAATCTATACGGCGAAGCGACGGCAAGGATCATGACTCCCGCGATCACGACCGGAATAAGAAACATAAAATGCCTACTCGGTGCTCCAGACAAAAAATAGATGGTGAAGGAAATTGCCGCTAGGATAATACCCGTGCCAAGATCTGGCTCAAGGACGACCAATCCAAAAAACCCGCCAGTCAGAAGGAGAAATGCAAAAAACCTGTCTTTTTCTTTTGTGGAAAACCATGCAGACAGATACACAATGAGGACCAATTTTGCCATCTCAGCCGGTTGAAGAACAAAAAATCCGAAGTTAAGCCAACGATGAGCGCCCAGCGCACGGACGCCAAATCCCGGAATAAACACCATAAGAAGCAAACCAAAGACGACCAGAAGGAGCGGCAGGGCCCAGAAATACCATCGGTGGTAGTGGAGTTTAGAAAAAAATATGAACGCGCAATATCCCAACAACAACCACTTTATCTGCTCTTTGGCAAAGTAATACTGATCGTGAAAATCCCGAATCCCGATCGCGACTGATGCATCATACACCATAAGCACTCCGAAGATGCTCAAAACGACAAGCGCCACAAATAGCCATGTGTCCATTCCTCCGGATGGCTGCGGGGTCCTCCCCGAATAGCCAACGCGAAACACGGTTTTGAATCTAGAGAAGAGAAACTTCATACTTAAATTGCTTCCCCCGTTCTTTATAATTGGCAAACATATCAAACGATGCACACGCAGGAGATAGGATCACGACATCACCCAGTGCTCCCTCCTTTACTGCAGCTCCTACAACTTCGTGCATCGATCGACATCCTGTTACGATTTTACCCGTAAAGTGGGCGCTCTTGATGGCCGCTACTATACGCGCGGTCATCGCACCGATCACGATAGTGGCTTTTACTCTTCTCTTGGCAATGATGTTTCCCATGTGTGAAAAATCCGAGCCCTTTTCAGATCCGCCGAGAATGAGGATGAGAGGCTCCGTAAACGACTCAATGGCGGCAATCGCCGTCTCGGGGACGGTCGAGAATGAATCATTAAAATACGAAACGCCCTCTACTCTCCGAACGAATTCCAGCCGGTGCTCCAAACCCCCAAACCCGATCGCGGCGGATCGAACTGCGGAAGGGCTGGCTCCTGCGACAAGCGCTGTCAGAGACGCAGTCGCGATGTTTGCTAGGTTATGGAGACCTCGTATGCCAATGTCCTTGGCCGACGCTATTTTCTCAATGCGCCCTTTCCATCGGACAAAGGCGGTATCTCCCTGGATAAATGCATCGGAAGAAGCATCGCTACGACTGATCAATAACACCTGTGCATGTGTCAGGGACGAAAAAGCCCGACTCGTCTGGTCATCGGCAAAAAGTATTGCCGTATCTTGATCTGTCTGAAACCGTACGATATTTTTTTTTGCTTCTACATACGCGTCCCTGGTCGTGTGAAAATTTGAAGCGAGCGGGTCATAGTTTGCCAGATGATCAACCGTTACGGCCAGTACAACCGCGATATGGGGACTTTGGGTAAGGTCTTCGAGCTGAAAGGAGGACAGCTCAGCGACAATGATATCTTGCTTTTCCAGTGTATCAACGACGGAAAGGAGTGGCGAACCGACATTACCGCCGAGATACGCCTTTTTCCCCGCTGTAAGAAGCATCTCGTAGATAAGTGTTGAGGTCGTCCCTTTCCCTTTTGTTCCCGTGACGCCAATAATAGACGCTTTGCATTCTTCAAAAAATATCTTTGTGAGACTCGTTATCTGTACTCCTTGACGTTTTGCCGCTATGAGCTCGGAAAATCGTGGCGACATCCCCGGGGTCCGGACAATCATGGCGTACGAGGCGAGATCGTCCAGGTACCGCTTTCCAAGCGCAAACGTGACGCCGTACCGAGACAATTCCCGATAACACTCCCCAAGCGTTTCTTTAGATCGCCGATCACAACAGGTAACACTCGCCCCGTGTTGGACGAAGTACTTGACCGAGTCTCTTCCTTCAACAGAAAGACCCACTACGGCTATGCGTTTCCCGCTAAAGCGCGACATGAGTAAATGTGATCGTTGTTTTGACGAGTGACGAAGCGATACGTGATACGCGTGTCGCATCGCCAGTCGTCAAAAAATGGTTTCTTGACTGGGTCGACGTGGTGAGCGCGTTGTTATTTGCTAGTATGCGTTGGACGTGCCTGGCTACCGCCTCGCCAGAATCAAGTATATACATCCGTTCACCCACTATAGCACGAATTGTATCGTTGAGAAACGGAAAATGAGTACAGCCCAGAACGAGCGTGTCTATATTTTTTGAAGAGAGGTTCTTAAGCACGGCACTCGTCACTGATGCTATGTTCTTGTGGTCGGTTAATCCCTCTTCCACAAGCCCAACGAGTCCGGGAGCTCCAACGCTAA
>MFJZ01000066.1:6125-9618 GCA_001781025.1 Candidatus Gottesmanbacteria bacterium RIFCSPLOWO2_01_FULL_49_10
TGCTGTTTTGACGACCGGCACGACACCCACAATCGGAATATTCGGATATACGCTCCGGTAGACCTCGATACCCATAACCGTTGCGGTATTACAAGCGACGACAATTATTTTCGATTTACGGCGGATGAGAACATCAATGAGGGAAATGACGCGATTTTGAATAAACGTACGCGGTTTCTCTCCGTACGGGAGATGGCGATGATCGCCGATATATACGGTCGACTCGTTGGGCATAAGAGCCCTCATCGATTGCCATACGGAAAGACCCCCACTACCGGAATCAAGGACGCCTATCGGTTGGTTCATTTCCATAGATATACTAAAAAAACTCAAGGTCAAATAGGAGCTCTGGTCAGAAGTGCAAGCCACAGTCCGAGGATGGCAAACACGATTCCCATGATCCAAAATCGCATGACGATCTTGGGTTCCGGCCAACCGTTATGCTGAAGCCAGAGGTGAAGCGGTGCGACGGTGAATACTTTCTTATGGAGAAATTTTTTGGATAGCAACTGCACAAATGACGAGGCTACTTCTATAACAAACACAGCTCCGATGACCAAAAGCGCCGGCGCCTTCCCGAGGATGAGTCCAACAACCGCAAGTGTTGCCCCAAACGAAAGCGCGCCGACATCTCCCAAAAAAATCCGAGCGGGGAAGACATTAAAGTATAAGAATGCGATAAGTCCCCCTAACCAGAGAGCGATAAACAGAGACAATGGCGTATCGAGAATCGACGCAGACAGTACCCAAAAAGCACAAAGCGCAATCATAAGGAGTCCCGACGAAAGCCCGTCTAACCCATCAGTAATGTTAAACGCGTTGGCAAATGCGATGATGATAAAAGCGGCAAGGGGTATGTACCACCACCCCATCTCGATGACGCCGATAAGCGGTATATAAAAAATATTAATCTTCAGCTCTCTCACCATCCAATAACTGACGACCATGGCAATTGCAATCTCGAGGATGAGTTTGTGTCGCAATCGCAACCCAAAAAAATTCCCACGAACCCAACTAAATGTTTTTTTACAATCGTCAACTAAGCCCAGGAGTCCAAACGATAGAAACGAAAAGAGAAGAATCTTTATCTCGCTGCCGATAGGATAAACAGCAGTAATGGGTACCCAAAAATAATGAAATAGGAAAAGAATAAGCGGAAAAAGCGCGGTGACAAGAATGATCACCAACAGTCCCCCGCCCACCGGCGTCCCGGCTTTGCTGCGATGTAATTTATCAAAAATTGGCGTCCGTTTATCAAATGCGTCACGTGTTTTCTGTGCCAGGCGCTGGAGCTTCCAACCATAAAGCAAACGAATAAACGGTACATATAACAGGCTGTGTATAAACCAAGAAAACAATAGTACTCCGAGGAGAAGATTCATAGGATTCTCTGTCAAAGGCGTATGAGGCGAGGGATAAATATAACGCTCGAAACGACAAGGGCCCCGATTGCAACGGTGAGCATCATCCCTGCGGATACGTCTTTTGCGATTTTTGCCTCCTTGCGCCACTCCTGAGTTATAAGGTCAGTCATGGCTTCAAGTGATGTATTGATCATCTCGGCGCTAAGACCCAAAACGATAGTAAAAACGATGATCATCCACTCTGCGTGACTAATGTTGAAGTACCAAGAAGCACCAAGAGCCAGAGACGATAATGCCAGATGGACACGAAAATTTGGCTGTGTTCGGATAGCCCAACGAAGACCGGCTACGGCGGACTGGAACGAGATGGTGTGCCTACGAAGCACTTCTTTCATAGAAGGTAAGACCTAGTATACGGTGTCTCCCCATAAATCTCAAATATTATGGCAGTGTACTACCCATATCCTCGCAATCGAGTACGAACGAACTCGATAGTTCTAGAAATATGATACGTTGGGGACAGCGGTAAATCGTAGGCGTGGATAGTTTTTCGCTCACTCCCTCCGAAACCTTTTTTAAACTGAGAGTGACCCCACCATGGATGCTTTAGATTGCCATCAGGCGCTACTCCCCAAAAATTGTATACACTCATTCCTCGTTTTTTTGCCGTGCGAATTGCCTCCCACTGTATCGCGTAATTCACGGGCAGCCGGCTTAGCCTGGAGGCTCCATGGTGATATATAGCTTCGTTCCCGGAAAAAAGCACAATCGCAACCGCAGTAGTCTCCCCATGATCGCTCCCGCTGAAGATCAACCCACGATGCTCCTTCGCAAATACGCTAAACTCCTCTTTTACCCCTTTATGCGGCACAAACCTATGGCGTGCTGCTGTTTGCCGGTACAGATCAAAGAATGATTGTAGAGCTTTCGGATCTTCGGATTTATCTATGACAATGCCCTCTTTGATAGCGCGCTTGATCTCGTAGCGCGTGGTTTTACGCATACCGGCCATAAGAACGTCCTCGCTTGGGGTGATATCAAGCACCCAGCACCGCTCCGCATCCACTTCGTGGACTGCTGCCGGAATCATACCGAAAGCCCGAAGAAGCGCGCGCGATGTATGAGAATCTTCAAGCTGAGGACTTATACGGACAAAGGAAGCGCCATCATTTTTTGCCTGACCTTTCAAAAAAGCGACCGCATGCTTCCATAATGCAAGCTCGAACCCGACAACTATCGGCCCATGCCGGACATGGAGATGGGTCCCTCGGCGGGCGCGTATCGTCGCTACCTGAAAAATACCAACGAGATGGGCAGCATCATAGAGGCCAAATCGGGTGAGTGGCACTGATTGTCGCTTCATGACCTCTCCCCAGAGCCAGGATTGGAAAAATGCCTGAGGGCCGTGAGCCTCCCAGAAATACTCCCATACTGGCCGATCCAAAATCGCATCAATGCGAAGCTTCATGTGGCTCTATGATACATCTTTTCTGCTCCGACCGTAGTGGGCTCACCGTGGCCGGGATACAAAGGCGTCTTCCCCGCAAATCCCAGTATTAGTTGTATCGATTTTTTAAGAGTTGCCGTATCTGAATACGAAAAGTCTGTCCTTCCGACCGACCCACCCTCAAACATGACGTCGCCAACAAAAAGTGCTTCTCCCTTATTTACTACGATGGTGACACTTCCCGGCGTATGTCCGGGGGTCGAGAGGGCAGTAAGCGCCGTGTTCCCAATGCGCAGTGCGAGCTTCTTCGTCACGTCATGGGTGACGTTTGCTGGCGGATCAACCTGCCCAATTCCCAAAAAATGCCGAGCCGACTCTTCCATGCGATCAAGAAGGAAGCGATCATCATGATGGAGATAGAGCGGCAGATCAAAAGTTTTTTGCACGGGCAGCGCCGCCATAGTATGATCAAAGTGTCCGTGGGTTAGAAAAATTGCTTTTGGCGCGATCGACAGAGAAGTGATCGTTTCTATTATGTATTCCGCATCGTCACCGGGATCGATGACCACTCCTTTCTTCGTATCCCGATCGACGACGAAATAACAATTGCTCGCCATCTGACCGGTAACAAGCCGGTAGATATCGCAAGAAGGGAGAGAATCAAGTGACTCCATACTACAAC
>MFJZ01000066.1:9702-9787 GCA_001781025.1 Candidatus Gottesmanbacteria bacterium RIFCSPLOWO2_01_FULL_49_10
CAACTCCCCGGCTGGTAGCCCGCCGCATCCAAATCAACGCCTTTTGGATCTACCACATGGTGATACCAATCGCCCAAAAGTATGC
>MFJZ01000067.1:0-1547 GCA_001781025.1 Candidatus Gottesmanbacteria bacterium RIFCSPLOWO2_01_FULL_49_10
GAGAGCTTGCGGGCGGCTTTAAACTTGGGATACATCTTTCTCCGGAACAGCTCAACGCGGAATACGACGAAATGTATGACGAAATGTTACCTCGATAGCAACATCCTCATTTACCTAAAAGACGAACACTCTGTCGGATTCATGCGAAGCCGTGAGCTCATAGAGAAATTGACATCACAAAATATCAGTTTTTATATCTCTCCACTGTGCCTAGACGAATTTCTCCATGAATTTGGCAAAGCGCTTCGTAAAAAAACTCCAGAAAAAGATTTCTTTACCGACCTTACGAGGGCACTCGCCTCAATCCTAGATCTTCCTCAACTTTTCATCGTCAATCCGCCAATTAACCCGAACAGTCACGTTGAAGTCGTGTCTCTCATGAAAACCTATTCTCTCCGTCCTCGCGACGCGTATCACCTGCTAACCATGCAAGTCAATAACATTGACGGATTTGCCACCTTTGATACAGACTTTGCCAGAGTGTTTGCCACAAAGCTCCTCCAAAAAGCGTGAGCTCATCAACATGCTTTTGCTTTCGTCCGTATTAGGACTCATCAGTACCAATTACTTTAAAGATTACTCTCAAAGATTTGGTAGAGCTAGCCTCCGGAAGATATATGCGCATAAACGCATGTATCCAGTAAATTCCGGAGGCAAAGTTTAGGCTTAGTTGCAGGTCAGTTCGTAATTTCCGACCTCGTAAATTTGATAAAGATCTAGGCTCCATTCATTCGTGGGATCCAGCGTATCAATGTTTGGACCAACTGCAACCCATCCGTAAATCGGCACGGGGATAGTTGAACCATCTTCAAAATACAACATTAATGCGCTGTAGAGCAGATGCCCATCGTTGTGGGCACGCACGAAGTCTCTGCCTTGAAGCGCGGCCACGCCCGGAACGGAGCTACACCACAAATCCCCGTCAACCCTTTCGGGTTGGTTGAAAACAACCAAGAGGCTTTGCCCCGTCGTGGGAAGCGTGTACTCTTCAACACCATGCAGTGCTTTCCATTCATCGTATGTGACAAACGGATCATCCCGGTTATATTCGCATAGATCAGGAACATATGCGTTTATCCAGATCCACTCAGTCTCTTTTATGATGCGGCACGCCTCTACTGCACTGAAATTGAACGGGTCGTCATCGTCGCTAACTCTCAACAACTCATCAACATAGTTGTCCACCTCGACCCTTACAGGCGTGAGGTTGAAAAGCGATCGAATGTTTGCGATGTATTGCGCGGCGTCAACTACTTCGCGGTCTTCTTTGGTTAGATCCTTGAAGTAATCAATCTCCTTGGCTACGGTAACGCGATACTGACCGTCTACAACCTCGACCAGTAATTTCCCGTTTGCCTCTTCGGCCTCGCGGACGAAATTGAGGTCTTTACCGGTTAGGCCATTAACTCTGATGGGATGACTAACTGTCCATGCTACCGCAGGGAAAGTTGTTGCCATTTCGCCCGCCCGAATCGTAACGAATCGACCGTTAACGGAAACCGTTCCGACTGTTCCGTTGAGGCTCAAGGGATCTACCGGAGTCGGTA
>MFJZ01000067.1:1557-2084 GCA_001781025.1 Candidatus Gottesmanbacteria bacterium RIFCSPLOWO2_01_FULL_49_10
GCATGACGAACAACGGACTTTTCTTGGTGTTCATTTTGGTTCTCCTTTTGAACCACTTTCAAATAGGGTCTTTCTTGATATTTATCGTAGGTACTACTCTCTAGGGATATCTCGCAACTCCCCAGGAAGTAATACCCACGTCAACTTAGAGACCAAATGAACCAACTAAGCCTATGTTAATGTGCAACATCCGCGTCACTGCCCGCTATGAGGCAAATGCGAATGGATGAACATTTTTGTTTATCTCCTATAACATTTTATGGTATAGGTGATAGGTAATTTACTATAGGATGATGCCTTTGTCAAATAAATCTGTGCCTTAGATACGCCCTTATTAATCTCTTTTAACATCTATTGGCCTAACACCCTCACGAAGCTGATTATCTCTTGACAAATGACTATTTTTGTTATATACTTTTAACAAGTATATGAAACGACCAAATGCTGACCCAAAAAACGTCGACGAACGCCTGGAGCTTTTGTTCCGTCACGCGGGACTCTCTGATAAACAGGCAAAGCTGTATCGG
>MFJZ01000067.1:2095-3514 GCA_001781025.1 Candidatus Gottesmanbacteria bacterium RIFCSPLOWO2_01_FULL_49_10
AAATCCGGTATCAAACGCTGTAACACCTATACCCTTCTCTCTGACATGAAGGCACGGGGGCTCGTCACTGAATTTGAAAAAGAAAACGTACGATTTTTTCGTCCTGAGCGTCCGGAGAAGCTTGAATCTATCATTACCGCCAGACAACGCGAATGTATGATTGCCACTTCGCTTGCGAAGGATTTGATGCCTGATCTTTCTACACAATGGAAAGAGGCTGTCAATAAGCCAACAATCCGTTATTATCAGGGACGAGAAGGAGTCCAAACAGTTCTCGAAGATATCTATAGTCAGGGAAAATCGGAAATAGTGGGGTGCGTCGGATTGGAAAAACCCGACGAGCAGCTTTTTGGAGAAATTATTCACACGTTTATGCCGCTGCGGATTCGCCGGAAGATATTTACGCGGGCACTCAATAATGATTCTGAGAGGGCACGGGAATTACAAAAAAACGCGTCCGATCGTTTAAGTGATATTTTCCTCGCTGACGGCACGCACTATCCCCTGCCCGCAGAAATCGACGTATACGAAGATAAAATCGCATTTCTTTCCTTTGCGAAGAAAGACTTTATGGGGCTTATTGTCGAAAATAAAGATTTTGCAGTCACGTTAAAAAGTGTCTTTACGCTCCTTTTTTCTCTCCTCCAACAACAGCAGGAGAAACCAAAAAGCGCATTAGGTCCGACAATCCCCCCTCCCTCTGTCCATCAAGCTTAAAAATATACGTCGCCCGGGTGTTTGCTCCATCTTCTCCTATCCCTGCCAATACAAACGGCGCTTTATGGGCATCTGCAATTTTTGACTGCTCTTCTAAAAACGCTTGGTCCTGAAGTTTCCCCATCAACGTTTGAAATGCACGGGGATCATCAGTCGGCGATAAAAGCCTAAGCCCAACGAGCTTATGGAGAAATGCCATAATTGGGTACGGAAATATGATAGCCCCGACTTCTTCCTCTGGATTCGGAGAAAATCCCGCGTATCGTTTGATGAAATCAATGGCTCCAAACGGCTGTTCGGGAAATTTTGCATTGAATGCCTTCATCCGACCGAGGCGTTCGTTTAGATCCGCGATCGGCTCTGATGAGCCGGTTTCTACAATGAGAATTGCTCCATCCTTCATCACCCGAATGAGCTCTGTCACGTAGCGAATCTGTTCTGAAAAATTGCGCATATTATTAAGCACTGATCCATGTAGAACAACGACATCTGCGCTTTTTTCTTTGAACGGTAATTGTTCTATGGCAGCTTGGGAAAACGATGCGTCGTCATAACGGCTCGTTTGCGCGCGCAGATCCGATGCGATAATCTTCATCGTCGCACCATTGACTCCCAACGATCGTCGAAATTCATCAAGGGCAGGCCCTTCGACACGCGTTGCCGGACCACCCCCAAGGACAAGAACCGTGGGGCCAACCGGTA
>MFJZ01000067.1:3527-4487 GCA_001781025.1 Candidatus Gottesmanbacteria bacterium RIFCSPLOWO2_01_FULL_49_10
AAGAACCGTGGGGCCAACCGGTATATGGCCTTCCTTTGATAGTGATGACAAGGCGCCCGCAAGCCGATGCACCTCTAGCTCTTGAGGTCCCGCATAGACCTGAGCGCCTTTGGCTTCATAAATTTCTTGCGACACGACATAGGACAAAAATGACCGCAACCACTTTCGCTCATCATCGATAGATATATCTTTTTGATTCACCATCGCCTTCATAAGCCAATCAAGATATCGCACGTCACTAGCAAGCTCCGCTGTTGGAAACAGGGCGCGCATAGCCTGAATTTCGTCCAATTCATGAGGGCTAAACGTTCCTTTCGTCTTGCTCTTCCGATATCCATAGAGCTCCTGCAAACGGAACATTATCCGGCTTAACGAATTAGCCGCGAATGCATGATGAACGACCGCATGCGCCATTTGATCAAAAGAGTCGGAGGCGCTTATGGTTTCGCATGCTTCCTTCGCAAGCATGCGGACGAAAGGGACAACAAAATTTATGCGTTCACCGATTTGGGCCGTGGAAATTTCAGAAGGGCTTGCCGAAAAGATCGCCATCTCCATTGAGAACGTTTCTAAATCAGCAAATTGCGAAATCATATGATGCACGAAATTCCGCTTCTCTTCAGTGTTCCAACCGTTCATTTTATTGTGTTCATTAAGAAATGCCTCAGTCCGCCGTTTTAGTTTTTCTATAAGATCGCCGGAACCATCAAGTGCTTGAAATAATGCAACGGAATCTTTCTCGCCATACGTATCAATAAAATACTCTACTGCTTCTTGAGTTTTCGGGGGCGATCGCCTCATGAGTCGCCATAATGTATGCTTAAGTTCGAGAGGATATATATTGGGACTGGGAGACGGTGTAGGGTCGTAGTCATCAACCAACAGTCGTTTTTTGCGATACCAACGTTTCTTTCCCTGAAAAAACGCCGGTATCTCTCGTAAAAACTGCTGCCAATCATC
>MFJZ01000067.1:4495-4600 GCA_001781025.1 Candidatus Gottesmanbacteria bacterium RIFCSPLOWO2_01_FULL_49_10
CATCATGACTCCTCCCGGTTCTTGCTTCCATAAGCCTGTCGGGCTGGATAAGATCTACATATTTAGGCTGGTCACTCCCATAATCAGTTGTCCCGGGGTGGACAT
>MFJZ01000067.1:4646-5808 GCA_001781025.1 Candidatus Gottesmanbacteria bacterium RIFCSPLOWO2_01_FULL_49_10
TCCAAGCTCGAGTTCAACCCAATATTTTCTTTTCTTATCACTCAAACCACGTACTCGAATTTCTTTGCCGTAATACTTTATCGTATCTCCCATCAGCTCTCTGCCGCCCACGTAAAGTGACGGATGCATCAGCACTGTGTCGACAACCTGCCTTCTGTGCGTATCGTGGATGGAGTAGTATGAAGCGAGAGACCCTTGAAGCGCGTCTTGTACCTGCGGTTGTTCCGAAGGATGAAAATGAAACGGTGTCATATATGCATCGACAAGCCATGGTAGCTGGTTATAATTCAATACGTTGTGTCGCAAACCAGTCGTTAAAGCTTCAATCATCTGCCTGGTAACGACCGAAACACCATCCGACCCAGCCGTATCTTCGATAGTCCAGGCAGCATTTGCTATCACGTCTTCGACGGTTTCAGAAGGTGTGTCGTCTAGGCTTGGAACATGACCCCCAAAAAGCGCTCCCTCAACACGTCGCAGTATCGCAAGCTGTTCCCGAGTGCCCGGATAAGAACGAAGAAATCTTTGGTCTCCTAATGAAAGAAACGGTTCTCCCTCGCCGTAGAAGACTGGTGCGTCACCTTTTGTTGCTATAGAAGTCATACATCTACGTATAGTATAAAATGAAACGTATATTTTTGTACGAATACAAACGCACAACTCCTTGAGATATAACTTCGTCTCTTGTAAGACAACTACTTTTAGTAATGGATCATTCTCCTCTTGTCCTCATCCCATAGTCTATGGTATAACGCCAACGATATGGCGCGCAAAGACAATGAAAAAAAATTACCTGCTGCCCACCCGCTCCGAGTGCTCGTTCAGCTCTTTCTTATTAGTGCCTTCCTATTACTTCTGATTGGTGACACTGTTCTTTTTACTCTGAAGGTAGTTTTTTCCGGAATCCTCATAACCTATAAAAGCATCGTAGCACTCACCGTATGGATATACGCAAGGCTCGTATCATTTCCCAGGCACATCCATCCACGCCCAATAGTATTCCACCTTCCCAATATACCGCATCCGTCTCTTCCTCTCGCACGTGTCCGTTTTTTACGCCTTCCCGCGTTGCCGTTGCACCCTGTCATCTACTTTTTCCTGGGCATCGTCTTCACATTGTTGTTTATATTCCTTCCCTACGCCGCCTTTACGTGGCTTCGGA
>MFJZ01000067.1:5814-8281 GCA_001781025.1 Candidatus Gottesmanbacteria bacterium RIFCSPLOWO2_01_FULL_49_10
CAAATCCGAAGCTTCTCACTAACCGCGACATCGAAGTAACAACGAAAATATACGATCGCAACGGCATTCTGCTCTATGACATCTACGCTGACCAAAACCGCACCCCTCTCCCGCTTTCGGAAATTCCAGAACTTCTGAGATATGCAACGGTTGCCATAGAAGACAAAGATTTCTATAGTCACCAGGGGTTCTCACCGCGCGGGATTCTTCGCGCAGCTCGTGAATTTTTCCTCAATCACCAAGTCCAGGGTGGATCAACCATTACCCAACAACTCATAAAGTCCGCGCTTTTGACGCCGGAGGTCACGATCTCACGAAAAATAAAAGAGATTATTTTGGCATTTTGGGCAGAACGGCTGTTTAGTAAAAATCAGATCCTGGAAATGTACTTAAATCAAGTGCCCTACGGCGGCACGGCGTGGGGAGCAGAAACGGCAAGCCAAACGTACTTTGGGAAACCTGTCAAAAGCCTAAGCCTCGCTGAATCCGCGCTTCTGGCCGGGCTCCCTGCGGCTCCCACCGAATATTCACCATTCGGCAATCATCCCCAAAAAGCGTTTGAACGACAGGGGGAAGTGTTGCGTCGCATGGTAGAGGATGGGTATATCACGAGTACCCAAGCACAAGAGGCGCTCTCCCAAGAAATATCGTTTACCAAGCCTCATATCGGCATCCGTGCTCCGCATTTCGTCATGTACGTCAAGGAGCTACTGGAAAATCACTACGGCCCGAGACTCGTCGAGCGCGGGGGATTGCGCATCAAAACATCCCTCGATATTGACCTTGAGGAACGCCTCGAGGACGTGGTCAAAACACATATCAACGCACTCAAGCCCTTCCGTGTGGGTAACGGCGCCGCTCTCGTTACCAATCCCAAAACTGGTGAAATTCTGGCAATGGTCGGCAGTCATGACTATTTTGATGCTACCTATGAAGGAAACGTCAATGTCACGACCAGTCTGCGACCTCCAGGATCCTCAATTAAAGTCGTCACCTACGCCGCAGCGCTCGAGCGGGGATTTACTGCTGCAACAATTCTCAACGACAGTCCCGTGGTCTATACCACTCCCGGCAGTCCGGCCTATGCGCCGGTAAATTACGACGGCAGATTCCATGGGCTCGTCCCGCTTCGCTATGCTCTCGGCAACTCATATAACATACCCGCAGTCAAAACCATCGCGGCGCTTGGCGTCCCCACGGTTATAGAGAAAGGGAAACGTATGGGTATTTCTTCGTGGATAGATGAAAGTCGGTACGGGCTCTCCCTGACGCTTGGCGGTGGAGAGATCACAATGCTCGATATGGCGCGCGTCTACGGCACGCTTGCCAATCTCGGTACAGAGGTTGAGCTTGCCCCGGTCCTTGAAGTGACTGACTATCGGGGCCACGTGATTGAACGGAGTAAACCCAAAGGAACCCAGGGCGCGGTGAAGCCCGAGGTTGCCTGGATTATCGGCAACATCCTAAGCGACAACAATGCGCGAACTGCGGCCTTTGGGCCCAGCTCACTTCTGGTCATTCCAGGTAAAACCGTCTCGGTCAAAACAGGAACGAGTAACGACAAAAGGGACAACTGGACTATCGGGTATACGCCCTCGTATGTGGCAGCGGTCTGGGTAGGCAACAACGACAATACGCCCATGGATCCGCTTCTGACCTCCGGAGTCACGGGAGCAGCCCCCATCTGGCACGACATCATGACGCTACTCCTCCAGAACAAACTCGATGAAGTACCCCCGAGACCTCCGGCAGTTATTGCAATCCCTTGTTATTTTGGTCGGGAGGAATTTTTCATCAAGGGCACTGAGCCCCCTGGTGGCCGTTGTGTCCCTTTACCTTCACCCACTGGCTCCTCGACACCCACGCCGTAAACAAAAAGTACGAGAGGTACGAAAAGTACAGGAGGTACAGGAAGGACACATCACTTTGCTTCTGATACGTTTCGTACATCCTGTACTTCCCCGTACGTTTTCCAGCTACTCCGTCACTACTACCGTTCCTGTATCGCTTGGCACCATGTGGTTATGATATTTCCATGTACCCACTTTGGTGAATGTGTACTCATACGTCCCGCCCTTTCCAACACTTTTGAGCTCGTCAAATCCAGGAAGGAGCTGGTGCGTCGGATGGAGTGCAGAGGCGACCCACATCGTGCCGCTTCCCTGATTCACCCAGCGGACCGTTGCCCCCCTTTTGACAGTAAGAGTCTTTGGAGCAAACCCTGCATCTGCGTATGTGACGGTCATTTGACCAGTCGTCGTTGCCGGAGACACACCGCCTTTGTCCGCTGCCCCTTCAGACCCCGTAGTCTTGAGAGAGGGCGAAAGCGTTTCCATTTCTGCACCCGTCGGAGACGGTGTTTCTGTCACTGATTGTTCTTCAGTTTTTGTTAATCCGTATTGACCTAATTTTCCACCCTGCATAAGATACCATCCTGCTCCAACGCCAACCAGAACTACAACTAGTC
>MFJZ01000068.1:0-6046 GCA_001781025.1 Candidatus Gottesmanbacteria bacterium RIFCSPLOWO2_01_FULL_49_10
CAAAAAGCTTCTCGTGGCTGGCATCGGCAACTGTTTCGCCATCCCCAAAAGTTTCCGCAATACCGAGGATCAGAGTCTCACGCATAACCCGGAGTTTACGATCCTCGAGTGGTATCGGGTGAATGCTTACCCCTCGGGAAAACTCGGGGCAAGCTACACCGATATCATGCGCGACTGCGAGGAACTTTTTATCTTCATCAACACCTACTTACAAAGAAGCACTTCGGGCCACGGGGCCAAGAAATCCACAGAGCTAACCTACCAAGGAAAACACGTAGACCTCGCCGCGCCATGGGAGCGCCTCTCGATGGTTGAGGCGTTCCGGCGGTACGCTCACATGGACTTGACCCGCGCGTTAACGCTAGGAAAGATTATCCCCATCGCAAAGAAAAAGGGGTACAGCGTTGACGCAAATGTTGTATGGGAAGAGCTCTATGATCAGATCTTCCTTAACGAAGTTGAGCCTCATCTGGGTCGGGGAAAACCGACCATTGTCTATGACTACCCCGCGGCTGTTGCCGCACTTTCCAAAACAAAGAAATCTGACCCACGGTTTGCGGAACGCTTTGAATTTTACATTGAGGGGTTAGAGCTCGGGGATGCGTATAGCGAACTTACCGATTGGAAAGAGCAGAAGGATCGGTTTGAGCTCGAATATGAAGAGCGAAAGCGGTTGGGGAAAGTCGAGCACCCCATAGACATGGATTTTATTTCGGCCCTCAAAGCTGGTATGCCGCCGGCAGGCGGGATCGCTGTGGGGGTGGACCGGCTGATTATGTTGTTTGCCGATGTCCGCGACATCGCCGACACGATGTTTTTCCCGGCGGGGGAGCTGTTTGAAGAAACGAATTGATCCTATTTGCTTTACCCCCAAGCGCACACCCCATATACTTATAAACATGGATGGAGCACATATAGAAGGAGGGGGTGATTTGCGACCAGAAGCACTCGAGGAGATCAATGGGCTTCTCACGCGGTCCGAGCAACTTGCCCGGGAGAGAGCAGAACTTTGGGCTCACGCTCTGACGAGCGATCAGACACAGAACGATCAAGCACAGGCAAAGCTCTTAGAAGGGCTTCGAGGTGTCCTTAGCGACAGCACTCGCGTGAGTCAAAAGACAGATTCGGTCGATGGTGTTGTAAGAGAAAAGCTCCATGGTTTACGTGCGGCCATTTGGGATGCATCATGTCTTGGTGACCGGAGGAAATTTTGCATTCTCGGTTCAGAGGATCAAGAGCGCCTCATTCTTTTGCCATTCTCGCACGACCTAGCCTACGCTTCCGAGAATTTTGAACACACCAACCACAATCCCTTTAAACGTCTTCTTTGGAAACTCCATCATAATCGACTCATGACACCCCAAAGCCGTCACCTACGGGAAAGATTTGAACAAGACACATACGGGAAGCGCGTGCTTGCAGGCCTCCGGCATCCGGACGTGGAAACCGCCATTGCACTATCCGGGAGCACAGCTCCTGGTGTCGCAACAGCGTCGTCTGATATTGATACGATTTCGTATGTCCGTCCGCCGCCAGGAGCAGACATTCCTACATACTTTATAGAAAAGGGGCCCGACGGAACAGGATTTACCGGAAAAGAAGAAGGATCACCTCTGGACATCCGACAGTTGCTTGAAGCTGCCAGGGCGTATCGGTTTTGGGCCGGAGTTCCCGCTTATACGCTTGATCCTCAAGGAGCGTATTCGGGCATACCAGGTTCTGGGTCACCAAAAGAGGTCGGTATGGATGTTGGAGCTGCATCGTTATTTGGCTGGAGCGGTGTCGTTCAGGAGACCGAAGGGACGATTGATGGCATGAGGCGAGATTTTTTAGGTGCCCTTGCACAAAACCAGTATGGAGAGTCGGTGTGGAATGATGTGGTTGTGCCCAACTGGAGAAGGCTCCATGTGATGTATGAAAAGAATATGATCGGTGGGAAGGACCGACGGGCGCGTGTTGATGATGCGATACGTGATCAAGTGACTACATTGGGGCTTGGCCGTGGCAAGCCGGATCGGGCACTTCATCTCATCAATCAGTTTCGAAGCGCTATTACGCTGCCGGCATTATCTGAAATGTGCGCGATCTATGACGTGGCCTAGGGGGCTAGTTGCATTGGGAGTTTGTTATGCCTGAAATCCAATTTAATGAAACAGTAACACCGCTATCGGTGTTATCTATAGCTTCGGAGACGGCAAGAGCTACGGGTTTGGCTCCATCGGTCATTGCCCGTGCGATAGATAGTTGGGCCAGTGACCAGATGCGCCGTATCCCACAGTTTGATTTTCCCATTGTTGATGGACAACTTATTGTTGGAGGCAGCACCACCCCCCTTGCCTCCTGTCCGCCAGATGCTGTGGCGGCTCGAGAGTATCAACGCGCCCCATGGGAAAAGCGTGACCGTTTCGGAATGAGCCATGTCCTGGCTGTCTACGACAGTTCAGGCACCCCTCAGGGTTCGTTTGCAGTTTCTTCTGATCCAGCCGACGAGGGGCAGTATGCTGTTGCGACCCACCACGATGCTCTTGCCGCGGCTGGTATGCCTCTCCTGACTCCAATGACCGAATACGAAGTAACCGGATACCTCGCACAAGCACCCGCACTATTTGCCCCGGATGGCGATATCACAACCAATACCGGCATGAGTCTGTCTACAAAAGATGTACCAATAGAGGCGGGTGTTCGATTGGCAGCATTTTTGGGTGACCTGCAACATGATGAAGCGACCAGGAAGCGACTCTATCGTTTTCTCGCGGAAATGCATCACGCTGGGCTTTCAATTCTTCCCGTGATTCAAGACTCAGGGGAACTTGTTCAGCTACTTGATAGATACGAGCGGGATCCGTTTCACGTACGCACACTTGTCAACGGTCTGGCAAGCGTTGTTGGGGGAGCAGAAACTGTAGATGCGTATACTGGTCGTGCTTTGCAGGGAAACCCTATTGGAGATTATATTTTGCGACGGGCTGCCGGATTTTTTAGAGGGACACTGGCTATGGTAGACCGAAAAAACTTTCCATGGGAGATTGCCCGGCATTCGCTTGACGCATTTCGGGATACATTGCTCGATTTGTACCGAATCCCATTGCCTCGTAAAACTCCTGATTCTCTAGGAGTTGGGGACACACTAGGTGCATTTGCGATTGAGCACGCAAATGACCCAGAGGCGCTTGCAACGGTCGCACCGGTCGTTGATACACTGGCGCTTCGGGCGCTCGGATCATATGTCCCGGGTGAATATCAGAAGAGGGCTAGGGAATTTTACCAGGAAATGGGCGATCATCTTTACAGGACAGCTTCAGAGACGACCGGTTCAACTCCGGAAGAGCTGCGTCGGTTCCGGCGTATCTTTGAATGGCTCGGGGCAAAGGGGAGACTTCCTGTTGGGTGGAAAATGGCGGATTTTGGGGCGGGTCCTGGGGATCGCATCTTGCGGCCGCTCTTGAGGTCGTTTCGGCAAGAAGGATATGCTCCCGGAGAAGTTGTTGCGGTCGATCAGGATTGGCATCCTGAGCCTCCTGATGGGTTGTGGCGACGAGTACAAGCAGACTTTGCACAAAAGGGTTTTGCCAAAGTCGTAGGTGGTCCGTTTCACGCAGCGCTTCATGCATGGTCACCTCTCAACGATTTGTCAGGACAGGACGAAGAGCGCAGTCTTAGGAATTTTCATGAGGTTCTTGAGCCAAGTGGTGTTGTCGTTGCGGATTTAGCGATGGGCTATGACGAGGAACGGAAAATCCATCACAGTGCCCATCCGGACATTCCGTACGGAACTATTACCCGGGAGTTTCAGGATGGGGCCGGCGTGGTGAGAGGCAAACCGGTTCATATACCAAGCTGGCCGGAGCTTCTTGTCCGCACATCGAGGGCAGGCCTCCGTCCGCTTAACTTTCCAGCCAGATCCAACCCCTTACCCGATGTACCGCCGATCTGGATTACTCCATCCGGGAATGTTCGAGCGACTCTCCTTCTCCAGAGGGAAGATGTTCCGTTTGACCCATCGATTGATGTTGTTTTGACGGGAAGTTCCGCATAAAAATACTTCTGAGACTTTTGGCAAACGCCTCGTTCTGGATGATGATGCCGATAAACTGCCCCTTTTCAAACGACAGCATAGCAATTTTATCTTCGTAGACGTCTATCTCTGCTGGTACAGGAAAGGCCTTTTTATCCAAAAGAATTGTTTTGCGTAGTTGCTCCTCGTCACGCTCGGCAATCATTCTGGCCTCCGGCGAATCTGCAAGGAGGGAGCAGGCAAAGAGTTTGTGTTTCAGGCGAAGTGGTATGAGTTCTCGGGCGACGTACTGAGGGAATGCCTGATCTGCTGTCTCAAGATCTACGCAGCCATAGACGGGTACGTTTTTCGGTGCGTAAATATCGTTGAAAATTTCTTTCAGTCCTTCTTCGCCCTCAAAATAGCGGATGGTAGGTTTTCCGATGGAAAGATGATATTGGCGGGTGAGGCTCGTCTGCATATCCCGGGAAAGCTCTTGCGCGATGCCCACATTCCGGACGCGTGCGTCAATAAGGGACTGGAGCCGCTCTGGTGGTTCGGGCCGGACGAAGATGATTTTCCCTTTTTCAAAGAGCGCGACCAGGTGCTCTGACTTCATATCCTCAAGGAGTGCGTACACCGTACTCCGTTTAATGCCTGATTTTTTGGCGAGCGTCGACGGACGGGCCTCTCCATCGGTCAACAGGATGCGATAGATCTTGGCAGCTTTTTCCGAAAGCCCGGCATGGCGGAATAGCATTTCTAGCCGGTCATCGATGGGTGGCGACGTAGGGTTCTTTTTCATTTGTCAGTAGTATATGACAGAATTGATCATTTGTAAACTAGCCTATAGCCTCAAAAACCATAGCACGATTTATTGTCATAAACGATTGATAAATGATCGAAACGAAGCGGAAAATCGTAGTTTCTCCAGCTCTATTATTTGACAAATACATAATCCTATAGTATTATTCTTTCTTGCATCTATTCTATTTTGTCGCATAGGCGTGACAAAAATAGAATACGGTGTTTGCACTTTAACAGGGGTATTCAGTTTTTGTAGGTGTTAGGATCGGTACTGCACTGTGGGGAGAAAAACGCTTCTCGTCAAAGTGCAGTACCGAAAACAATCAACCTATCCAATATCAAAAGGAGATAACACATGAACACCTACAATCGCATACGATACACGCTTTACGCTTTGATGGCTTTGACCATCATGTTCGCGCCGCGGACGGCCGTGGCGGCCGGCTGCTCATTTCAGTTCTCGGAGGGGTCCGGGGGGATGCGCCAGTCTATCAAGACCGGTAGCACGCTCCTGGTGCCGGGCATCGAAGCCGTTTGGGTCTGGGCAACGGAGTGCCCACAAGGCTATACAGTGGCCTGGTTCGACGACGAGAGCGGGGAAGTACGCTACACCCGACACGCCGAGGAGTCCTGGGTAGTCACCATTGACACATTTGGCCCCCAGTACGACGGCTTCCGAATCGAGGACGGCAGCAGTGTCTACACAATCCGTCAGCAGACAGAGACCCCCCGACGAGAAGTGGCAATCGGCCAACTCCAGGGGACACAATCGACGGATGTTTCACCCTTGAAGGCTTTTGTGGTCGGGGTGGTCATGACACTCGGATTGGCCTACCTCATTTTGACGGCGATTAGAATTCGAAATTACGCAAAGAATTGGTCTCAGTTCGAAGCTGAGACTCGCCGCCTCAACCAGCAGGTCCAGGAGAGCATGGACGAAATCGGTCGCCAGCTCGAGCGCCAGTCAGAAGCGTTGAACGCCTTGCGTCGGAGTAGGCAAGAAAAAGGCCCAACGGTGACGATAGGCCGAGGTCGACATGCGGTGACGTTCGTCGTCACGTCGCCACTCTCTGGCTCGAACGCGACGGCGAAGCTTCAGAGCATCGCTCGAGCGCTCGGTCACGATTGGCATAGAATCAAGGAGATGGCGACGAAAGTCACGATCGACGGCACCGATACGCACTTGCTGACATGCCACCACGACATTGGCTCGAGATCTATCGTCGAGATCGTTTTGCGCGACTG
>MFJZ01000068.1:6055-6727 GCA_001781025.1 Candidatus Gottesmanbacteria bacterium RIFCSPLOWO2_01_FULL_49_10
TGAAGAGGTTTTCCTCTATCATTTGAGCCCGCGGCACGCTTTACCGTTGGTTGCTATTAAATAGCAACATCACGATACTGATGAGGACCACGAAGTCCGAAAGCGATATGTGATGCTCCGATTCTGCCGAGGCAGTGGGGAGATCGAGCTACTGCTTAGGTAAGAAGAGAGCTTCAAATTGCCTCCATATCAAGTAGGAGGTATAATCGTAGTGTTCCCACACAGGGGACTTTTCATTTTTATGTCTACCGTCACGACAGCTCAGTTTCGAAAAGGGGGAGTCGTAGAGTTTAAGGGCGAGCCGCACACGATTGTCGAGTTTCAACACGTCAATCCGGGGAAGGGGAGTGCGTTTGTACGCACGCGCCTCAAATCCCTTAAAACCGGCAAAGTGCAGGATTTTACGTACAAGGCCGGTGAGTCGGTAACAGAGATTCCGGTCGAGACCCATGAAGCACAGTATCTCTATAAAGAGGGGAGCGCATACGTTTTCATGGATAACTTTTCCTACGAGCAATATCACGTAAGCGAGGCAGTATTGGCCGACTACTTGCCATATCTTAAGACCAATGACACCTACCAACTTCTCGTCCATGAGGATGACGTCTTGGGATTACGGTTTCCCAAAAAAGTACGACTTCTGGTAACTGAATCAAGCGAAGGAGCACGTGG
>MFJZ01000068.1:6738-8703 GCA_001781025.1 Candidatus Gottesmanbacteria bacterium RIFCSPLOWO2_01_FULL_49_10
CATCGATACCGAGACCGGCCAATACCTCGAGCGGGCGTAAAGAGTCAAAGGAATAGAACGGCGCTTTGGTCGGCATTTCGTGATTCTCGTGCCGTCAAGGTCCAGACCGCTTTCTCTCCATAAAATCCATTATGCCAAGGCCGTGACGGCCCTTCGAAACGACATGCCTCCCCGCGCCAGCTTTCAACGGTTAATCACACGTATAAAAAAGTGATTATTTGTTGATGATAGAATGATGACATGAAACGGTGGATGGAATACGGAGCCATTTTTGTTCTGGGCGGATTAAGCGCGCTGGCCTTCAATACCTCCCTTTTTTCTCGTTTTTTTTCTCCAGTGTCGATAAAACAGACAGCGATTTCTGAGAGAGCAGCGAGCATCTTGGCGACTATTGTCGACGGACGAGAGATTACGCGGGTGGCACGCGTCATAGATGGCGATACGATTGAGCTAATCGACGGAAGACACGTCCGGTACATCGGGATAGATACGCCGGAGATGGGGGATGCATACAAGACTCTCGCGTGTTTCGCAACAGAAGCGACGGAGGAGAACAAGAATCTAGTAGAGGGTAAGACGGTAAGACTTGAAAAAGACGTTTCTGAGACGGATCGCTACGGAAGACTCCTACGCAATGTTTACGTCGGAGAAGGGATGGACCAGATGGTACATCCCTATGTATTCGTTAATGACTATTTAGTTCGTCAGGGCTTTGCACGGGTCGCCACCTTTCCTCCGGATGTAGCCCATCAACAGGAGTTTCTTCAAGCAGAGCAGGAAGCACGGGAGCAAGGGAGAGGGCTATGGAATGCATGCAACACGGGCAATACAAGCAAGACAAGCAAAATCAGCAACTGATGAACCTGTCATATCGTCTCCTTTCAACCTTTACACTTTTCCCTCCACCCTCTACACTGATATTGTATGCCCGAAGAGTTTTTTGCTCCCATCAGCAATCACGCGACACCGCCTGTCTACCGATTCTTCAACGGAAAAGAATGGGTGGAAAGCGCAAGCGGGAAAACGGTAGATATCCATTCTCCTATTGATGATTCGGTGGTGGGGGCTCTACAAGTGGTGACTACAGGGGAAATTGATGCGGTGATGACGGCGAGTAAAGCAGGGCAAGCGGCATGGGAGGCGACACCACTCAATCAACGCGTTCGCGTCATGCATTTGGCTGCCGACTGGGTACGGCACTTTGAGGAATACCTGACGAATCTTCTGGCACGTGAGATCGGTAAAACCACCCAGGAAGCCGAAAGCGAAGTCAAGCGGACCGCAGACCTCATCGACTACTTTGCCGACGAGGCACAATCCATACGGGGCGAGGAGCGCGATAGCGACAATTTCCCTGGGTACGACAAAGGACGGATCGCCCTTATTGAGCGCGTCGCGTACGGCGTGGTTTTGGCGATTGCACCGTTTAACTATCCCGTAAATTTGTCCGCAAGTAAGCTCGCCCCCGCGCTCCTCATGGGTAACAGCGTGGTTTTTAAGCCCCCAACGCAAGGCGGGATAAGTGGGCTTCACCTCGCGCATATATTTGTGAAGGCTGGTGTGCCGGAAGGAGTGATAGCGTGTGTGACGGGGACAGGGAGTGACATAGGGGAGTATCTTTCGGGCCACCCCAGGGTTGACATGATTACCTTTACCGGAAGCTCCGACACCGGAGAGGTGATAGCAAAAAATGCCGGCATGAAGCCCTTGGTGTTTGAGTGTGGTGGCAATAATCCAGTCTTGGTCCTTCCTGACGCGGACATGAACCTTACTGCGCGCGAAATCGTCAAGGGCGCGTTTTCCTACGCCGGGCAACGATGCACAGGAATAAAGTATGTCCTTGCGATGTCTTCAACAATGGAACAACTATTGCCGGTTGTTGTCAAAGAGTTTGGGGAGAAAGTGAAGATGGGCGATCCCCGAAGCCCGGATACGAAACTCGTGGGACCGGTCGTTTCCGTTGCG
>MFJZ01000069.1:0-2356 GCA_001781025.1 Candidatus Gottesmanbacteria bacterium RIFCSPLOWO2_01_FULL_49_10
AACCATCGGACTGTTTCTCGCATGCCCGCTATCTCATATATTTCTTATGAAACACGGCAATCACGGCGAACACAAAAATCATAAAGACCCCCATAACGGGTAATCTATGGAATCCGCATACGGCAATTGGGCGTTGGCTGTAGGGATAAGTGGGTTGTTTTTGTGGTTCATTTTTGGCGTGTTCAAACCCAAAACGCGTGCCGACTGGAAAAATTATGGCATGTTTGCAGCGTTTGTCGTTGCACTATTTACCGAAATGTATGGATTCCCACTCACACTCTATCTCCTTTCTTCCTGGATCGGCTCAAAATTTCCTCAGTTGAATGGTACGCACGCCTCCGGCCACCTTTGGGAAATCCTTTTGGGCAATACTGGCGACCCCCATTGGAGCGCCCTTCACATAACAAGCAATTTGTTTATCTTTGGGGGAATCCTCCTCATTGCTGATGCATGGAAAGTTCTCTATCTGGCTTCCCAAAAAAATACTCTTGCCCTAACCGGCCCCTATCGGTTCATTCGTCATCCGCAGTACACCGGATTTATCCTGATCATCATTGGTTTTCTCCTCCAGTGGCCAACGCTCATAACGCTAGTTATGGCGCCGATTCTCATCATTCGGTATATCCGACTGGCAAATCTGGAAGAAGCTCATATGCTACGCGTATTTAATATGACCTATCAGCGCTATAAACAATCCACACCGGCGTTCATTCCGTCGATGAAACAATGTACATCTTCCATACACAAAACATTCTATAGAGGAGGTGAACATCTATGAAACATGATCCAATGGCAACAGCCAACGCCGCAGCTGTAACGGTCGCATTTATCGCCGTCGTCTGTGCACTGGCTATCCTTATCGCGCCGGAGTTTTCTCTGGGAATCGCGCAATCCTGGTTCCATGGGATAGATCTTGAAAAAGTGCGAACAGCTGTCAACCCGTCGTTCGGGTCCATCCTGTATGGGTGGATAACCGCGACGATCGGCGGATGGCTAATAGGCTATATCTTTGCGAGAACTTACAATCTGTTTACGAAAAAAGGAAAGTAACTCTTACGAAGGGTGCTGGTGGCCGGTGCGGACCGAGGCAAGTTCTTTCTCAAGTGCGGGGAGCGATGGAATGATCAGCTGACGACCGTGAGTTTTCAATAGCTTTTTCTTTTTAAGCGCTTCGACCTGGAGGCTCGCGGTTTCCCGCGTGGTGCCGATCCAGGCGGCTATTTCCCGGTGGGTCAACAAAAGATCCAAGGTCATTCCTCGACGACCCTTCACACCGAATTTACTCGCATAGTAAAGGAGAAGAAGGATTGTTTTCGTGTAGGCGGATTCAAGTACGAGCTCTCCTACGCGCGACCAAAGACCGCTCACCCCGGCAAGAAGCCGCTTGGTAAAATCGCGTAAAACCTCCGGATGCCCATCAAGGAATCGCCTCACGTCTTCTTTTGGCGCGCGCCGGATGGATACGGACGTTGCTGCTTCAAAAAAATAGCGATTCGGGGTGTCATTGACGACCCACGTCATGGGGAAAAACGCACCCGTGCGGTAGAGCTGAAGGATGAGCGTCTCACCGGAGCCATTCATGGCGTACTGCCGGACAACACCGTTCTCAATGTAGTACACGCCGTATGGCGGATCTTCCGCCCGAAGGATCATCTCTCCTTTTTTGTACGAAAGAGGCGTATATTTACTGAAGAAGTCACGAACTCGACTTTTTTGCGTATCGCTAGCTACCATACAGTACTTTCGTAAGAGAATCGATGTTGGAAGTATACACTAATCCACTACTTGTTAACGTGAGGTATCTCACATTAATTTTTTCCAAATACGGTATCATTGACGTATGACCAATCGAATCCTTTTCATCCTTTCCCTCGTCGGTGTCGCAATCGCCGTCTATGTCCTCCAGGGTTTCCTGCGGCAAGCACCGATCGTCTGCATCAACTCTGGTTGTGAGATCGTACGGAAAAGCCCGTACAGCTGGCTTCTGGGCGTCCCTGTGCCGGGCTACGGCCTGGTGGGCTACTCTATTCTTGCGATCCTCGCATTTCTCCGGACCACATCCGCCCCGCTTCGTAAAAAACTCTTACCGTGGATCGTGGGGATAGCAACCGGTGGTGTAGCCTTCGTCGGATGGTTTACCTACATGGAATTGTTCGTCATCCGCGGAGTGTGCACCTGGTGCGCTGTATCTGCCGTCAACATGGTCACTATTGCCAGTATCGCGTGGATCGAGTATCGTAAAAAGAAATGAAACTCACCGGTGAATCGAAAGTGTTCTTGGGAATCCTTGTCGCAACGATCGCTATAATCGGGGTGGCGGTATTTTTCTTCAGTAAACCTACTCCCCCACCCAAAC
>MFJZ01000069.1:2415-8354 GCA_001781025.1 Candidatus Gottesmanbacteria bacterium RIFCSPLOWO2_01_FULL_49_10
ATTTACTATTGGCAACGCGACAGCCGCCACCTATCTCGTCGAATTTTCCGATTTCCAGTGTCCGGCGTGCCGCGCGTTTGCGCCGGTAGCGGATGAGATTGTTGCCAAATACGCCGATAAACTCCTTTTCGTCTACCGGCATTATCCCCTCTCCCAACATCAATACGCAAAACCCGCGGCCATGGCCGCTGAAGCCGCCGGGCAGCAGGGGAAGTTCTGGGAGATGGGGAAACTCTTGTTTGCCAATCAAGATCGATTCTCTACTGCGCCATGGGCAAGCCTGGCCGACGAACTCAAGCTCGATCGCGTAAAGTTTGACGCCTCACTTAACTCAGAGGCTCTCAAAGCCAAAATCGACCGTGATGAGACAACGGCCATTCAACTGAGATTACCGGGAACACCGTCGTTTTTCTTAAACGGCGTGCTCCTGGATGTGGCAAGCCCGAATGATTTGAAAGTGGCAGTAGAGGAAGCGGTACAATAATATGTGTGACCCCGCCGAGCCTTACTTCTCGCCTTTTCACTACTATTCGTAGACGGCTCGAAGAGCGGCTTGAGGCGGGCTTAAGAAACACTAAGCTCTCCCTCTATAAGTTGAAGGATCGCTAAGTGTTTCTAAAGTATGTTTGATCTGACCGGAAAAGTAGCGTTGATCACGGGTGCATCAAGTGGCATCGGCAAAAGCAGTGCTATTGCACTGGCGACACAAGGCTCAAAAGTGGTTCTCGCTGCGCGAAGGATCGACAAGCTCAATGCACTCGTCGACGAGCTTAAATCACTCGGCAGGGAAGCAATCGCCGTACAGATGGACGTGACAAAAAAAGATCAAATTGCTGCCGCAGTAGCAAAAACCGTCGAGACGTTTGGGAGATTGGATATTTTGCTCAATAACGCCGGCGTTGCCGAGTTTGTGCCGTTTCTGGACATGACTGAGGAACAATGGGATAAAACCATTGACACCAATCTCAAGGGATACTTCTTCGTTGCCCAACTTGCCGCACGCGAGATGGCCAAACATAACTGGGGGCGGATCGTCAATATTGCCTCAATCGCAAGTGGCGGCGTGGGCGTCGGATTCCCCTCGATTGCCCACTACTGTGCTAGTAAAGGCGGGGTAATCGCAATGACCGAAGCCCTCGCTATCGAGCTTGCACCCATGGGAATCCTCGTCAACTGTATCGGACCGGGCGTTATTGAAACAGAGATGACACAGGATCTTCTCAAGGATCCGAAACAGGCCGAGGGGCTCCTTGCGCGGGCGCCGCTCAAACGAGCAGGAAAACCTGAAGAAATTGCCGCCGGGGTTGTTTTCCTCTCCTCCCAAGAAGCCGGTTACACCACCGGCGCCACACTCTATATTGACGGAGGATGGCTGGCAAACTAATTGTTTGACAGATTACACTTTCCTCACATAGCATGAGGTCATGCTTCTCTTCCTATTTGCGCTGTTCGGCGGTATCGTCACGATCCTCTCGCCCTGCATCCTGTCGATATTGCCAATTGTGCTTTCCGGCTCCGTAACCGGCGGAAAGCAGCGGCCATGGGGCGTGATCGCAGGATTTATCGCAAGCTTTACCTTTTTTACCTTATTCCTCTCTGCTATTGTCAAAGCAACAAATATATCTGCTGATGCGCTTCGCGCGCTATCAGTGATCATCATCGCCGGATTTGGGGTGTCACTTCTGGTTCCGGTATTTCAGGCGCTGATGGAACAGCTGTTTTCCCGCCTCACACGGCTCATGCCCCAGACGGGGACGACGCGATCTGATTTCTTTGGCGGGGTACTCATCGGCGCGAGCCTGGGGCTTCTGTGGACTCCCTGCGTGGGGCCGATCCTGGCATCCATCATTACGCTCGCCGCAGCAAGCAAAGTAACTGCTGACACGATCCTCATCACTTTGGCCTATACCACGGGGACTGCTATCCCTCTTCTTGCTATCACCTACGGGGGGCGAAGCCTCCTTACTAAGAATCCGTGGCTAGTCTCCAATACCAACCGGATTCAAAAAGGATTTGGTATACTGATGATCCTCACGGCAATCACCATCTATTTCCAGATTGACCGGAAATTTCAAACATATATACTCAAGCAGTTCCCAAGCTACGGCGTGGGACTCACTAAACTCGAGAATAACACCGCGGTACAAAATGCATTACAACAGTTACGGGATCCATCCCAAAAAAAGGAGCCGTCTATGAAAACCAATCTCTTTGAGTCTGATCTGGGTAACGCGCCAGAACTCATCCCAGGGGGAAAGTGGTTTAACGTGGGCCCTGCAAGTGAATCATTGAGTATGAAAAGTTTTCGAGGACAAGTTATACTCGTGGACTTTTGGACCTATACGTGCATCAATTGTATTCGAACACTTCCCTACCTCAAATCGTGGCACGATAAGTACAAAGATAAAGGACTTATCATCATCGGCGTCCACACACCGGAGTTTGAGTTTGAGAAAAATCCGGACAATGTCGCCCGGGCCATAAAAGACTTCGGACTTACCTACCCTGTGATGCAGGACAACGATTTCGCCACATGGAACGCCTACAAAAATCATTACTGGCCTGCTAAGTATTGAGTTGATAAGGACGGTAAAATCCGTTATACCCACTTTGGCGAAGGCGACTATGACGAGACAGAAACGAAAATCCAGGAGCTCCTGAAGGAGTCCGGCTCGCTTACCGAAGAGATGCCGGTGGATAATCCTACATACCGCGTTCAGGCGCGTACTCCGGAGACGTACCTGGGTAACTGGCGGATAGCCAATATCGCTTCCCCGGAGACCATCCGACAGGACGTTTCAACTGATTATTCTATTCCCATAAGTATTCCCAGTAATTATTTTGCCCTTGGCGGCACGTGGACCGTGGGCTACGAGTATGCGCGACCAGCGCCTAAAGCCAAACTGTCTTTTCGCTTCGACGCGGCAGAAGTGTTCCTCGTCATGCGGCCAAAAACGAAGGGAGTGGCTGGGGGTTTCCGCGTGATATTGGACGGAAAACCTTTGAGCGTAGATAACGCAGGTGAAGACGTAAAAAATGGCGTCGTGAAGGTGGATGTAGACCGGCTCTACAAACTTATTAAGCTCACTGCGGCCGGTGAGCACACACTTGAACTGGAGTTTTTGGACGGCACCATTGAAGTGTACGCGTTTACGTTTGGATAGTCATTCCTGCTATACTGGAAATGGTTTATGTGTAGTTATTGAACTATAGGATAAATTGGGATATAATAAACGTGAGGCCCTACGACAGTTGGCTTGTGGTGCATCTTAGCTTAAATTGAGAGTTTAGGCTTAGGAAACGAGTCAAATCGTAAGGCCTCAGATTTTAACGAGTAAAATTACTTTTTCTCGTTCAAATTGATTAAAAACAAATCCTTTCCATCGAAACTAATTTTCTTCCAAGGGTACTCCCCCGCATACTTTTTTGGGTCAATGTCATTCACCTTAAAAAAACTGTGAACTGTAATGTAACCGCCGTACGCTTGTTTGGAGTGGGTTATGCTAAATCTGCTCTTTTCCTCTTCGTCGCTTGTAAGGTGAATACCAAGTAATTTCTGTTGCTTATCTAGATATAAGACCACATACTTATAATTCTTGATATTATTATCGTCATATAGTTTCGCGGGAAAGGCTATCGCTCCGGATCCTCTAATCGAAATTCCACGATTGGTTCGGCGTTTATTCACAAACTCAAATTTCTGTAAATTATACTGTTGGGTCATATGCTTATATTATAAGAGGTACCAATGGTAGAAGCAATAGGTCAAACGCTTCTAATGATTAATATTAATCTAGCTTGCTGTAACACGATAAATTACTCCAAACTTGTCATCAGAAATATACAGTGATCCGCTAACATCAAACAAAAGATCAACGGGCCGGCCGAGGGCGCCGTCTTTTGTGAGCCAGCCGGTGATAAAATCTTCCGTTGCTTCATAATTTCCTTTCGCATCAAGCTTCATCCTGACCACTTTGTATCCCGTAGGCTCGCTCCGATTCCATGAGCCGTGGTAGGCAACGAGGAGATCATCGCGATACTGCGCGGGCCAACTCGGGGGAATAAACGCAAGGCCCAAGGGAGCAGAATGCGCGGGAATGTCGATGTGGGAGGACACTGCTGCATCACACCCGACCCACGATATAGTTTGTCTGCCACTTGGTGCTCCGGGCTCCTTAAATGGAACAGTTGCGTCGCGGACGTTTTTTCCATAACAATACGGCCAGCCGTAGAAGCTACCTTCCTTGACGATATTCACTTCATCAGGCGGAATATCGTCTCCAATCAGATCCCGTCCCATCTCTGTCGCCCACAGCTCCCGCGTCACCGGGTGCCAGGTGAAGAAAACGCTGTTTCGAAGCCCTGAGGCATAGACTTTCGGGGTGACAGCGCTTAGCGCTGTCACGTCGGCGACGAGGATGGCGGCGCGGCGTTCGTCTGTCTGGACGCAGACATTACAATCAGAACCCACGGCAATATAGAGCCTGCCATCCGGTCCAAACGCAATGGTTCGGCTGAAGTGATTGCCGCCGCCGGGTAGGTCAATGATCTTCTTTTTATTGCTCGCTTTATGCGTCACGGGATCATAATCATAGACGACCACCCTATCCGTCTCGGCCACAAAAAGCGTCTTCTCTTTCGGATGAAACGCAAGTCCGTGGGGCTGGTTGAGGTAATTGACGACCACATCCGTGCGGTCGGCCACCCCATCATGATTTTCATCCGGCATAGCCACCACCTGCCCACGGGATGGAATGCTCACGAGAAGTGTACCGGCCGGATCAAAGACGAGCACCCGTGGATCGCCCAAGTCTTTGGCAAAAATCGAGATAGAAAATCCATCCGGCAGGGCAAGCGGAAATCCGGTGGAGTTTTTTGCCGGCTTTTCTATCTCCTGCACGATGTCCCCTGCCGGGGGGCCGAATGCGGGGCGAGCGCCGCGAAGATTCATGTAGGCAAGCCATCCGTAGTACGCTCCGAACACTATAAAACCGATAATTATGAGGAGCTTGATGTACTTCATATCGGTACAAGAAATATCTACAACTCTAAACTTTTCCAGAGGATGCGGGCGGCCCAGGTGCGGTAGGGCTTCCATTTATTCACTATCTTTTCCATTTGCTTCACCGTCGGATCTTTTTTGAACCCATATAATTTTTTTATGGCTTTTTTGAGTCCCAAATCACCATAAGAAAATACATCTTCCCGCCCGAGAGTAAACATGAGAAACATCTCTGCCGTCCAAGGGCCAATACCTTTGACTTTGGTAAGTTCGTCGATAACATCTTGATCGGCTAATTGGGCTAATTGGGCTAATGGGACGGATTTGGTGATCACGTGGTGGGCAAGATCACGGATGAATCGTGTTTTGGACCAGCTCATGCCGGTCGAGCGAAGTTTTTCTTCTGAAAGGGCAAGAACTGACCGTGGCGTGACTCTTCTTTTGGGAAAAAGTTTCTCAAACCGATCAAACAACACATCTGCCACCCTGCCGGACAACTGCTGGCCGATGATCTCTTCGCAAAGACTTACAAAATACCGACGCGGGTGCCGGGGTGAATGATCATCAAGAACAATGGTTTGAAAAAGAGCAAAAAGCGGGGGATCAACGGATTGAAAATGTTTCAATACTACTTTGTTCATGAAGATGGTTTCTTCTGAATATAAATTATTGCGTGACAATTTTCACATGTAACTGAAATACCCTGGGGATGCTCCGATGCGATATTATGTTCATTCAAAGAATACCCCGTGGGTAGTACGCTGTGACAGTTGGGACATTCAATGCTTTGTGTGCCTTCACTGGGAAAAACCTCTGATGGGTCCACGATCAAAGTCTCGAGTCGAGCCATACCCTACCACTTAAAATGGGCGAATGCTCGGTTGGCCTCTGCCATGCGTTGGATGGTATCCCGCTTTTTTATGGCTTCTCCCACACC
>MFJZ01000069.1:8444-9544 GCA_001781025.1 Candidatus Gottesmanbacteria bacterium RIFCSPLOWO2_01_FULL_49_10
GCGGATGGCAAGTGCTACCCTTCGATCGCCGCGGACTTCAATGGGCACCTGATACGAAGCACCACCGACTCTACGCGGCCGGACTTCCATTTTCGGTCCGACATTGGCAATAGCGGTTTCAAAAACTTTTATAGGGTCTTCGCCCTGTTCTTGAATGCTATGAAGCGCTGCATAGATAATGCCCTCGGCGATCTTCTTTTTCCCGCTTATCATAACCTTATTAATGAGACGGCTGAGAAGCCTATTCCCATAGACCGGATCCGGTGGAAGAAGATTTTTTTTCACGCGTCCTGCTCTCATAGAATTAACTTGCCGCTGCAACTGTAGGCCCTGCTCCTCCCGACTTTGTGCCGTATCTGCTTCTCCCTTGCCTGCGGCCGACGACACCTGCCGCGTCGTATTTCCCGCGCACGATGTGATACTTGACACCAGGAAGATCCGGCACCCGACCTCCCCGAACCAGCACAATCGCGTGTTCAGTAAGCTCATGACCGATACCTGGAATATACGCGGTTACTTCTTGTTTATTGGAGAGGCGTACGCGAGCCACCTTACGAAGTGCCGAGTTTGGTTTCTTTGGCGTCATAGTCTTGACCAGCGTCACAACCCCCCGCTTAAATGGTGCAGGGATCTGCTTCGTCACACGATCTTTGGCATTAAAATACTTGCGAAGCGCGGTAGCTTTTATCTTTTTCGTTTTGCTTCTTCTGCCCTTTCTGATAAGTTGATTTATAGTCGGCATACGATGTGTTCTCCTTAGTTGTGCATTCTGGCTCTCTCAGAGTCGACCGGAATAAGTCGCCCGATTATAACGTTTTCTTTGAGTCCCAGCAACATATCTTCCTTCCCCGAAAGAGCGGCATCTGTCAAAACGTTTGTCGTCTCCTGAAATGAAGCGGCCGATAGCCATGATTCAGTAAAAAGTGACGCCCGAGTAATACCCAGAACCACTATTTGAGCAGTCGCCGGCTCTCCTCCTTCTGCCAGAACCCGTGCGTTTTCCTCCTGAAATCGCGCACGGTCGACAAGCTCACCCGGCAACAACATCGTATCGCCAGAAGTATCGACTCGTACTTTTTCGCTCATTTTTCGCACAACGA
>MFJZ01000069.1:9635-15200 GCA_001781025.1 Candidatus Gottesmanbacteria bacterium RIFCSPLOWO2_01_FULL_49_10
TGTATTGCGCACCCGAACTTTATATCCAGTTTCGGTTTCTGTCACTTCGACTTTTCCTGCAATTTCAGATATCGGAGATAATGCCCGAGGTGTACGCATTTCAAACAATTCTTCAACACGAGGCAATCCTTGCGTCACATCAAGACCCACGATACCACCGGCATGACGAACGCGCATGGTGAGCTGTGTACCCGGTTCACCGATAGATTGTGCTGCAATTACCCCCACGGGGGTACCGAGCTCTACTGGTTGCGTGGTAGAAAAATCACGACCATAACACTTCATGCATAGTCCCACGGTTGCACTGCAGGTGAGCGGGGAGCGAATCGTCACGCTTTCCACTGCGTGTTCGTCTAGAAGTTTTCCATGCGACTCTGTAATCAATTCATCTTTGGCAATCAACACTTTTTTACTGCCCGGTGCCACGACATCGAGTGCACAATATCGTCCGACGATGCGCGTGCCAAACGGCGTCTGGCGGTCTTCGTGTCGACTGATTTCCCAACCTTCGCTCGTGCCACAATCGTCAATACGAATGATCGCGTCATGGGACACGTCGACCAATCGCCGGGTTAAATACCCAGCATCAGCGGTCTTTAACGCCGAATCAGTCAGTCCTTTTCGGGATCCTCTGGTACTCGTCACGTACTCAAAAATAGAGAGTCCCTCGCGATAGTTACTTTTGGTAGGAAGTTCAACAATTTTTCCAAGCGGATCTACGACTAAGCCTTTTATTGCCGACAGTTGCTTGAGCTGGTCTTTCGACGCACGGGCACCGCCAGATTCAATAATCATTTTTACCGGGTTATTGGGAGCAAGTTTCGTCCATGTCATATCGGCAATACGCTCAGTCACCTCTATCCATACTTCGTTGGATAATCGTTTCTTTTCTTCAAGGGTAATCAACCCTTGTTGGAATGTACTTTCTACTTCCTTCACTTTCTCCTCTGCTTCTTTAATAATCGTACCTTTCTCGCTAATCATCTCGCAGTCAAACACCGATACGGAAAGCCCGCCGCAGATGGTCGCACCCCAGAAGCCTAAATTTTTGATCGCATCAATAAGCGTCACCACCTCGTCTTTCTCGTGATGGACAAGAGCGTTTGTGACGATAGTTTTAATCGTTGCAGCTTTCACTGGAGCATTAAGAAACCGTTGTTCAAGAGGAAGTATTTCGTTAAAGAGAATTCTCCCAATGGTCGTCGTCACCACTTCTTTACCCATCTGCACGCGAATTGGCTCGCGCAGCGCTATCATGCCTGTCTGATGTGCATAGAGAGCATCAGTAGTACTCAGAAACTGTACTCGCCCGCTATCTTGGGGGGGTTGCCGCGTCGGATCCACAGTCGTAATAAAGTAACAGCCAAGCACCATCTCTTTATTCGGTACGGTGATCGGTGATCCGTCAGCAGGTTTAAGCAAGCTGTGGGTCGGCAACATGAGATGAATTGCCTCTTCTTGAGATTGCTTGGACAACGGTATGTGAACTGCCATTTGATCACCATCAAAATCCGCGTTATACCCCGCGCAAACACACGGATGGATACGGATTGCAGATCCTTCAATGAGGATCGGATAAAATGCTTGGATACCAAGCTTATGAAGCGTTGGCGCGCGGTTGAGGAGCACTGGGTGATTTTTCGTAATTTCTTCGAGGATATCAAAAACCTCGGGTGTTCTTCTCTCGAGTACATTCTTGGCATTCTTTACGTTCGGCGCGACACCTCGAACGATAAGTTCGCGCAAAACAAATGGCTTGAACATCTCGAGTGCCATCTCTTTTGGTATGCCGCACTGGGTGAGGTTAAGCTCGGGTCCCACGACAATCACTGATCTTCCTGAATAATCCACGCGCTTCCCCAAAAGATTTTGGCGGAATCTCCCCTGTTTCCCACGAAGCATATCGGAAAGCGATCGAAGCGGTGCAATCACGGCCCGCGAGGAGGGTCGCTGTGTCGCGTCTATTAAGCTGTCGACCGCCTCTTGCAACATGCGCTTTTCATTTCGAAGAATGATCTCTGGAGCGCCAAGATCCATAAGGTGTTTGAGCCTATTGTTGCGATTGATGACTCTGCGATAAAGATCATTTAGGTCACTCGTCGCAAATCGACCACCGGTAAGTTGCACCATGGGCCGAAGATCCGGAGGAATGACCGGAAGTGTTCGAAGCACCATCCATGACGGGTTAACGCTTGCTTTACGCATTCCGTCAACAACGCGAAGTCGTTTCGTCGCTTTTAGATGGCGTTGCCCCGTAGTTTTTCCTATTTCATCACGTAACTCCGAAGCAAGTTTATCCAAATCTAAGGTTTTTACAACCTCAAGCATCGCTTCAGCTCCCATCCCTACCCGGAAACAGGAAACCGCATCATACTCCAACAGACGCAAATATTCGTCTTCTGTAACCGTCGTAAGGGGCTTAATGCTTCTCACGATACCGATGAGCGAGTCGACGATTTCTTTAATTTTGTCTTGCTCCTCGGCCATTTTTTCATCCAGAAGCGTCAGCTCCTGGCGCTCCTTCAGAGATGACTCTTCCTGCGCCATTTCTCGCGATTCACGGCTCGATCCGTGCTCTTTGGCCTCTGTTCGATCTTTCGTAAATTGCTCACGTCGTTTTTCTTTTTCTTTCTTATACTGCTCCTCGACATCAGATAGTCGTTTCTTCCCGGCTTCTGCCAGGTCTTTCAGCACATTTTGCTTTTTCTCTTCATCCACATGGATCACCAAGTACTGTGCAAAATAGATAACGCCCTCCAGGGCTCTCGGACTTATATCCAACAGGAGTGATAATTTTGACGGGGCGCCTTTAAAAAACCATACATGCGCAATGGCGACAGCTAAATTTATGTGTCCCATCCGTTCTCGTCGGACTTTACTCTGTGTTACTTCTACCCCGCATTTATCGCACACAATTCCCCGATATCGTATGCGTTTATACTTACCGCAGTAACACTCCCAGTCTTTTGTGGGTCCAAATATCCGCTCATCAAATAAACCATCTTTTTCCGGCTTAAGCGTCCGGTAGTTGATCGTCTCGGGCTTGGTGACCTCGCCATACGACCATCCTTTTATCTCATCAGGCGATGCGAGCATTAATTTGAGCCCTTTAAAATCTACGATGTTTGCAAAAATGCTTTTTTTATCCATACGTCTGTTGTAAAAATGATCTTCAAAAATCAGTGCGACTTGGTTCCCTTGGTCTCTACAACTGTCTCTTCTCCGCTTGCTTTAGCAAGCTCTGCCGCCTGCCCTTGTACCGCCACATCATCTTGCGGGGCTCCAGTGGTCGACACAGGTGCCGCCGTATCCGATTGCGCAACCTGTGGTCTGGCTGACACAACGCCCGTTGGTATAACATGTAATCCTAATGCCTGAAGCTCCTTCACTAAAACCTTAAACGACTCTGGTACGGTCGAGGCGGGAATATCGGTTCCTTTCACAATTGCTTCAAATGCTTTAGCGCGGCCAACCACGTCATCCGATTTTATGGTCAACATTTCCTGAAGAATGTGGGCAGCTCGATGTGCTTCGAGCGCCCAAACTTCCATTTCGCCCAGTCTTTGTCCTCCCATCTGAGCTTTACCGCCCAGCGGTTGCTGTGTCACCAGCGAATATGGACCCGTCGAACGAGCGTGTGTCTTATCCTCCACCATGTGAATAAGCTTCATGATATAGCCAATTCCTACAGCAACCGGCTCTGTGAACGGTTCACCAGTTCGACCATCATAAAGGACACTCTTCCCGCTTACGGGAAGACCTGACTCTTCGAGTTTCTTGACAATATTCTCCTCAATAACCTGCTCAAATACCGGCATTGACACCTTGATATTGAGCTTTTGCGCCGCCAAACCTAAATGGGCTTCGAGTAACTGTCCTAAATTCATACGGGCCAATACCGAAAGCGGCGATATGATGAGGTCAACCGTTGTACCATCGACTAAGTACGGCATATCTGACTCAGGGACGATCTTACTGATGACTCCTTTATTGCCGTGCCGACCTGCGAGTTTATCGCCAACGACGACTTTTCGTATTTGAGCAACTTTCACCACAATTTTCCTGTTTGTCCCTGGTTCAAGCTCATCGCCATGCTCTTTGTCCAAAATTTTTACCTCAACGACCGTTCCCCGCTCGCCGTGCGGCATCCGTAGGCTTGTATCGCGAACTTCCCGCGCTTTCTCGCCGAAAATTGCCCGAAGGAGTCTCTCCTCTGCGGTAAGCTCGGTTTCTCCCTTCGGGGCAATCTTGCCAACTAAAATATCGTTTGGTCCAACTTCTGCACCGACCACGACGATCCCGTCTTCGTCGAGGTTACGAAGTGCTTCTTCACCAACATTGGGGATGTCTCGTGTCGTTTCTTCCGGACCGAGCTTGGTGTCTACGACGCTCGCTTCATACTCTTCGATGTTTACAGATGTCAGAAGGTCTTCTCTTACCAAGCGATCGGAGATGACGATGGCGTCTTCGTATCCCAAACCATCGTAACTCATGTAGGCGATCGTCACATTGGTTCCCAGAGCCAATTCTCCGCCATCACAGGCCGGGCCATCTATTAATACATCGCCAACTTTTACTTTATCATGAGTTTGCACGAGCACCCGTTGGTTATAGCATGTAGACTGTGCTGACCGTTTAAATTTTTCTACAGCATGGGTAGTCGTTCCGTCTTTGGTCTCGACAACAACCGTTGTCGCATCCGCAAACGCGACCGTACCCTCCGCTGTCGCACGTATGACTCGACCCATGGAGGATGCAATGGGCGCTTCCATACCTGTCCCGACGACCGGTGACTGAGGGGCAAGAAGGGGCACCGCTTGGCATTGCATGTGCGTTCCCATAAGGGCCCTATTGGCTTCGTCATGAGCCAAAAATGGGATAAGAGAAGCAGGAGCGCCTACCACTTGACGCGGAACGATGTCTATATATTCAACAACAGAGACATCCGCTTCGAGGAACTCTCCTTTGTACCGCACTGGAACACGCGTATCCAGGAGTGTCCCGTCATGATCGAGGCGAATCCCCGCATGGGTGACATAATGCTGTTGTTCGTCATCGGAGGCCAAATAGACAATGTCGCTCGTCACACGCATGACCGAACGGCCACCGTGAGTGGCTTTTTCGACTCTTCTATAAGGGGTTTCCAAAAATCCATACTCGTTGATGCGCGCGTAGAGAGCCATATATGTAACGAGTCCAATATTGGGCCCTTCGGGACTTCTGATGGGACAAATCCGTCCATACTGACTCGCGTTGATATCTCGAATTGAAAACGATGCCCGCTCTCGCGATATACCACCAACACCCATGACAGTAAGTCGTCGCAAGTTATCTATTTCTGCCAAGGGATTGGTTTGATCTAATATGGTGGAAAGTTGGCTGGTTCGAAAAAAGTCATTGATTGCTGCAATGATGGGTCTTGCGTTGACAAGCTGCGAAGGAGTCAGATCAGCTGCTGCAGGACCGGCCAGACTCATCTTTTCTCGGACGGATCGTTCGAGCCTCAGGAGTCCTACACGAAATGCGTTGGTCGCAACGAGCTCACCCACACGACGAACCCGACGA
>MFJZ01000069.1:15216-16693 GCA_001781025.1 Candidatus Gottesmanbacteria bacterium RIFCSPLOWO2_01_FULL_49_10
TCGCAAAGCGCCGATTATGTCATCCCGCGTCAACACCCAGTTTTCTTTGGTATTGGGAACGCCCACGCCCAATTTTTTGTTCATTTTGTACCGGCCGACACGCTCAAGACTGTAGCGCCGATAGTCAAAAAACATCGTTCGCAGAAGCTCCTGTGCGTTATCAAGAACAACTGGCTCACCAGGACGAAGCTTCCGGTATAACTCAAGAGTCGCTTCTACCTGCGTCGTCGTTTGGTCTTTGGCGATCGTCGCCTCTATAAACTTACGATCCGGGCCATCTTTACTGTCAACGAATGTTTTTATGATCTCTTCTGTATCAGAAAGCCCAATCGCGCGCAGAAATGTCGTCGCGACAAATTTACGACGTCGATCAATCCGCACCATAAGACAATCATTTCTTGTCACGGTAAACTCAAGCCAGCTCCCGTGCATGGGACGGATTTCGGCAACATAGAGTGTTCGACCCGTCGTCGGATCTACCTGACCGGTAAAATAAATCCCCGGGGACCGGACGAGTTGGTTTACCACACACCGTTCTATACCGTTGATAATAAACGTACCGTTGGCGGTCATGGCGGGTATATCACCCAAAAACACTTCCTGTGTCACATGGTGACCAGTTTGCTTGTTGGTCAGGGTCGCCGTGACCTTAAGCGGCATATCATACGTCAAGCCTTTCTCTTGAGCGATACTCGGGGTAAGTCTCGGTTTTCCAAAAAAATAATCCCCGAACGTCAGTTCCCAATTTTTCCCGGTAAAATCAGAAATGGGGTTTACCTCTGCAAGAAGATCGTGGATGCCTTTCTCAAGAAACCACTGATAGGACTCCCGTTGAACGAGTGTGAGATCAATGGCGGGAAGATGACTGTATTCCTTTCCCCACGATAAAGTCTTAATGGAGGGTTTATTGTCCTTAACCATTCAATAAATCCTTATGGAATAACCTCAATATAAATCGTAGTAAACGACAAAAAGAAGCGAACAATGAACGTTCGCCTCCTTCGGGCTTATAAATGTATGCTCTATTATATATATATTCATGCTCCTGTCAAGCCCTTAGACAACCAACCGACAGAGAAGCTTCTAGTGAGGATCGTCTTTGTCATCCAAGCGCTCGTCCGGAGTTTGGGGATAGTGTTGGGAGTAAACCTCATCGTATTTACCGCAACTCCTCTATTCCTTGCCATCCTCTCTCCCCAAAAAATACAAAAAATGATAAACCAGTCTACTACCGCCTGATAGCAATTGTTGATTCCACACCGCCTTTCAAACCGTATATCAGCATCCAATTATTCTTGGCGTCTGTAGAAAGTCTTCCCTGACATTCAAGCTGTGACTCTCCGGTCGCATGCTGGATCGCCCACATGCGAAGTGGTAATGCATGCGCGCTCCACCAATCGGAAAACACGGTTTTGCGTATCGCATGCGCGACCTCAAGGGAACGATCGCTCATTATGAGCGCATAATCGGCATCCCC
>MFJZ01000069.1:16775-26396 GCA_001781025.1 Candidatus Gottesmanbacteria bacterium RIFCSPLOWO2_01_FULL_49_10
TTCCCCAGGGTATCAACCATAGAAGAAAGTGTCTCTGTGGTCGTTGATTGGACGGCTCCCTCACCAAATACGCTGATAAGCTTCCGTTTAAACTTGGCAACCGTATCTTTGCCTGAAGTATCCGCCAAACGTCCAACCAGACTGGTCAGTTTATCGCTGTCTAGATGATGCTTCCCAAACCGATACGTCAAAGAGCCAACGAGACTCGCATCATCAGAACCCCCGTGAGCGACAATCTGCATAAGATCTTCTTGCTTGATAGAGGCAAGCGACCGGACGTGACAGGTGTGATCATTCATGTCTACAACGATTCCCTCCGGTGTAGCCCGCAGTGAAAAAACAAAGTGCTCCCCTACCACTGGTTTGGCAAGTTTATCGGGAGGATCAGCAGGGATGAGGAGCTCTCCCAGGGTGTGCTCGCCGGCCGTGTCGGTGAACACATACCATGAGTCAAGACCGCCCCATTTCGAAACGGAAGAGGATGGGTTGGTCAACCAGTCGGTGAGTCGTGCGCCATCCGGATCCCCCTGACCCACGTCAACACTTCCATACGGCGAATTGAGTGCGTCCGGCTCACCACCGGAGATGCTTCCATACGCACTCCTCGGCCAAACGCCGTGACCTTTTCGGCGCAATGCTTCCACCAGTGTCTGTACGTCTCTTTTGACGTCATCTCGGTCCCTCCCCCGAAGGGGAACAATCGCCGTGGGAATACTGATGGCGGTCGGAAACGCATGGTTGATAAATGCAGCATCCCGTGCTTTCACGGTATCATAATGGTCGGCTTTGGCGATAGCTTCATGACACTGACGAAGCATATCTTCCCGTGCGCGGGAGTCCTTGCTCAACACAAACATGGCCCAGGCATTATCTGTACCGTTTCGCTCCCGCCATGCCTCAAGAAGCGCGCCGATTCCAGAGGGTATTTCCTGTGATTTACCCAAGGCAAGCATACCGAGGAAAAGTTCGCCGTGCGCGCTATCAATCGACACCATTGCCCCTTCCTCGACCGCCGTGGCAGAAAAAATCGCTGTCCGACTGGGCCCCGTGCCCGGAGGAACGGTCTCAAGACATCCCATGATACACGGGACGTTGAGTGCCCGCGCAACGAGAGCAATGTGACTCGATGGCGTCCCTGTGGTCGTCACAAGCCCTCCAAGTCCACCGAGGACATCCACATCATTAGGATTAAAGTGTTCACACAAGAGGATCACTTTCTCTCCGCGTCCTACGGCCGATCGCGCTGCTTCCACGGAAAAAACCAGTCTCCCCGTCGCCACACCGGTACTGGTTGGGAGTCCGGTTGTGAGCAAACGACCGCTCGCGCGGGCCTGGTCCTTAGCCTCCGAATCAAACGACTGCCGGACGACCGCTTCAATATCCATGGGGCGTATCCTTGAGAGCGCTTCGCTAAGCTCCAGTCGTCCTTCACGATGAAACGCTTCAGCATATGCAAGCGTCGCGTAGGAGGGGAGTTTGGCTTTACGCGCCTGGAGAAAGGAAAGCCGCCCATTTTCCCAGGTCACTTCTATGTCGCCGACCCATCCGACAATATCTTCGATAGTCGCCATGTGTCGGGAAAGTTGCTTCCGGATATTGTTGGGTAACACCTCGACAGACAGCGCCCCCGATTCGGCACCAGCGACGATTTGTTCTCCTTGAGCGTTTGGCATAAAGTACCCTTCCCACTCGTGGTGTCGCGCCGGATCAGTGTGACGCGTGTAGATAACCGCCGTACCGGACTGCCCGGTACCATTGCCAAACACCATTTCCTGGACCGTCACTGCAGTACCCACCTCCCCAGGGATGCCGTGCATAGAACGGTACTGGATGGCTGATGGATTCATCCAGGAACGAAAAACTGCTTTAACACTTTCCGTCAGCTGTTTTTCGGCGTTTTGTTCGAACGGATGCCCGGCGTCTGATGCGTAAAGATCTTTCACACTATCCAAAAGGCCTTCAAGCTCTTTGGTTGAAAGCTGTTCATCGCGTCTGACGCCACCACGTTGCCTGGCTAACTGACGCACGCGTTTAAAGTGGTGATGCGGTACCCCATCGACAGCAACGCCGTACATTTCTATAAGTCGAATATATGATAGGATAGCTCCGCTTCTGCCGATGCGCTCACTGACAGAGGGCAATGTGGCATCGGTGATACCGACGTTAAGGACTGTCTCCATCATCCCAGGCATAGAAACAGGAGCCCCGGAGCGCACCGATACAATGAGAGGACGATGAGGATCTCCTAAGGCGCTGTCAGTTTTTGCGCCAAGTTCATGGGTTGCACGGCCAAGCTCACGGGCTACGGCCAACTCAAGCTCACCGCCTCCCACGACGCGGTCCGTACACGCTCGGGTCGTCAAAGTAAACCCCTTTGGGATAGGCAAACCCGCCTCATGCATGCGGGCCAAATAGTACCCTTTGCCGCCAAGGAGAGACAGATCTTCTTTCGTGGGTGTACTCTGTTCGTCGATGAATCGAAGCCATTCGTAGGGGCGTTGGATGGTTTCTACCTCTCGTATTTTTTCACCTTCCAAAGTCATAAAATGCAGCCCTGACAATCCAAAGTATAGCCCGAGTCTATCACCAGAAGCCTCTCTGGTCAAATGCTCCTGTCAAGAGAACATCTTCATCCCTTATTGTCGTACAATCGTTACCATGAAGAGATTTCTTCTTGCCATAAGCGTCGCTGTCGCATGCGGAACCTTCTTTGGGCTCATGTATATGTATACGAGGGTCACACTCTATAGTAGGAGCACCCCGCCACAAATAAGTCCAACGCCGAGTACTATTCACACAGTCATAAACCCGAAACAATTTTTCGATATAACGCAAGACAACCGATCGTTTCGAATTGCATGGTTTACCGTACAAAACCCGGACACCATCTCCCTCATCCCGAATTTTCGTGAACAGAATACGTCACGAGCAGCATTGGAAACATCGCACTGCCTGGATCTTGTGAACGGAGGATTTTATACACAAGAAAAAAAACCAACGGGTTTATTCGTAACACATGGAGAAACCGAGGAAGTATTTCAACCGAACACTCTCCTAAACGGTATTTTTTCAATAACCACCCAAGGACAAGTGAGTATTACCTCTGAGCCGCCAAAAGAATCACTCCGGATTGCGCTTCAGACCGGACCGGTACTTTTTCGAAACGGCTACCCTCAGAAACTTCGTCTCATAGAAGATGAATTTGCTCGCCGCAGTGTGGTTGCGACAACGGTAACCAACGCTGTTCTTTTTTTTGTCCTGTATGACCGAGAAAATCCTTACCAGGGACCGCTCCTTTCTGAAGTCCCGTTTCTCCTTACCCAGTGGCAAAAACAAACGACACAGGAGGTACGTGACGCCATAAACCTCGACGGAGGCTCTGCTTCGGCCTGGTATAGCGAGGGATTTTTTCTCCAGGAATTGACAGCCGTTGGGAGCTTCTTTTGCGTATTGCAATAAAAATGAGCTCCTGGTCAACGAAGATAGGACGCGATGTTTTGTTCGTGCTCTTCAATCGTCCTTGCATAATGCGCGCTGCCACGAGGGTCATGAAGGTAATACCAGTAATTACTATCTTCGGGATAAATAACCGCTTTGATAGAGGCAAGGCCGGGATTGGCGATCGGTTTAGGAGGAAGGTTCGGATGGAGATATGTGTTATATGGTGATGCAATTTTTTTGTCGTCATTGGTCAAAACCTTTTTCCACCATGTTTTTTCATACACCTGATATCCGAGTGCGTATTGAAGTGTGGCGTCTGTCTGAAGTGGCCAATCGGCCTTAAGTCGCTTGAGGAGAATCCCCGCAATCACTGGCCTGTCTTCATCTGTCCTCCCCTCTCGCTCAACAATCGAAGCCAACACGATAACTTCGTCAAACGATAATCCCGTCTTTTTTACATCTATATGAAATTGAGGAGGTACTTTCACATCAAAGGTAGTTCGAAACATTGCCGCGATTGCGGCCGGTGTCGCGTCGCGAGGTATGAGATACGTATCAGGAAACATGTATCCTTCGCGCGCATATTTGAGAAATTCAGTCTCAGGAATATTCAGGTCTTTTGCCAATTTTGATGCTATTTCCTCGACTCGCCATCCTTCGAGAGTGGTCACCCAGACGTCAAGAATGCCGTGTGTCAACTCTTTTGCGATGGCGCGAGCATCCATCGCGGAATTTAATCTGAAGTCTCCTGCCTCAAGATCTCGCTCGATCCGCATAAACTTGACGAGTAAAAAAAATCCCGTAGAACTTCGTATGAAGCGCTCCTGTGAAAGTCTCGCCGCAATGCTTTTGACTCCTTCTCCTCGATGAACGACAAAGATACGGGGACTAGGATCACGGGTGTCAACCGGAGCTACTGCGTCTTGCCACCAGAGGATTCCCCCACCGATACCTATCCCTATGACGAGGAGCAGTAGAGTAAACCGTAGTACGAATGAGTTATTTGACTTCATCTAGTCGTGCGCGACGAAACACCCGAGCATCGCTGTCATACATATAGACACGACCACAGTGGCACGTCACCCGCGCAAGTCCTTTATTATTCTTTCCCTCAAGCGCCCTTCCGCACCCCACGCACTTCCCTTGAGATAATAGCCAAGCCTGTACTGGAGCAATGATATTTTTAAACATACGATGAACTTTAAACTTTAAAATGTAAACTTTAAAATGTTTTGGGAAAGTTTTAAGTTTAAAGTTTGAATTTTTAAGTTATTTATTATTCTACTGTGTACACCGGCACGCTTTTGAGAGTCGCGACCGCCTCTTTTAACCTCCATTGATCGGAACTATAGAGCGTACATAGTATATCACCTTTGTCCACCACGTCCTCGAGTTTTCGCACTAAAAACATCCCTGCCTTTTTATCTGTGGGACAACCGAGTATGCGACATATCACGGTGATCTGTGCGTTGTGTAAATGACTGATTCGTCCTTTTTGAGAAGACTTCATATCGAAACTGAACTTTCCGGGCATAAGTCGATTATGATCAATGTCCGGATCTCCACCTTGCATACGAACAATCTCTTTCATCTTTGCAAGTGCTTTGCCGCTTATAAGTATTTCTCTCGCAATGTCTTCTCCATTTCGGAGTGTATTGTCTGGGCTATCGGCAAAACACAGGGAGAGGAGTTTACCAGCCAACCGGAGTGCTTTTGCCTCAAGTGCAAGCGGTCGATCAGGCAATTGCTCGAGTACGGCAAATACGTCGCGCGCCTCAAGTACTGGCCCTACGCCACGACCGGCATTTTGATACGTTTCGTTCACGTCGAAAACGACTCGTATACCAAATTTGTGTGCAAGAAAAGAAAATTTGCGCACAATGACATCGGCGTCATGAAAATGATGTATCTTCATGGTGGGGCCAACGGGTATATCAAGTACGATGTGTGTCGAACCGGATGCAATCTTTTTTGCCATGATTGAAACAATAATCTTATCAAATGATTCAAACGCAAGTGGTTGTTCGATCTGAATGATGATGTCGTCAGCAGGCGCAAGACCCAGGTGTCCTCCCCAAACAATGCACCCACCGACCTTCGCAACGATTCGTTCGATCTGCCGAGGAGAAAATGTCACAGGAGCAACGACCTCCATGGTATCTGCAGTTCCTGCTGGAGACGTGATGGCCCGGGAAGAATTTTTCGGAATCTGAAAACCCGCGGCCGCTACAATGGGGACCAGAATCATGGTCGTCCTCGTCCCTGCCACCCCACCAGTAGAATGTTTATCTGCGACAATGCCCGAAAAATGGAGACGCGGCCCGGTCGCAACCATTGCGCTCGTCAAAAAATAAAGCTCTTCATCGGAGAAACCCTCTTTAAATCCGGCAGCAGCAAAATATGTCGTCAACACGGGGCCAAGTCGTTCGTTCGCAATCTCATCCATTATGGCAAATATTTCCGGATATGAGAGCGACTTGCCGATAAGCTTTTTCTTTATTGCTTCAATCGCTAGCTGTTGACGTTCTTCTGCCATATCGATAGATATATCGTTTGTTTGCATTAGGAATTTTCAGGTTTTACGAGACGCGCCTTGACGTTCAGGCGTTCCCACAGCGTACCCGGAGGCACACAAGTCACAAGCGTGATATACGAATCATCAAACCGCTGCTCCAGGGGAGAGAGATCTGTGGGTTTTGTCACAATCATGTCAAATACTTTATAGCGGTATCGTACCCCATCGTAGGTAACGTATATATCATCCCCAATTTTCATCGACGGTAACGTAGAAAAAATTGATTTGTAATTCGTCCCACTAAAAAACTGCGGGAGCACAGAATGGCCGAAGACAACTGCCGTCCCGTACTCCCCCGGGAGACCTGTGCCACCATAGTGAATAAGACTTTTTTGCAGATCGTCGCCCCCGATAATGACGGCTGCATCTCTAATACCAAGTTTTGGGATCGACAATGTGTACGCAGTAACTGAAGTAACGATCTTTTTTTGCGGCTTGGTGGGAAACCACGTATTTGCATTCGTTGTTTCCAGAGTGCTTTCGTCTTCTGCTCCTATGCCGATCGCGAGAGCACCCAGAGAAGAAAATAATCGAGATTGATCTCCTGAATTCTCGTCATTTTGTACCGGTGAAACGACAGCAGAAAGCACTGGGGAAGTAAACAATGAAAATGACACAATTGGCCAAAAAACCCATACAAGAATCATCATTCCTAATCCGATCAATGCGTACGAATAAATACTTCGGGATTGCTTTTGCCCGAGTAAAGGGTGGGGAGGACTCGCGTGAGGCTCCGGAGGAACATCACAAGGTACATCGTCCAAAGGATCCCCGCGACCGGCTTCAAATGTGCGCATTTGGGGCTTTGACTTGACAAACTGATACATTGACATAAGGGGCTTACCCCCGAGCTCACTCGAGGAGCTCGGCGGCTATCGTAATATTCCGAGCATTTGAAGGAATTTTATCTTTCCACAGTGACCTTGTAATACGAATCGATATACCACCAACGCCGGTCACCCCTTTCGCATAATCAACCGCCCCAGGTACGCGTTTACCGACAAGAGCTTTTTTGATAACCGGCATATCAAGGGTCGGCAGCGCAATCCCTCGATACGAAACCACAGCGCCGATCGACCCATCTTTTTTTACCTGAATATTGGAAGCAGTTACCCCTCCAGATTTCTCACTCAATACATAGCCCGTCGGGACCTTCGTACCAATAAGCTCTTGAAAAAGCTGACCGACGTCTGTATCGTTATACGAAATACCAGAAACATTCACGGTAAGTTTTCCATGAAGCTCTGTTGCTTCTTGATCTAACTCTTGACTGAATTGCTTCTCGGTAACCGTCGTTTTAATCGTGTCGTCAATAAGCCGTTCGCTCCCGCTTACGCTTCCGGCAAGTTCTGTTTTGGCTTTTATGACCAGGTCCTCCGTCAAAGATTTCACCAGCGCGTCGTAGTCTGCACGGGATACGACCGTCACCTGTTTACTTGTGCCTCCGGTGAGAGGCTGATCATTTCTCGCAACCGCAAGGGCAGTACCCGTATCTTTAAACGCAAATTCTGTGCCTGCCGGGAGGTTACTTTGACTTCCTATCTGAAACGCGGTGACGGCAACCGGTGCTTTCCCAAATGTAATCGACCCAATGCTCTCGCTCGCCGACGCAACTGAGACATCGGTATCAAGAGTAAACTGAAGCGATCCGACAGTAAGGATCGTACCCTTCTTAAACGTTTTACTCGACAGCGACTTGTTATAAATGACTGCAGTTCCCTTGGAGGGATCACCAATTGCCTTCTTTCCGGATACCGCGATTGTTTTCTCGCCGCTGACAGATCGCTCCTGCTTTTTCCCAGGGATAGTCTTCGACTGAGAATCAACGACAGTCGCGGTCGGACTAATCGCAACAGTCCCGGCTTCCTGTATTGAATACGGCACCTCGTAAAGAATGATTGTTGCGTGAGGAAAAAACCACACCAACGAAAAAGCAACAATACCACACAGGAGTACTAGTCCTATAAGCGGAAGAGCCAATCGAGGAAAACCCCCAGATAAAAAGATAGGCACAGCAGCGGGAACGCGCATAGCGCGAAAAAAAGACGCTAATTGGTTTCGTATGATAAATCGTGGCTGCTTCTTACCGAGAGGGTTCTCTTCGGGGGTGTGATGTTGGCCGCGATCGGATATCTCTTCGGTTGTCCCAATGGTTTCTTTCTCTTCGGATTCTTCTAACACATCGACATCTCTTTTAAATCCGAGGGACTCCGGTTCAACCAGCGCGATGTTTTCATCAATCTCTTCGGTGATAAACGATTCGCGAGGTTGTATACCCTCCTTCTGTCCTTGCGTATCTTCTACCGGTATTTCCTCACTGGTCACCCCTTGGTCTTTATGGACGCTCCGTGCCGTCTCCCCTCCTTCTCCCACATCACTCTGTGACTGCTCTTCTGGTTCATCTTGTATGGTCATGGCAAGCTCACTTGCCCCCGCAAGGGATACTGCAGTTCCCAACAGGTGTGTCGGTAAAATGTCTATTTTGGGGTAATGCAGAAAATTTGCGCGCGTGGGCCATGGGTGCTTGAGAAGCTCTTGCTTGACTGTTTCAAGCGATTTCCCGTCAAATCCCCACAGGAGTATTCGTGACGGCAAAACCTCAAGCTCCTTAAAGCTCTTGAGAACTACTTCAAGGTTGACTGCGATATTTTCTTTCTCAATAGTTTTTTGTCCTTGGTTGTTCCCAACTTTATAGAGTACGACTGATGCAGTCGGCTCAGAGACGCCGACCAGTATGACACTGGGGGGCACTCCTTCATCCACCTTCAACATATGAAGAATTGCCTGATGGAGGGGAACAAATCCTATGGGCGTCAGCTCAAGCTCTTCGGTAAGCTTTTTCGCTTTTGGCCGTATGGAGGCGTCAATATCATCCGAGCTTGACAAGTAGTGCGACGGAAACCCTAACACGACTTTTTCGATGACGTCTGCTTGTTCTTGTTGTGCCACGACTGCGATCGCCCGGTCGCATGATTCTCCTCGAGATTCCCAGCTATCCTCAACAACCGCCTCAGTGGAGACGTGACCAACGCGTGCTTTGCCGCTCTTCTCAATATCCCATAGCGCTGCCTGTACAAAACGAACATCCAGGAGAAGCGAGAGGAACATCTCCTTTTTTTCAGGTTTTCGATTGAGGAACTGCTGAAATACCTCGGGCAGCTTCATATGGGGCAACGGTTGCATAGATACGCCGCACTCCGGCGCCTGCTGACTCTTCTTTAACTATTGTAAAGTGACCCAAGCTCCCTGTAAAGGATACGTGGGGCCCACCGCAGATCTCCCGACTAAACGCACCCATAGAGTAAACGTTTACTTTCTCGCCATAGCGCTCACCGAAAAATGCCAGTGCGCCGCTTTTGAGCGCCTCTTGGGTATCCATACTAGCCAAGGATACAGGAAGGTTTTCTTTGATTTTCTCATTCACTAATCCTTCTACTCCCTCTAATTCCTCTTTCGTAAGTTTAGTGGGGTGCGAAAAATCAAATCTCAGCCGCTCGGCAGTGATATTACTGCCCTTCTGCTGCACGTGATCTCCAAGTATCGTGCGGAGTGCCGCATGAAGAAGATGCGTCACGGAATGGAGTTTGGTCGTTTCTTCGCTTCTA
>MFJZ01000069.1:26435-31905 GCA_001781025.1 Candidatus Gottesmanbacteria bacterium RIFCSPLOWO2_01_FULL_49_10
CGAGAAAGCTCTTGGTGTTTCTGCTCATGAATCTTTAATGCTTCAAAGAGTTCATCTCGATTATATGTCCTTCCCCATTGAGCGAGTAACTCTAATGCAACCTCGGGGGGGAATCCGTAACTCTGCTTCAAGTCAAAGAGTAAATCGCCATCAACTTTAATACTGGTTTGTAATTTTTTTACTCCCTTATCAAGAGTTTTTTGAAATTTATCTATTTCCGCTCCGATAACGGTACTACTCATAACCGGTTGGCTGTGAGAAAGATATTGACCCTCATAAATCCCAAAAACCTCTTTGATAATTAATGGGAGAATTTTTAAAGGGATAACATCCAATTGAAGCATCTTCACTACGGATCTCCTAATTAAACGACGAAGCACATATCCCCTCTCTTTATTGCCAGGTTCAACTCCTGCATCAACCATAAAAACAGAGGCTTTTATATGATCTGCAACGATTCGCATCTCTCGAGCATGATCGGTATACGATTTTTTCGATAATGTCTCGATGGTCTGTATGATCGAAAAAAATAAATCCGTGCCAAAAACATCCGGTGTTTCTTCTGTCACCGCTGCCATTCGCTCCAGTCCCCCACCAAAATCAACACTCTTTTTAAAAAGCTCCTCGAGACCTCCATCTTCTTTCTTTCTATATTGCATAAACACGGAGTTGGCAACTTCCATAAATCTTCCACAGTCACAGTTCGGATGACATTGTTTACCAAACTTAGGATCATGCTTAACTTGGGTAAACTCATAGAATACTTCACTATCCGGCCCTCCCGGCTCGCCCGCTGGCATTTTTTCCGGCCCGCCAGCTCTACTCCACCAATTTTTATCTGTGCCGTAATAAAAGATTTTATCCTCGGGGATTCCTAATTTTTTCCAGATTTGTACTGATTCCCCGTCGCGCGGTACCTCTTTTGTCCCTTCAAAAACGGACACTGATAATCGCTTCGGATCCAATCCCAATTCTTTCGTCAAAAACTCAAAAATCCACGGCAGCTGTTCTTTCTTGAAATAATCCCCAAATGACCAATTACCAAGCATTTCAAAGAATGTCGTGTGCCGGTTATCCCCGACTTCGTCAATATCTTGCATACGAACAGCTTTTTGACTGTTCACTAACCGCTTTCCGGCCGGATGGGGTTCACCGAGTATATTATGGATAAGGGGCTGCATTCCAGCGGATATAAACAAGGTCGTCGGGTCATTTTCTGGAACCAAAGGTGAGGACGGCACCTCCACATGCCCCCGCGATTTAAAAAATTCGATGTATTTCCTGCGCACATCGGATGATTTCATAGCACAAATTATACATGATATGCTACGATGCGCATATGTTGTGGTTCTGGCTATCTATTGCCTCTGTTATCCTCTTCACCGCCGTCAACCTCCTCATGCGCGTCTTGGCCGTCAAGAGTGAAGATCCGCGTACGTTTTCGGTGGTCTTCAACGCATGGGGTGGATTGTTTGCCCTCATCCTTTTCCTCCCGCAACTGCCTCACATCGCGTTACCCGCCGCCATAACGCCCGTACAAGTACTATTTATCCTCCTGGCAATCCTCTTTTATGGCATCTATGAACGCTTTCATTTCTCCGCCCGCAAGCATATCGATGCATCAACAATGAGCGTCATCTTCCGTCTCGCACCGGTTATCGCTTTTGCCGGCTCGCTTGCTCTGTTCCATGAGTCGCTCACCTGGGAAAAACTTTTGGGTACAGGGCTTATCCTCATGGCGTCTTTTATCGTCATTCATAAAAATCCCCAGCTTTCCTTTTCGCGACCGTTTTTTGCTGCCCTGGTCAGCGCCACGGCTCTTGGGCTTGCATGGATGGTAGACAAACCTGCTTCTTTCGGATTTCCGCCAACGTTTTACTCGTTTATCCTGTGGACGGCACCCCTTGCAGTCATCGCATTTCCCCTCCCCACCATAAAACAGCTTAAAAAAGAGGCAGTGATCGGCGGCTGGAAAGTCGCCCTCCTGGGACTTATGAACGTGACGGGGTATGTCGCTCAAATTAAAGCGCTTTCACTTGCTGAAGCTTCTAAAGTCATCCCGATTACCTCCTCTTCCGGCACGGTAATCGTCCTTGCTGGCATCTTCCTCCTTCATGAAAAAACCTTCATGACTAAAAAAATCCTGGCTGGAATTCTTATGCTTATTGGGATTATTCTATTGAAATAACTATGCAACGCGGTATAGATTACATCGGTGTCGGCGTCGGAGCCGCTATTTTCAATAGCGAAGGGAAGCTCTTTCTCACCCTTCGGGGCAAGAAAGCGAAAAACGAACGGGAAACATGGGAAATCCCCGGAGGAAGCGTAGAGTTTGGGGAAATACTCGAAGATGCGCTCAAACGGGAAATCAAAGAGGAACATGGTGTTGACATCGAAGTCATTGAGCTTCTCGACGTCTGTGATCACCTCATCCCCGACGAACACCAGCACTGGATCTCTCCGACGTACATCTGTCGGATAACGAAGGGAACACCTAAAATTCTCGAGTCAGAAAAATGCGATGCCATTGGTTGGTTTTCCCTCGCGGAGGCTAAAAAACTTCCCCTCTCCATTGTCACTAAATATGATCTCGCCATTCTTGAGAAGAAATACCTCCAATAGCTGTATAATGATCGTTATGGACCAGCAATCAACAGGCACTCCGACAGCACCAAACCCATCCGTACAACCAGATTTCTCTCCACCATCAACTCCTTTAGTTACAAACTCAAAACCAAAAAATCATATCTTCATATGGATCATGGCAGGATTGACTATCTTGGGCATAGGAATTACTGTCGGTTTGTTTTTGGGAAAAACTTTAAAAAATCCCTTCACTCCCAAACAGTCTATTTCTTCCTATGAGCAATGTTTAGAAGCCAAGAATAGTATTCTTCAGGAAAGTTACCCTGCTACCTGTATCACCGCAAATGGAAAGCGTTTCACCCAACCGTTGACCGATGAGGAAAAACAAAATCTTCTCCCACCCGACCAAAGCGTCGAATCAACTGGCTCCACAGCTACTGCAAATTGGAAAACATACAGCTTTAGTGACGGATCATTTAAGCATCCAAACAGCTGGGCCGAAAAACCCATACTTATTCGCGGCAGTGGATTCACGCAAGAAATCAAAGACAAAGAAGGGCTATACTTGCTAACACTTTTTACACAAGGGAATTATAGTCAGATAACCGGAAAGCCCTATACAACATTAGAAGAATTTATCGGACCGCCTCCTAATATACTTGAAACACTTACGATAGACGGACAGCAAGGAGGACGGATACTGCCTCGTGCAGGAAGTGAAAATAAGAATGCGATTGTATTTTTCTCAAAAGACAAAAAAACTATCTATACCATCGAGCTGGATACCGGCAGTAGCACTCTTGCCGATCCCCAAGTCACCGAAGAAAGTGTCAAAACCGGACAAGAATTATTCGACCAAATCCTGTCCACATTTAGGTTTGTGGATCCCCCAAGCGTCAATCCTGTTTCTTGCGGCGGATGGAATACGGGAGGAAGCATCGAATGTACATGTATAGGTAAATTAATCAAACCTACGTGTCCTCCAAATACCATCTGCGATGCAATTGATTATCAATGCGAAGGTCAATGTGGGCAATGCTGTTGGAGAGGAGTTGCTGAAAATAATCAGTATCCTAAATGTCAAAACTAACGCATGAAAACCATTCTTTACATGGCTATGACGGTAAATGGCAAGATTGCCGGTATCGACAATGATACAAGCTGGACGAGCAAAGAAGATTGGGCAGGGTTTTTGGGGATGTGTAAAAAAGTAGGCAACGCCATTATCGGCAGAAAAACGTATGAAATGGTCAAAAAAGAAGGCACGCAACTGGGAGACATCCTCACCGTCGTCCTTACTCGCGAAGCTACGCTTCTTGCCAAACGATCCACCCACACTATCTTCACTGACAAACAGCCACGAGATGTTCTTGCCATGCTTCAGGAGAAAGGATATAGAGAAGCGCTCGTCTGTGGCGGTGGGATCCTCAATAGCGCGTTTCTCAAAGAAGGCCTGATCGATGAAATGTATATCGACATCGAACCGCTCATCCTCGGCCGCGGCATCCCGCTTTTTGCCGACGGTGACTTCGCGCCCCACCTCACACTCCTCGAGGTAAAAACCTTATCAAACAGCCAAACCGTCCAACTGCACTACAAAGTGATCAAATAATCCATGTTACTATGTTTCGAAACATGATAACACGATGATATGAATCAAAGACTCACCGAAATATACGACATGATGGCCACTGAACATCGTGACAAATTCCTTGCCAATGATATTGAGTCTGATGCCATGTGGGGTAAACCCATCAAAGGCGTCACGCTCCAGATTGATCTCTCCGAAGAAGTCCGTGGTGCAGTATGTAACCTACAAGAAAAACTGTCCAAGCTCGAACCGGAAGCGCTCCTCCTTACTCCTCGGCCGTTTCAACACATCAGTTTCAATCAAGTCGTCTATTGGGGTGATACATACAATCTTGGATACGACGAAACGTGGACGGCGATAAAAAAAGATTTTCTCGCCAAGTTCCAAAACCTCGACAATGGGCTTCCTTCTTTTACCATTTCATTTGTCAAACTCATCCCTATGGCCTCTGCCATCATCTGGTGTGCTGTTGACGAACATGATGAAATGCAAAAGTTACGCGCGACTTTTAAAGAAAGGCTCCCTTTCCCCGGTGAAACGACAAGAGAAAATACCTTCATCCATACGACCGTTGCCCGATACAAAACGAAACTCCGCGACCCGCATCGGGTCTTTCAACTCCTTGAGAAACACCAAATGCCCATCACCATGAAAGTCAAAAAAGTCATCCTGCGGAAAGAAAACCAATACCCGTCACTTTACACTACAGAACTCGCCCGCATTCGACTACAATAATTGTATGATTATTATCCAATCATCACAAACTAACAAGGTCCAGGCCTCTCCCACCACTAGCATCTGGGAGTTTACTATGGAGGAAAAATCAATCAGCGGTGCTATTGCAGCAATCAAAGATAGGTATCCAGAAAAAGGCTTTGCCGTAAATAGAGTTTCCAAAGAACTTGTCTTCGTCATTTCCGGCAACGGCCACATCATTACTCCGAATCAAAAAAAGCCAATACAGGTGGGCGATCTGGTCTTTTTGGATAAAAGAGAAACATATGCGTGGGAAGGAAATCTTACTCTTTTCATGGCCAACACACCTAAATTTGATCCGAAACAGCACAAAATATCTGATGAATAAAGATACTTTTTTTAACCTCGCGCAGGCGCGCCTATCGAAGCACCCTACGGTATTACCGGTCGTTAACTTTTACAATACAAATCCTCGGATGCTTCAACTGTTTCTTGAGGAGCTCGATCAAGCTATATATCTCTTTCAGAGATATGTCCAGGAAAAACCAATAGGCAAGCCACCCGGAGTCCCATGCATTAATGCTGATGATTTAAAAC
>MFJZ01000070.1 GCA_001781025.1 Candidatus Gottesmanbacteria bacterium RIFCSPLOWO2_01_FULL_49_10
GAAGTCCATGGGGCGTGATTTTAACGGGAAGGCGAGCCTTCTTCACATACTTTTCCACAGAGCGCTGGACACTTCTGGCCGTCAATCGCCGCGACTGCCCAGTTTTATCGCCCTCATCCGGTGTCTTTCCCGAATAGCGGATGAACATGGGCTTCCAGTCGTCATCCCGGCTCTTGAGGTAGCGGCTGAGCCACTCGGCAGCCGTGTCTGAGAGAAATACGACGCGCGCACGCCTGCCTTTACCGATGACGCCAAATTCTTTTCGATCGAGATTCACTTGGTCGCGGTTGAGAGCGGTCAATTCTGACACGCGAAGACCGGTTGAAAAAAGAAGCTCAAGGATCGCCTTGTCTCGAAATCCCTCGGGCGTACTGATCTGGGGCATATTGAGAAGCCGTTCGACGCCCTCACGCTCGAGAAATTTGATACTCCTGCTTTCGGCTTTCCCAAGCTCGACCATCTCCGGCGGGATAGCCTTTATCCCGCGCTTGATGAGGAACTTGAGAAACGATCGGAGGGCTATGAGATGATAGTTTTGGGTCACGCGCTTCAGGCTTATATCGTGTTCGTCAACGAACCGAGAGAGAAACAGTCGGTATTCCCGTACCTTCTGGGGAGTAATAGTGGCGGGAGAAGGGGATTGGTCGCCCAAAAAAGACAAAAACCGCTCGAGGTAGTGTTTATAGTTTCGGATCGTAAGCCTACTGACGTTGCGTTCAAGCTCGAGATACTCAAGAAAATTTTTCACTAACTGTGGCAGATTCATAAAGAAGGTTTTACGACGTCTATAAACCGTTGTAAAACGATGAGGCTCAAATGTCAATACACTCGTTATCGCACATCGTAAATAACTGTGTCTCTCTGTTTGGCAAATACAGGAAAGTGTTGAACAAAATAGGCGTCATTGACCACCATGCCCTGTCGCTCCCGGTCACCGATCATGACAAAATCAACGCTGTATTTATTTAATAGTTGAGCTGTTAGGGGATCTCCGGCATAGATACGCATGATATCGTCTTTTCGATTTTGTATATCATACCCATAGGTCGTCAACCAAAAATCAAGTCCCATGACGACTTGACGGCCCAATACCATGGCCACCCAACTCGTTGTTGGTCCGGTCAAAAAAATCGCATTTTTCTCGGTACGTGTACGGATCTGTTTTGTAAAATCTATATCTTCCGTCGAAAAAAGTTTGTATTTTTGCTTCTCAAACTGCAATAGGTTCATCACATCAACAAATCCAGAAAATATCGCACAAAGGATAAGTACTGCTACCAGTATCTGAGACAGCAATCGCTTCGACCACACGGTAGTAAGCAAAAAATGGGCGACCATCCCGGCAGAAAAAAAATACCAATAGAGAAAAAACTTCCGATTGTCCCACATATTGGGTTGAAATGTCAGGATGTTACAGGCAACAAACAGAAGCATGAAAGGGATACTAAACACGCGGACAGAGGGCGTTGCGAAAAGGAACGCAACCGGTATGAGGATAGTCATAACCCCAATGTTATTGAACCAAAACCACACAAGCGATTCCCCTGGCTTATCGGCTATCCAACCAGGGTTGAATCGTATAAATCCCTGACCTCCCCCGTAGGAAAGGTACCAGAGCTGTGGCAGGGCAAGCGCTGCCATGGGCAATATCCAGAAAAGCCAAATCACGCCTAACCTTCTGTATCGAAAAAACTCAACCGCCATGATAAAGCACAACACAAGGACGACGACCAAGAATGAGTGGATATGCACAAGCGGCAATATGCCGCAAAGAGCTCCCAATCCGAACAGCTTCCACCATGGGCGCGCCATTTGAGGCGACTCAAAAATCCGCCAGAGACTAAAAAGCAAAAACAGCGCAATCGGCGCTCCCAAAAGAAATCCCCGCTGCGGAATAAACTCTGCAACGATAAAGTTAAGCCAGGCGATGTGGGCGGATTGAATTTCGGTGAATAAATACAGAGGCGGCGGATGGTACTGGGCAAGCTTTCCGGTAAAAAAATCGACAAAGAACCAGATAAATCCCAACCCCCCGTTAAAGAAAAAAAGTGCCATGGCAAGGGCTGCTACTAAGCGGCTTTTCCATACCGAAAGATACAGGATGTAGGAAACCACAACGAGCGCAAAGGACGCCAGAATGCTCGGAAGGACGGTCGCCTGGATAAGCGTCGCACCGGATCTCAGAAGGAGCGCAGAAAGAAGATCAGCGACAAAATGGTAGCGGAATGGTTCCCCTAGATACAACGGGTGGGACGCAAGGATCAACGACCGATATGCAAAATTAAATATATAGATTATGTGTACAGACCAATCAGCCCAAACGAATGACGACCCGGTCCAGTATTCTGTACCGTCGTATACGAGCATGTGTACCCAAATGGCCACAAAAAGTACCGACCATCCGGCGACCACCGAAATATCAAACACTCGGATACTCCAAAAAACCCGTCGAAAGAAAAAACTCCGCGCGCTATCCATGGCGAAATGGACTCAACGGTCCTAACGCTCCGGTCATAAAACGAAACCCGCACCCGGCAACAGCCAACAGAAGCGGCAGCACCGGGAGAAAGTACCGTCCTTCATCAAATACGACATAGGTGATAATAACAAGATAAATGGAAAGGAAGATTCCCGTGGTGCGCCGCGACGGAGAAGAATTTTTTCCGGCAGCAACAATCAGTTCGACAAGTGCCCCAATACTCCCCATAAGAACAACGAGGACGATTTGCCAGTTGGCGAAGATATGCCGGACTGATGAGGTTATTCTCTGTGGAAATGTTCTCAAGATGTGCGACGGAGTAAGCTTTCCAAAGTATTCCATATGGTACTTGGTAATCCTCACGCGGTCGAGGATGATGGTGACGGGCGAACGCTCCGGGTAGAAAAAAAAGTTTGGATGGAGCATGGTAAAAACCAAAAAAAATCCGACGGTGCACACCGCGATCGGGGTAAGCATCACTCGTGCTCCATGAAGCGTACGGACTGATTGCCGAAGTGCTTCATACACCAAAAAAACGCCAAAAAACATAAGGCCGTTGAGCTTGATACTTGCGATCCCGGCAAGTATCGCGCCAATACAAAAGGGGAACCACACGGAAGTTTTCTGTTTTTTGGCAAGATACCACTCAGAAACGACAAGGAGCAAGCACTCAAAAAAAAGAAACATGCTGTCTCCCAGGGCATGGGTCGCGATCTCTTGGACAATGGGATGGAAAAGGAGGGCGAGGCTTACTCCGAGCGCCAGTACGGGTCGACGGAGGAGGAGTATAAGAAACACGAAAAATAATCCAAGAGACGCTGATGCAAAGATGGCCGATACCGTTCGCCCATCACGAAGGAGGTGATACAGGTCGTTTGAGGCAGGAAATACACCCCCCTCAAACTTCTGGAACCGAAAGTACGTCTGTGGCGGGAGACCGAGCGTATCAAATTCCGCCTCCGTGTGTCCGAATAAAGAAAGTCCTATGCCGTAAAAAATTTTCGCACCGTTAAAATTTGCATATCCCCAGTATTCATTCCAGAGTGGATCTTTGTAGTCGCCCCGGGCGAGTAGGGGAACGATCCCACCCGTCCGAATCCAATACATTTCATCTGCTATAAACGATGCGGTGTTGGTCGAAATGCTGCGAAAAAAGCTGAAAAAAGAAATTGCACCAACCACCAAAGTCAGGAAAAATATCCAGGCGCCTGTTGAGGATCGGGTCGACCGTAAAAACATACGTACATCCTATCATACCAGAACAAAAATGTGCGACGTCATTACTTCATGTATAATTGGATTCGATGACCCTCGGTATTAAAGTCGGTCCGCAAAAACAAAGCTTTATCGATCTTGAGCAAACCAACGCTCCGTTTGCCGAGGTCTGGTTTAACGTTTCACGGGCAGATGACTATACGGAGCTCTTCACCGAGCTCAAACGCAGGAATATGCAGGTTGGACTCCATTTCTGGGGTGTGTTAAACGACAGCAACTCACCCGGACTTGGATATCCGGACCAGTCTATCCTTGACAGCTCAACGGATTTAATGAAAAAGACCATTGATATTGCCGCCACAAACAAATTTCAGTACGTGAACATTCATCCCGGTAGCCGCGCGATCGTGAAGATAGATTTAGATCGTATGGACTATCCGTACGTTTCTGATCCAATCCCGCTACCACAGGCACAGACGATTTTCCTTGAACATGTCACGAGACTTGACCGGTATGCCAAGGATCGCGGCGTCGTTTTAACCGTTGAGACTGTCTCGCGGCTTATACCAAAAACCGATTGGTACAACCCCGCGTCGCGCCTCAAGCCCCTCGACATTTATCAACTCCCGGTCGCGTCTGTACAGGCCGCCGCGGATCACGGCATCGCTATAGCCAATGACTTCGTCCACACAGCAACCGATCCTGCCTCTGACGATCCGCATGATATCTGGACATACCTCTTAAGCACCACGCAGTTACTTGCCGCTGCAACACGACTTATCCACCTGGGATTTCTGGTTCCGCCATACAACGGTACGGATAATCACGACACACTGGATAATCCGGTGCTTGCGACAGATCAGGCATTACCCAATAGACAACAAATGATTGAACTTCTCAAACTTTTCAAAACCCGGGACGACGTCTGGATCCTGGTCGAACCCAACGGTCGACATACCGAGAACTACTTCTTAGCCCAAAAGATCCTCGCCGAAGCGCTCCAAGATTAGCCTCATTTTTGGGGCTCTGTAGTGACCTAGAACAGGTTTTTCAACCATAAGATGTAGTTGGAGTCATCCACGATAGGATGCCCCGGACAACCTAATGACATGACGACTATTCATCAAAATAGAGGATGAAATCTTCGGAATGAAAGAACGGAAAAATATTCTTAAAGTCCATTTTGCGACTGTCTTCTGAGACGTTGCAAAATGGACGACTACTTTTGCTGACGTGCATGCGCACGTCGCAAAAGTATTATTGTGCGACTATACGGATCCTGACACCCCACCTATCCTGTCCAACCTAAAATCAGCGGTAAATCGTCAAGGACATGCGTATGGTCTGAATCACTACAACCTAGGCCCTCGGGGAAGACAAGCGACCACTCACCCGAAACATACCGAGAAACCCATTGCAAACGTATGTCTCCCTGTAGTCATCCCTCTTATGCACATAAACGAGTCAGAAGCGAGTCTCCCAAAACCCTCTTTCGGGTGTTTTATCGCGACATAGATATAGAGCGTTGTTATGCTCCAAAACAATAACTTCGAGGTCAAAAAGGACATATGGACACCTTCCTATGCACACGGGAAGAAGTGATATTCAGAGCATATTAATAAGCTAAACAATAACTATTGAAGCTA
>MFJZ01000071.1:0-113 GCA_001781025.1 Candidatus Gottesmanbacteria bacterium RIFCSPLOWO2_01_FULL_49_10
CATTAAAGCTGGTATCACCCACTATGAGCTCGTCCGGATTCATCCGTTTTTAGACGGGAACGGGCGCGTAGCACGGGCCTCGGCGACGCTGGTCCTTTTTATCGGTGGGTACG
>MFJZ01000071.1:123-2551 GCA_001781025.1 Candidatus Gottesmanbacteria bacterium RIFCSPLOWO2_01_FULL_49_10
GTTTTTTGCCCTTGAAGAGTACTACGACCGCGAACCCATGGCTTACTATGACGCGCTTCAAAGCGTGGGGAAGACCGGCAACGTAACGAGTTGGCTGGAGTACTTTACCCAGGGGCTTGCTATTGAGATCACCCGCATCAAAGAAAAAGTCAAGTCACTCTCAACGGATCTTAAAATCAAAAAATCCTTGGGCGGACAGCAACTCGCGCTCACCGAACGGCAGATCAAAATTGTTGAATTTATCCAGGAGAACGGGTTTTTACAGAACAAAGTTTTCTTTGAGCTTTTTCCTATGGTGAGCGAGGATACCGTGCTTCGGGAATTGAAGGACCTTTTGAAAAAGGGTATAGTGGTAAAAGAAGGATCGACAAAGGGAGCAAAGTATGTGCTCAGAACATAACGAAGAATGTCCAATGACCAAATCACAATGACCAACGCGGAAGGAAGATTTTTATACAACTTTTCACTCCTTGTTGGACATTGGGATTTGTGTATTGAGAATTGAAACTCATGAATCTATCCGGCCCAGGTATAACTTACCTCCTCATGGTCATCCCGACGTTTTTCGCCGTTGTCGTCGTAGGGCAGGGGATATATAAAATCACGAAAGGTGAACAGGATGGCGGGGTCGTCCTGACCTTTGGTATTATTTTTCTTGCGCTTATCGCTGCTGCCTACTTCTTTTTTATAAAATGACACGGAACAAAACGGAACGAAGCCAACGGAACCAAACGGAAGCTGAGTGCCGTATTGTTCTGTTCTAGCTCCGTGTAGTTCAGTGGTCTATGACTTTTTCCCACCTCTCCCAGTATTTTCAGAAGCTTGAAGGCACTGCGTCGCGAAACGCGATGACGGAAATTTTGGCGGACCTTTTCCGACACGCGAAAGAGGATGAAATCGGGAAACTTTGTTACCTCCTCCAGGGTCGTGTGGCGCCACTTTACGAGCCGATTGAGTTTGGCGTTGCAGACAAGTTCATGATCCGGGCGATCGCAAGGGCCTACGGGGTAGGGGATGCTGTTGTCCGAAAAGAATTTAAGAAGACGGGAGACGTAGGGATTGTTGCGGAAAAACTCAAAACTCAAAACTCAAAACTCAAAACCACAACGCAAAACTTAAAAGTAGAAGACGTATACGAAAAACTCTTTCAACTTACGAGGATGGGTGGGGAGGGGTCGCAGGAGAAGAAAATTGAGGCACTTTCACAATTACTTCGTTCGGTTGATGCTTTGTCCAGTCGTTACCTCGTCCGGATACCCCTGGACAAGCTGCGGCTCGGGTTTTCGGACATGACCATCTTGGATGCGTTGTCTTGGATGCTTGCAGGAGATAAGTCTCTCCGGATTCGGCTGGAGGAAGTCTACAATATACGTCCGGACATCGGACTTCTGGCGATGGAGATAAAAGCGCATGGGATAGCTGGTCTGTCTCACGTTAAGGCAACGGTCGGTGCGCCGATATTGGCGAGCCTCTGCCAGCGGCTGCCGACTGCTGATGAAATGATAAAGAAGATGGGAGAAGTAGCGGTTGAACCAAAATGGGATGGGGTGAGGGTGCAGATTCATTTTAGCAAGATAGGAAGACAGCAAGATAGCAAGATAGCAAAAGTGGAGACATTTTCAAGGAACCTGGAAAATACGACGGAGATGTTTCCGGAACTTCAGAAAGTTGGCGATCAGCTCAATGCGCACGAAGTCATCCTTGATAGCGAGGCCGTGGGCATAGATCCGGCGACGGGCAAGCTTATCCCATTTCAGGAAACCATGACGAGAAAAAGGAAACACAATATTATTGAAGCAACCAAAAATGTCCCGCTCAAGTTCTTCGTTTTCGACATCCTTTATAAGGATGGCAAGGAATTACTCAGTATGCCTCTCCGGGACCGACGGAACATTCTGGGAGAAACCGTCAAATCCGGGAATATGCTCGTTCTTTCTCCGCTTATTGTGACAAATAAGCCAGAGCGTATCCGCACCTATCATGATGAGCAAATCGCCAAAGGTCTGGAAGGGGCGGTCGTCAAAAAATGGAAGAGTCCGTATGATCCGGGGCGGCGGGGATACAGTTGGGTGAAGTTTAAGGAAGAAGAAGGGAAAACCGGCAAGCTTACGGATACCATTGATGCGGTGGTCATGGGGTACTATCGCGGGGAAGGGAAGCGTGCGGGCTTTGGGATCGGGGCGTTCCTCGTGGGGGTCAAAAAGGGCGAGGAGTTTGTGACGATGACCAAAGTCGGGACGGGCGTCTCGGATGAGCTCTGGAAGGACTTACGGGTGAGGCTTGGCGCTCTGAAATTTTCTGAAAAACCCAAGGAGTATGCTGAGGTCAACAAAATCTTTGTTCCTGACGTGTGGGTAATCCCTAAAATCGTTGTGGAAGTTGCTGGAGACGATCTTACCAAATCGTCAACTCATGGCGCGGGTGTCGC
>MFJZ01000071.1:2561-14822 GCA_001781025.1 Candidatus Gottesmanbacteria bacterium RIFCSPLOWO2_01_FULL_49_10
CCTCGATTAGTGAGAATCAGAGCGGACAAATCACCCGGGCAAGCAACGACGGTACGGGAGTTGGAGATGCTGTATAACCAGCAGGGGGCGAAGTGATTTTATTTCGTTGCTCATCTATGTTCCGCACTTGTTTGTATTGAGGCTATCATATATTTTGATACTTCCCAAAAGTTCATTGAATGCTGGGGTATCTTTGGACATATTCGTCCAAAAAAGTATCAAGGCATAATTTCCGACGGGGATAACAACGCCTGTACCTGATCCGGAATCGCCGATCGGACCCTTTTCAATGATTAAACTTTTGTAACTATCTTGAATAAACACATCCTCAAATCGATAGTCATAGCCTGGAGTAATTCCATAGAGTTCCCTTCTTGATCCGCCGGCGTAGGGGACAACGGAAGCCGAAATGAATCCTCCGACATCATTTGTAAAGTACACGCTACATTTTTGTCCCGAGAGCTTCTCCGGACCGCTGATTCTAAAGTATGTGGGATATTGCACAGAAAAACCGGTGTTGGAGCTGTAGCTGCGCCAAGTGCCGCCATTATTGACATCGGTTTGTGGTGAAAACGCAATCTTTCTGACTGGCGTATCCGTCGTTAGTCTCTCCTGCTCATTTTGTCCAGAATCGATGACCTTGGACGCGTTGGAGTCGGAGGTTGGGGCGATAGATTCCGGAGTTGGGGAAGAAATTGGTTGCGTGAAGCGCTGATCGGAGGCGGTGACGCAGGTGGCGGGGTAACTTTCCTGGACGATACTCCCTTTGGCGGTGATACAGTCTTCGTAGGAAGCAATGAGAGGTTGACGCTCAGGCTGGTTTAAGAATTTGACGCCAAAGGCGCCAATGGCAACGCCGAGGAGGAGGATGGTGATACCGCCAGCCAGCCAGATCAACTTCGGGCGTGGATTGGTCGGCGGTGTCGAGATAGGAAGTGGGCTTGCAGGAGTGTCTGATGGTTGTTGTGATAGGGAAGGGGTAGGGTTTTCCATCTGACCTATCGTAGATCATTACCTTTCGTCAAACAAGCGCAAGCATGATGCGTGTTATTTAACGGGATAAACGGTTAGTCCTAATGCGCGGAAGTGGCGGTCAAAGGAGAGGATGCGCTTGATGCCCATATCGCGGCAGACTGCGGTCGTGATGCAGTCGATGAGGGAAATGTCTTTGGGAGTTTTAGGGTCAAGGAAGCGCGTGAGACCAGCTGAAAAACGATCGGGTGAAACTGGAAGAATCGTGCAGTCACGCGCGATTCGTCGATACGCATCAATGCTTCCGGCTTTGCCCACCCGTTGGCTCACGATGGTCAGCGCCTCCTTGAGTATATCCTCTGTGACAACCTTTTCTTCGTGGATCGTCGGGTAGATCTCTTCGGCCTTGGAGGCGCGCGGATCTTTTGCCAGAAACAGGGAGATAAAAAAGCTCGTGTCTATGACAATCATTTCTTTGTATATTTTTTAGGTGTCCCGTAGAGGTAATGGTCGTGTTCAAGTGCGAGATCCGTGGGCGTGCCCGGCGGGGTGGGGTACTTGTTATGAAATGCTTTGATCCAAGTAAGAACTTCCTCTTTGGTTTGTTTGGGTTTCTGTTTTGGTTCGACGTATACCTTAATGGACCGACGAACCACCTCGGAGACGGATGTGCCTTCAATTTTTGCCTGCCACACCGCGAGATTGTAGGTCGCCGGGTCAATGTAAAGCTGGGTACGTTTCATTAACATACCAGGTAGTGAAATTTCGACCTTTACCTTACGCGGTCAAATCTCAAAGTCCTTTCTTTGATAGAATATCGTCATTTTCCAGGGAGTATTCGTCATGCGGCAAAGCAAATACCGCGTGTCGAAATTCTACTACCTGGCATACATCATCAATATACATCACTATACCATCGGATGTCAATAGAGAACCTCTGGTACAATGACTCTATGGTGAAAGGATTAACCTGCGAAGAAGCGAGACAGAGGCTTGTCCAGTACGGGCCCAATGTCTTACCGGAGAAACAACATTTTTCGGCTGTTTCCATCTTCATCCACCAATTTACGAGCCCGTTGATTTTTGTGCTTCTGGGTGCCACAGCTATCACGATCATCCTTGGCGATCTTGTCGATGCGGCAGTCATAGGGAGCGCGGTCCTTATCAATACCATTCTTGGTTTTGTCCAGGAGTATAAAGCGGAAATGACCATCGCTGCCCTCAAAAAGATCCTCACTCCCCAGGCCAAAGTCATCCGCGATGGGAAAACCATCGCGATACCGGCCGCTCATCTCGTGCCTGGAGATATTGTCATTCTTTCTGCCGGAGACCACGTGCCTGCCGACGGCAGGGTGACGGAAGCGGTGAGTTTTTTTATCAATGAAGCCGTCCTTACCGGTGAGAGTCTTCCGGTAGAAAAAAAAGCGAGAAGTGAAGTATTTATGGGGACGGTGATGGCAGCCGGGCGGGGGAAGATGGAAGTCGTTGCGACGGCAGGTCAAACGATGATTGGTAGAATGGCCGAGAAGATCACCGAGACGAAAAAAGAAGCCACACCGCTACAAAAAGAAATCAACCGGCTCGCGCGGGGACTTGCCATCATCGTTCTCGTGCTTTGTGGACTCCTGTTTTTTCTTGGTCTTTACTACGGCCAGGAGCTTGTCGCGATGCTGACCACTGCGGTGGCTATCGCCGTATCTGCCATCCCCGAGGGGCTCGTCGTGTCCCTTACGGTCATTTTGTCCATCGGCATGCAGCGGATAATGAAAAGGAAAGCCCTGGTGCGCAGAATGGTGGCAGCGGAGACGCTGGGATCAGTCAGCACGATCTGCGCGGACAAAACCGGAACAATCACCCGAGGGACAATGACCGTTGTAAAAAATGACGTAATAAGTATTGCGGATGCAGTGAAAACAGCGGTTCTTGCCAACAATTTGGAGGATCCCTTGGAGGTTGCCATCTGGGATTGGGCGAGGGCTCAAGACCATGTGGATCCGCAAAAAATAGTAGATGGTTCAGAGAGGCTTAGTGAGATGCCATTTGACAGTATCAAAAAATACATGAGCGTGACGACTCAGGAAGGCGTATGGGTGAAGGGAGCGCCGGAGGCGGTCTTGGAGATGAGTGTACTTCCGGAAAAAGAACGGGACACTTGGATGAAAAAAGTTGCGCACTGGGGGAGTGAGGGATTGCGCGTGATTGCGCTTCTCCACAATAAAACATTTTTGGGCCTCATTGGAATAGCGGATCCTGTACGGGAGGGAGTGGAAGAGGCAGTCCATCACGTGCGGAATGCCGGTGTGGCGGTCACCATGGTGACAGGCGACTACCGGGCTACTGCCGAGGCGGTACTCCGGTCTATTGGCCTGCCGATAGAGGATCCGGAGCGTGAGATTATGGAAGGTAGCGAGCTTGCGGCGATTAGCGAGGAAGAACTTTCCCGGCGGGTACGGGACATCCGGCTGTTTTGCAGAGTCAGCCCGGATCAAAAGCATAAGATCGTCTCAGCCCTCCAGGTGGCGGGCGAGGTAGTCGCCATGACCGGCGACGGGGTCAATGACGCCTTGGCTCTCAAAAGGGCGGACATTGGTATTGTGGTTGAGGGAGCTTCAGACGTGGCACGGGAGACGGCGGACGTGGTCCTACTGGACTCCAACTTCAAAACAATTGTCGGAGCAATAGAAGAAGGCCGGGCGATATTTGACAATATCCGCAAAGTGACGCTGTATCTTCTCTCCAACGCGTTTGTGGAGATGGGTATCATCGCAGGGGCAATTATCATGGGCTGGCCACTCCCCTTAAGCGCTCTGCAGATACTTTGGATCAATCTTGTGGATGACGGACTACCCGGTATCGCCCTTACCATAGATCCTGCGTCAGGCGATCTCATGCGGCGTTCTCCGCGACGGAAAAATGAGCCGATCATAGATTCAAAGATGAACATCCTCATTCTCATGGTGAGCATGGTTACCATGATGCTTTCGTTGGGAACATTTGCGTGGATGTGGCGATCATATTCGCTTGGCTTTGCCCAAACAATAGTGTTTACATTAACAGCGGTAGTATCGCTTTTGTATGTGTTTTCCTTCCGCCGCCTCGATGGACGGCTTCGGGTAGGCGAACTTTTGCAAAACCGGTGGCTTCTGGGTAGTGTCGCGGTAGGATTTATCCTGCAACTGTTTGCCGTGTATCACCCGTGGGGCAATCTCGCGTTTAGGACGGTGCCGTTGCCGACTGGTGCGTGGGGCGTGATCTTGGGTGCAAGTGTCATCATCATTGGTATGATAGAAGTGACGAAACGGTTGACTGGTCGTCAGCTGTCAGTCGTCAGTCGTCATACCGAAAGAATACGGTGAGGTGAATAAAATGCTTATCCCTGATGTATGGATACACCCCTTGATCGTCGTGGAAGTGGCGGGTGACGATCTGACGAAGTCCTCAACGCACGGGTCTGGTATTGCCGTTCGCTTCCCGCGTTTAGTCCGCATCCGGACCGATAAATCAGCGCGGGATGCAACGACTGTGGACGAGATCAATAGGATGTACAAGAATCAAGAAGGTCTAAATAACCGTACGTAGCACCATCCTTTCTTCTGCATTTCAAGGTGACAACGGTACGATAAGTTTCTATAATACGGTCAAATTTATGAAAAAGCCATTCTTTTCCGTCGTCATCCCGGCCCTCAATGAAGAAAAGTTTTTGCCCAACCTCCTTGCCTCTCTCGCTAGTCAAACAGACCGGAATTTTGAAGTCATCGTCGTTGACGGTGCGTCGAAGGATAAAACGGTTGCCGTAGCAGAGCGGTATAAAAATAAGCTTCCCTCGCTTCAAGTTATCGTCGGGGCAAAAGCGAGGTTACCGCTTCAACGGAATATCGGTGCAAACGCGGCTCACGGCGAGTGGTATGTATTCGTGGATGCTGATACCGTGCTTTTGCCGTACTGCCTTGCGCGTTTATACGCGTACATTAAAGGCACGCGCGTACAGCTCGTCACGGCGTGGGGGAAGCCGGATAGCGAGATGGTCAATGAATCGATGCACACGCTCGTTTATAATATGTTTCTCGAAGCCGGATTGCTGTTCCACCGCCAACTGGCCCCGGGCCCATTTTCCCTCGTTTACCGCGAGGCGTTTACCCTCGTCGGCGGGTATGATGAGACACTGCGGTTTGGTGAAGATCAAAACTTGAGCCAACGACTCGGCGACCGCGGCATCAAGCTTGTGATTGTACGGGAGACGCTCTATATCTGGTCGCAGCGGCGGTTTCGATCGTTTGGATTTTTCCGTTCCTCACAAATTTACTTAAAAGCAGGATTGCGTACGCTTTTTACCAAAAAGAACTACCGCTACGTGCCCGGGTACATCATGGGCGGACACGTTTACGGAAAGAAACAGGCGGTCATCAGGCGATCCATTCTGAAAAAGTTCGAGAACAATTTGCGGACGCTTTTAAAAGAGATTTTTGAATAACCATGCAGGTCATTGCTGATCTTCCCCGGTACAACGCTTCCTTACTCGCAAGGGCTACGTCCTTGCCTCGCAAGAGCGCGCGTACGGGGCAAGCAATTTATTTTGTATGTATGTCATAGCAGATTTACAGTTGCATTCCCGATTTTCGCGCGCGGTGTCGCCGCAGATGACGATCCCCAATATTGCCCTGTGGGCTCGTCGGAAGGGGATAGGGCTTGTGGCAACGGGCGACTGGACGCATCCTATATGGTTTCGGGAAATTGAGAGGGTTTTGGAAGAGCTGGGGAATGGACTGCTCCGCTTGCGATCGGGTGAAGTCAACAAAGGCGTCGCCTTGGAGGGCTCGCCTTTTGACTCGTCCCGTCAAGGTCCAGACCGAGCTGGTGCCGATCGAGACGTTTCCGCCAAGGCCATGACGGGACTCGAAAAGACTCGCCCTCCCGCGCCGCAAGCGACCTCCTTCGCGCAAGATCCTCTCTTTTTATTGGCCACGGAAGTTTCGTCCATCTATTCTCAAGGTGGGAAGCTCAGGCGCGTCCACACGCTCATCTGGGTGCCGACCCTGGAGAGTGCGCGGAAGATAAGCCAGGAGATGACCCGCCGCGGCTGCAATCTCATGAGTGACGGGCGACCGATTGTGGGATTATCGTGTATTCATATCGCGGAACTCGTGTTGTCGATTGAGCCCAGAGCTCTCATTATTCCGGCGCATGCGTGGACACCGTGGTTTAGCGTGTACGGTGAGAAAGGTGGGTTTGAGAATCTCGATGAGGCATTTGGACCCTACGCCAAAAACATTTATGCAATAGAGACCGGACTTTCTAGTAACCCGGCAATGAATTGGAGAATTAAAGAATTGGACAATCGATCCATCGTGTCGTTCTCCGACGCGCACTCGGGGCCTAAGATTGGGAGGGAGGCCACGGTGTTTGAGGTTCCGGATGGACAGTTAAGTTATGACGCGATCTATCAAGCAATAAAAGGTCCATCACAAAAGAATGGAGAATGGAGAATGGAGAATGGGGGTATAAAAAATCAAAAATCGAAAGCCTCTCTCAATTCTCAATTCTCAATTCTTAATTCTAGAATCGCCTACACCATCGAATTCTATCCCGAAGAAGGGAAGTATCACTACTCCGGGCATCGGGCGTGCGGGATACGGTGGGGGCCTGCGGAGACCAAAACCAAAGGCACGACATGTCCTGTGTGCGGGAAGCCGCTGGTTCAGGGAGTTGTACAGCGCGTCGAGGCGCTCGCAGGCCGTTCGGAAGCGGACCTGCAGCTATCAGCTATCAGCTACTCGCCTCGCTTAAGCTCAGGCGAAGCGGGTCAGCTGTCAGACAACATAACGATACCTATGATTGCGAGTAAGGCTTTCCCAAACCGGCCGCCGTTTGCGATGCTTGTCCCTTTACAGGAAATTATTTCGGAAGCGATCGGGTCGCCGGTTGCTAGCCCCAAGGTGCAGGGTCCTTACGGCACATTGACTGATGCGTTGGGAGGGGAGTTCAGCGTGCTTTTACACTCTACCATGGACGAGATTGCCAAGATAGCAGGGGAGAGGGTTGCCCAAGGGATAGACAAGGTGCGCCGCGGGGATCTGGTGATCGAACCGGGATATGACGGTGTGTTCGGTGTCGTCCGCCTCTGGCACGAGGGGGAAGAGAAGCCACTATTGGCCGCTTCCAAGGAGCAGCTATCGATGTTTCCGTAATCTTCCTCATTGACGGAAAAAAGATACACATGATATGGTGAGAGGAGAAAGCCCGCCGACGCTTGCTTTGAGAGTAATTATGAAAATATACTATCCGCCAGATCTTGCCACTCGCCTTACCTACTATTTCCGCCAGAGGCGGACAGGCAGTAGCGCGACTCATGGAGCGATTTCTTGGCGGACATAAGAAATAGTAATTACTCTCCGCCAACTGGCGGATCATAAACTGTTTCTAATGAAAGGTGGTGAATATAAAATGGCAAATGGAGTAAAAGGGAATGAAAATTTGATGGCAGCAGCATCCTATCTTTTGGGATTTGTGACGGGTATTGTATTCCTTCTCATTGAAAAACAGAGCAAATTCGTGCGGTTTAACGCAATGCAATCGACGATTCTGTTCGGCGGCATTTTTGTCGCCAATATTGCGCTCGGATTCATACCTATTTTAGGATGGCTCGTTGGCCTCCTTCTGTCGCTTGCAGCGTTTATCCTGTGGATTGTCTGCATGTGGAAAGCGTTTCAAGGCGAAACATTTAAGGTTCCTTTCGTAGGGGATATCGCTGAGCGGCAGTTGGCAAAGATGGCCGCAAAATAGATGAACACATGATCAGAAGCACGTGATGAACACACAATATGTACGTGCTCATCATGTCGCACTTTGTCGTGTGTTGATCACGTGCTATTCACTGATCGAACTCGGGCTGGTGTCCTTCTGGCAGAGAAACTTTCCTCCTATCGTGGTACGGGAGCCGTGGTTTTTGGACTTGCGCGCGGCGGGGTGGTCGTTGCCCGCGCAGGGGCCCAGATCCTAGACTTACCTCTTGACGTTCTCGTCGTGAAAAAAATAAGTGCCCCCCGGGATCCCGAGCTTGCCATAGGTGCCCTGGCCCCGGATCGGGTTTCCTATATTAATTGGAGGCTTGCCCTTCGCTTGGGAGCCGATGAGGACTTCATAAAATCACAAATCCGCCAGTTGGGGGATCAAATACGGCAGAAGACGATACGCTATAGGAAAGGGAGAAAGCCGTATATGCTCGAGGATAAGACGATCGTTTTGGTTGACGACGGGGTAGCGACAGGGGCGACACTTGAAGCTGCTATCGGTTGGTTTCGGAAAAAGCGCGCCAAGCGCATTGTTGTGGCGGTCCCCGTGGCGCCCCCGGATATCTTCCCAAAGATTACTCCCGAGGTCGACGAGTTGGTGGTTCTGGAGACGCCGTCTGATTTTTCCGCCGTCGGCCAGTTTTACGACAAATTTCCGCAAGTTGAGGACAATGAAGTGGTACAATTACTCCGATGACGCTTATTGTCGGGTTGGGTAACCCGGGAGATAAATTTGCGCAAACCCGCCATAATATCGGGTTTATGGTGGTTGATAAACTTGCCCGTGAGCTCGGATCGGTGAATCTCGCCTGGAAAGAAGACGACAAGCACAAGGCGCTTATTGCCCGGGTGGGCGATGTCATTCTTGCTAAGCCCTTAACGTTCATGAATAACGTCGGTCTGTCGGTTGCAGGTCTCGTGGCTTACTATAAGGTGAGCGCTCCCGAGGTCTGGGTGATCCACGACGATATCGATTTGCCGATCGGCAAAATCCGCATCCGGCACAAAGGAGGATCAGCGGGGCACCATGGCGTGGACTCCATCATGAAAGAACTCAAATCTGATCAGTTTATCAGATTTCGTCTGGGTGTCGGTCGGGGCATGGAGTCCACCCGTCAAACCATGGATAAGAATTGGCACCATCGGTCGGTCATTTCTTTTGTCCTTTCCCGCTTTACCCAAAGCGAAGCCGGAAACCTCAAGCACCTCATTAAAAACAGTACGGAAGCCGTCCGCATAGCACTTACTGAGGGGATCGACAAGGCAATGAACAGGTTTAACTAACCATGCAGACCATCGGCGATATCCTCAAGAAGTTTAATCCCATAGAAGACAAGTACATCTCCCGTGAGTTTCAAGCGTATGGGATATATCTGTCTGAAACATTAGGGGACTATAAACACAAGGGGATCTATATCCGGCTTGCCAAAACAATCCCGAGGGCGATCCTAGAAAAAGCACTTTCGTTTGTGAAAGACAGCAATGCCCGAAATAAGGCGAAACTGTTTATGTGGAAGATGGGGAAGTTGAGGAGGGGGGAAGAATGACAAATCACAAATCTCAATGACCAATAACCAACAAGGATAGAAGATTTTTATAAAATTCTTCATCCCAGGTTGGACATTGGGATTTGTGAATTGAGATTTATATATGGACAGTGTCCATCTCATCGTTTCCGGAGACGTGCAGGGAGTAGGGTTCCGGGCGTGGGTTTTTCGTTACGCTCAGGATAAATCCATTACGGGGTGGGTGAAGAATAGAGACGACGGGGCGGTCGAGGTCGTCGCAGAAGGAGAGTATGCACGCCTTGAGGGACTGATAAAGAGATGTCAACACGGGCCGGCGTTGGCGTCTGTCGCAAAGGTCGACGTCACCTGGCAAAAGGCGGTGGGTGGGCTGGTGGGGTTTGAAGTAGTAGACTAGAAGTCGAGAGAGAATTTTCAATTTGATGTGAAAGGTTAGTGAGATTTACCTTAAGGAGTTGATGGTTTCGTGTCAAAAATACCCGCTGCTATATGCATTCCACGGGCTAGACCTGGGCCGATCCATTCACTGACCTGCATCTGAGTACCATCATGCCGATCACCCGCCTTAAATAACGACACTGACGTTACTGCCATGAGTAGGGTTGCGGCTATACCTTTGAGATCCAGTCCATGAGTCTCGCTTGTCCATACACCAATCAGCTCCGCAAAAGGTGGAATAAGAGCAAGGATGTAATCCGCGGAAGATCTATCTAAAGGAACTGGCATGCTGCTTTTATTTTCAAGCCACTGCGCGCCAGTTCGAAGGTTGCCTGCAAATGATGGATTCAGAGTTTCTTCTGACATATTAGAGAGATGATTATATCCTATAACAATTAGCTTGTCAATTTACGTAGGCGCAACGATATAGTAGGTCTTAGGACCAGCTGGTATTTTTTTCACAATTCGATAAAGCTCTAACTTTTTAAGCTTAGCTTGAGCCGTACGTTTCGGTACTTTTAGTATGTCTACAACATCAGAACTCGTTATTTCCCCCTTCGTCACTAAAAGATCGATCATTTTAAGCTCGTCTGTCGTGAGTATTCGCGTAGCAATATCGCCCGCTCCTACCTGTAAACTCAGTATCTGCTCTTTGACGCGAAGCGATTCTTCCCAAAAACCCTTGATAAAGTAGGTGAGCCAGGGGGTGATATCGACACCATCGCGCTTTTTGTATGTCGCACCAGTTTGGAGCGCTTGATAATAGTTTTTACGATTTTCATTATAATAATCGTCCAAAACCAGAACTTTTTTAAAATCCCATGCAGATTGATACAGATGAAGAAGGGTCAGTAATCGACCTACTCTGCCGTTGCCATCGGTGAAGGGATGGATTGTTTCAAATTGGTAATGGAGTATGCCAGCTCGAATAATAGGATGGACTGCCCCAGAGTGATTACACCACTGGGTGAGATCGTCCAGAAGGCGTGGTACAGCCTGCCATGCAGGTGGTGTATATACTAATTGCTCTTTGCCAGTCGGCTCCGTATTCACCACATACACCGGAGCACGACGTAGCACACCCGTTTTTGCAGTGTCGACTAAGCCCGTGATCACGCGGGCGTGGATCGCGAGGATGTCACCCTGAGTAAGTTCGAATTTGTGGGATATTGTGTCAATATGGGTAAGCGCATTGAGGTAGTTTTGGACCTCCCGGATATCTTTGGATTGGGCCTGAACTTTCTTACCGTCAGCGAGTTGAAGCACCTGGTATTCCTCGAGTGTATTGCCCTCAATAGAGGTGGAAGAATGGGTCATTTTAATCATTGTTGCCCGACGCAAATGTGCTTCCCGTGCAGGAAGTAATATTGCATGGTCAACCATGGCTTTAATTTGAGCAATTTCGGAAAGCCACTCAAGCATCTGATCGGTAATATGGTAGGTTGGAGTAAACATACCTCTATTATATCACGCAATAATCGCGCAACGTATCGCGCATGGATTGTAGGGTTTAAAAAATGGTTTGAAGTAGTATACTAAAGACTGTGGAAAAAGTGAAAGAAATTATTAGGAAAAAACCGCTTCTTTTTCTTGTTGTTTCTGTGGTGTACGCGCTTGGCGTGGGAGTCCTCAAGTGGGGGATAGCCTGGCCGCCGCAGGCGGCGCTGTACTTTGGCGGCGCGATCCTGGGCGTTTATTTCCTGGACGGGGCGGAAGTGTTTTTCCATCTCACGCCCTCGCCGTTTCGCTCGATTGTATTCGTTGCAATGTTTGCGCTCGTCAGCTTATTTGTCGTTACCTCATCGGGGAGTTATTTGGGCAGTGGCCTCGTTTTGTCTCTCTATTTATCGCTTCTCCTCTGGCAACTGGGCGAGTGGAAGCTGGTCGGCAATCTGACGAGCTGGTACCGTATGGTTGCCGGACCGGTATCGGTTACAACACAGCGGTGGGTGCTCGTGGCATTGGCCGCTATTTTTTTGGTGGAGACGTATCTGTTTATCCGGTAACATTTATGATCCGGCAGGGATCCATGTTATGGCAGTATCTTTCGCCCGAACAGCGGGCGCTTGCCTCTGATGGTGACTTTCTTTTAAAAGACAGCGCGCTCCACGCCGACCCCGAGCCGACGGATTACTCTTACCTTGTCTTTCCCTACGCGAAACTCTATGAGGGATTTTTGAAAGACCTGTTTCGTGACTTGGGGATTATCGACGAGCGTGCGTACCGAAGTGATCATTTCAGGATCGGAAAAGTTTTAAGTCCCAACCTCGTCCGCAGGCTCGGGGGTCGTAGTGCGTATGCCGCAATAGAAAATCGCTATGGCAAAGATCTGGCGACCCGGCTGTGGCACGCATGGAAAGAGGGGAGAAATTTAGTCTTTCACTATTTCCCCCATAACTACCGTGCGTTGACGCGCGACCGGGCGGCAGAGCTTACGACGTCGATTCAGGAAACTATGGAAGAAGCAGTGCGACGGACTCGGGCGCGGCATATCAAAGAGGCCTGACACGAGGGGAGGAAACTCATGTATTGCAACA
>MFJZ01000072.1:0-11924 GCA_001781025.1 Candidatus Gottesmanbacteria bacterium RIFCSPLOWO2_01_FULL_49_10
AGAAACAGAAGCATGCGATAGACCATGTATATGAGAGCGACGCTTATGACGATTCTTCCGATATGGTATGCCGCGGGGGAGCTCAGATGAAAGAGCCGGCCAAGTTTGCCAAGCGCGATATAGACGAGATGCACAGTGGTAGGCTTTTGTCCTTCTTTGGGGAGCGAGCGGATGACGAAGGTATTTCTGCCATACATGCCTTCTTTGACATAGGAGACATAGCCGATGTAATCTTCACTCCAACCCTCGAGCCACGTGAAGCCCCGATCAGCAGGTTTTAATGTATTGAGGAGTGCGAGCGGAAGTATACCCATGACCACCAAGATGACCGCGTACAAAAGTATCACGATCTTACCCATGAGGACATTTTTTCTTTGTGTCATAGCATTTACTCCATATCATAAAGCCTCCTCGTCTCCTTGTGCTACAATGAGTTTCTCATGAAAGACAAATATACCGCTACGTGGGTGTCTCATTCTTCGATGAGTGACTATCTGAAATGCCCACGTGCGTACTACCTGAAAAATGTCTACCGTGATCCGGGCAATAATCACAAACTGACGCTCATGCAGCCTGCCTTGGCACTGGGGCAGGTAGTTCACGAGGTCATAGAGTCGCTCTCTATCTTGCCGGTAGAGGATCGGTTTGCCATATCGCTTCGCGAGAAATTTGACCACGCGTGGGCGCGCGTATCCGGCCATTTAGGCGGATTCCATGATACCCAGGAAGAAGAGAAGTATAAAAATCGAGGGGTAGCGATGGTTAGCCGTGTACAAAATAATCCCGGTCCGCTTCTTCGGAAGGCCGTTAAACTCCGTCAGGACCTTCCCTACTTTTGGATCTCGGAGGAGGACAACATCATCCTTTGCGGGAAAATCGATTGGCTTGAGTATATTGAAGATTCAGACAGTGTGGGTATTTTGGATTTTAAGACTGGAAAACTCGATGAAGATACCGGCTCACTACAGCTTCCTATTTATTATCTTCTGGCCGGTGCGTGCCAGACGCGGCAGGTAAGCGGCCTCAGTTACTGGTATGTCGATCGGGACGATGTACCCACAGCTTTACCCCTTCCGGATGCCCAAAGCGCCAAAAATCGGGTATTGGAGGTTGCCAGGCGCGTAGCGCTGGCCAGGAAACTGGGCAGATTTGTGTGTAAACATGCTGACGGCTGCAGTGCGTGCCGACCGCTAGAGATGATTATTGCTGGAAATGCACGCTTGGTCGGAGTCAATGATTTCGGACAGGATCTGTATGTGCTTTAGCGCGCCCAGGAGGATTTTTTGACGAGCTTGGCGACGTAAACGATCTCACGCACTTCTCCATCGTCTGTTTCAAACTCGTTGGAACCGGAGATTCTCTGGTATTCCCGCAGGTATTCCGACAACGCTTCGTCTGATTCTTTTATCTGTGATGTCAGTTCCTGTGCTTTGTCGGCAAGTAAGCGGTTTTCGGCAAGTTTCAGGAGTTCCTGCTTGGTCGCGGCTTTCACTTTTGCCGCTTTTTTGGCCTCTTCTTCGTGGAGTTTGTATGTTTCGTCGTTTGTCAGTGTGCTTGCGAGCATCTCGCGGACCTTTTTGAGCTCTTTTCTATTTGTATCAATGGTTTTTATGTGCTCTTTAATAAGCGACTCAAGGCTCGTGAGTACCGTCGCGTCCGTTTCCTCTGAAGGGGGAGAGTCGGCCGAAACCATGACATCCGTATTCGTGGTGTTGGTCATACCAATAGACTATAGCGAAGAAAGGACAGAAAAATCAAGGAGAGAAATCGTTCTCCGTGAGGAAAGATCACCCCTCCCGCTATGAGGGTGATCCCATACGAGAAACGATCTGCTTGACCAAAGAATAAAATCGAGTCACGGAGGCGATGTGCACCATCTCACCTTCTTCGTGAGCTTTTTTAATCGTTGGACCTATGGAGATCGCTCGAAGCTCTGGGTATTTTCCCGTTATCACGCCGCACTCGAGTCCGCCGTGTGTCGTGACAATCTTTATTTCGCAACCCGTTAGTGTTTTCCATTCATCTGATGTTATCCGAATGAGCGGGTTTTTCGGATCTGCCGGCCAACCGGAATACGCTTCGCTCTGCTCAACCGATGCGCCATGCGATGTCGCAACAGCGGCAATCTTTTCCCGCAGCGCTTCAAGCTCGTCAAATACCGAACTTCGGCTCATCATCTCAATTTCGACCCCTTGGTCCGCGGTCTTCACGATCGCCAGATTCGTTGAGGTCTGGGGAAGACCAGGAACGTCCTCGCTCCATTTCATGAGACCGTCCGGCAAGGAAGAAAGAAGTGAAAGCATGTGTGTTGCTGACTCGCGGGTCATCGCCTGGTGATCGCCTGTTGGGTGTACATCAGAGATAGTAAGCTCTAGGGCTTTTTCCTGTGGATGGAGTGCCTGTCCTCGCAGGTTTTCTCTGATATCAAGAACAGCAGACCGGAGTGTCTCTATATCTTGGGGTTTCAAAGCGAGGAGTGCTTCTGCGCTCGATGGTATGGCATTTCGTTTCTCGCCGGAGTTGATTGAGATAAGGCTTCCAATACCCTGTTTATCCAAAAGATCCCGCAGAACACTGGTCATGACTTTTATCCCGTTGAGTCGCCCTTCTCCGATGACGACGCCGGAGTGACCACCCATGAGATTGCGAAGCTGTATCGACACAATCTTTTTATCGCTGATCGGCTCTAAAACTACAGGTAGCAACAACGCGGTATCTCCTGCACCGGCGCTACTTATAGTTAATTCTCCTTCGTCTTCTGAATCAAGATTCACTAAATACTTATATGTATCGAGCTTATTGGCAAATGCCATGCGTCTTGCCCCAACCAAACCAGTTTCTTCAGTTCGGGTCAGTATAAACGCGAGAGGGCCGTGGGGGATAGACTCGTCAATAAGTGCCAAAATCGCAGCAACGCCGATGCCGTTATCAGCCCCAAGGGTGGTATCAGCAGTCATCCATTCGCCGGACCCATCGATTCGGGGTCGAACCCCGTGTATCCCGGGATCGGGCTTGCCTAAACACACCATGTCCAAATGCGCCTGAAGGACGATGCCCGGGGTAGACTCATGTCCTTTTGTCCCAGGAATTTCAATAAGGATATTCCCATACTCGTCAACCTCGTGGGATAGTTCCCGTTCTTGGGCAAAAAGGATGATATGACTGGCTATTTCATTTTCATGTCCACTGTCTCTTGGAATTTTTGCAATATCGGCAAAATGCCCCCAGAGGCGCTCTAGGCCTGGTTCTAGTTCTGTGGACTCAAGCATTTCTACGACATTGAGTTCCGATCGAGTTGTCATAAGGAAATTACCCACTGCATCAAAGCAGTGCCTATATACTACTCACTAGATCATAAATGTCAAGGGAGAACAGGCAATATGTGTGTTTAGTATGTGGGCAAGCGATATTGACATATACATCCACTGTTGTAAAAATAATCCTATAAAAATTGACTTCTCCAATTTTGTATCGTATATTCCAACTATGCCTCAAGATCAACCAGCGCCCACGTTACAAGATGGTCGTATTCTTTTTCCGCGGGGAACAAAACCCGCAGTTATCAGGGATCAGTCTTGTAGCGGTTGTTTTTTTGGTTTTGAATGTTCCGGTCCTCAAGGTGGAGGTGGAGAGGTCTATGCGGATGTTTCCCCAAGGAAAACATCCAATGAAGAAATATTGGGAAGTGCAAGTTGTCTAAAAGAAGTTGAAGGATAATGCTTCATATTTCCCCAGCGTCCATAAAGGTCGTTTAAGGCAAACTTCTTGTCCGTTAAGGGTATATGAAAAACGCTCGATTTATCCTCGTATTTCTGTATGTAGCGCCAACCGGATTCGAACCGGTGTAAACGGGCTGAAAACCCGTTGTCCTAGGCCACTAGACGATGGCGCCATGTAACAAACCAAACTATCGGTACCATGGTAAGTTTACCATAAAAGCGAAACGCGCGAAACTCATAAAGTACGTGGCCGGGACTCTGGCACGGGGAGCCAAGCAGAATTTACTTATCGATTCGGTAAGACTTGCTTTACCCAAGTGGGTATGTATCCTTGTGGATCATACAGAGATACCGCTATTCCGATTTCTTCTTTTAACATGATTGGTTTCATAGAAGGAGATGCGTATAGCTCATCAAGATAGGCTCTTCTTTCAGGATCAAAATCTGCGATAACACCTTCTGCGGCAACTGGATACGCATTATTACCGTAGGCGCACGCAAATATTTCTGCTCTCCTGATCTGAAATTCATTTGTGATGAGAAGAAATGTTCGTAGATTATATAAGACAGCTAATTCTGATAGCCTCTGCATGTTTGTGGCAGTATTGATCGAATGGTTCTCCACGATGACTGCATTGTCTGGCAATACGATGGTTCCTTCTGAAAGCTTTTGTATCTCCTTTTGTAGGTATGTTCTATTTATGAAAGGGTCGATTTGAGGACTACTTACTCCGTCAAGGAGTACTACCCCAGGAGCCTTCTTTCGAATGACTGCGATTGCTGCAGCTTCTAACCTAAGCTGTTCAAAATAGTCTGGTACTACATGCCCTTCGAGAGACATTTGTACTCCTGAGCCAGGGACTACAATGGCATCGTAGGGGTAGACGTCCTGCTCCGGGTACATCGGCTCGTAACAACTTACTTCCTGGCCTCTTGCCGCCGCAAGTACGCGCGACGTGTGGTCAAGATCGGATAGGGGTTTGGCAGCTAATAAAGATATCGCGAGCGTTGTTCTTACTACTAACCCTCGCGCTTGACGCATGGCTTCTTTTCCTATAATCATGGAGTGATATAGATATGGGCAGATATATATTGAAAATAAGCTTATTTCTCCCAGCACCTCCGGCAGCGGGCTTGAAAGACGGCGTCGTCCAGTTTGGCGATGAAGGCAGGGTCAGGCTCGAGGGAGCTCGCCGTGGTGTGGACGGCACCTACGCGCTTGTGATACACCGCTTCTTCTCCACAGAGCATGCAGATAGCCGAGAGCTTGGTCACTCGGTCAGCGATCGCCATAAGGGTCGGAATAGGGGTAAACGGCTTTCGGTCAAAGGTGAGGGCAAGACCGGTGATAATCACTTGTTTACCTCGGGAAAGCAGTGTTTCCACGACTTCGACGAGCTCTTCGCCCAAGTGTTGGGCTTCATCGATGCCGATAATATCCGTCTTTTTGTCTACCAAAGGAAGAATGTCTTTCGCCGATTTCACCATTTCGGAGTCAAAGGTATGACCTGCATGGGAATAGAGCTTTTTATCCCTCCCATAGCGTAAATCAATGGCGGGCTTGAAGACCTGCACTTTCTTTTTGCCGATCGTTGCCCGTTTGACCTGACGGATAAGCTCCTCGGTCTTGCCGCAGTACATGGGACCGGCAATGACTTCTAAGTAGCCCAGTCTTCTTTTCATGCACCCATTCTACCGTCTCTTTTTTCGTAAGAGAAGAAGGGAAAAAATGATAGAGTTTGATAGGATTGACAGATAGGATATTCGGGTATATTTTGGTAATAAACACATGATTTGCTAACTATGACAGAGACTATTGATGAGCAAGTTTCGGTAAATCTTTTATTTAACCATCTCAAGCGGTCCGTGGCGCCTACCTCTCTCTATTGGCGCGGGAGGCGGTATACGATTAGCAACGTTGGTTTACATCACATTACAAGAGAGGGCAGGACGATGCTCCATGTGTTTTCCGCGACAGACGGAACGACGGCATTTAAACTGGAGCTAAACACGGAGACGCTCCACTGGAAGCTTCTGGAGATAGCATCCCATGATGGCCTTTAACCCGAAACCGCCAACGGTTATGCATATCGATCTTAACTCTTGCTTTGCCACAGTAGAACAGCAGGCGAATCCTTTACTTCGCGGCAAGCCATTGGTGGTTGCAGCATACACGACCGGCAACGGCTGCATCCTGGCGTCATCGGTCGAAGCCAAGCGCTTGGGGGTTAAAACCGGCATGCGGGTTTGGGAAGGAAAAAATCTTTATCCACGCCTCGTCGTCCTGCCCCCGGATCCGGAGAAATACCGATGGGTCAACCGCAAACTCCGGGTGCTTCTCTCTTCGTATACGCCGTACCTCTCCGTCGAGTCCATTGACGAGATGGTGATGGATTTGGCAGGAACGCCAATGTTTAGACAAGCAAAACGATTCCCGGAATCGGGGAGCTTTGATTCCGGGAATCGCGTGGATGTAATGCTTATAATTGCCAAAGAAATAAAACAACGTATTAAGTCTGAAATCGGTGAGTGGCTTACGGTTTCCGTCGGCATTGCGCCAAACCGATACTTGGCTAAGGTGGCATCAGGACTTCATAAGCCAGATGGATTGGATGTGATCACCGAGGAGAATATTGAATCAGTTTTTCAAACCCTAAGACTTGAGGATTTATGTGGCATCAAAGAAGGGAACGCCGGTAGGCTTCGGTATGCCGCGATCAGGACGCCGGTTGAGCTCTGCCGAGCCTCACCGATTGCGCTCGTCAACGCCCTTCGCAGCAAAACCGGTTGGGATTGGTGGCAGCGCCTCCACGGCTGGGAAGACGGGGTGATGTACAAACATTTTAACCAACCTGAAGAAACTCAGAAGACCTACGGCCAGTCATTTGCCTTGGGTCTCGCGCGCATTCCCAGTGATCCGGAAATTGCAAAGATCATGGCCCAACTTATCGTTAAGATGGGCAGGAGACTGCGAACTGCGGGTTTTGTCGCCTATGGGATGAGTGTGTCTCTTCTGTTTACCGACTATTCCCATTGGGTGAAAAATGTGAGGACCCAGGGATCTTTATTTGCCGATAGTGATTTTTTGACCCACGCACGCGCGCTTCTTGCAGTGGCACCCGGTAAACCCATACGGATTATGGCAGTGACAAGCTTTAACCTAACCCCTCGAGGCACTGGACAGATTCCCCTCTGGAACACAGACGAGCGCAAGTGGAGGGTGACGGATGCGATAGACGCCATCGCCAACCGTTGGGGAGAATTTACGGTGACGCCTGGCCGCATGCTTGCTATCGAGCAAAAGGTTCTGGACCGCATCGCATTTGGCAGAGTACGGTCATAGCGACACTTCGTCTGCTTCTTGACAATGCGAGATCCACCGTGTTTACTAAAGACAACAAGTGAATATATCAAGAGAGGCGGAGAGTGAACTCGCACGATGATCCGTCCGGCAACCGACCCCCCCAGCTAGTCGAGGGATACGGTGCCCCAACGAGCCCCACAAAAAAGGGAGATGATAGGCCTGTATATACTGGGAAATTGAAAAAGCCTCTTTTTTGTGAGAGGTTTTTTTATTTTTCGTAGAATGGAGGAACATGCTGACACACTTTACTTCTGAATCTGTCGCAAGTGGACATCCAGACAAGATCTGTGATCAGATCTCTGATGCGATCGTTGATGCCGCGCTTTCGATAGATCCGATGTCGCGAGTGGCGATAGAAACATTAGTGACGACGAATCGGGTGGTATTAGCCGGTGAAGTGACGTGTCCAAAGCCTTTGCCCTACGAGCAGATTGCTCGTCATGTCATTAAGGATTTGGGTTACACAGACGGGATCTATAACTTTTCCGATCGCTCACCTATTTCGGTGTACATTCATGAACAGTCACCGGATATCGCTGTCGGGGTAGACAGCGGCGGTGCGGGAGACCAGGGGATGATGTTTGGCTACGCCTGCCTCGAGACGCCGGAGCTCATGCCGCTGCCGATTATTCTCGCCCACCGGCTCGTTGAGCGTCTGGATGAAATTCGGGAAGATAAAACTCTCTCATTTCTTCGTCCGGATGGCAAAAGCGAAGTGAAAGTATCGTATGAAAAAGGTAAGCCGGTAGGGGTTGAGCGGGTCGTTATTGCGGTGCCGCACGATCCCAAGGCATCTAACAAAGAGGTAAAGGACCAGCTTGTCAACCGGGTGATCAAGCCGGTGCTTACACAGTATGGATTTAAGACTCCCCAGGCAGCCGATATTATCGTCAACGGCACCGGCAAATGGGAAATCGGCGGGCCTGCCTCTGACACTGGTGTCACGGGAAGGAAAATAATCGTCGACACCTACGGGGCATTTGCGCGCCACGGTGGCGGGTGTTTCTCGGGCAAGGATCCCACAAAAGTAGACAGAAGCGCAGCCTATGCGTGTCGGTACATCGCAAAAAATATCGTCGCAGCCAAGTTAGCCGATCGGTGTGAGGTGCGGGTTGCCTACGTCATAGGGCAGCGGGAACCCATTTCCAAATTTGTCGAGTGTTTCGGGACCGAAAAGAAGACACTCAGATTCGTTCAAACATATGCATGGAAGCTCCTTAATCTTTCTGTGCCCGGGATTCTTACGGGACTTGATTTGCGACGACCGATATATCGAAAAACCGCTCGGTACGGGCACTTTGGCCGCGATGGATTCCCATGGGAAGCGGTGCTACAATAAGGTCTGATGAGCGATTCCCGTCCACTTGCTGATATCTTGCGACCAAAGACACTTGATGAAGTGATAGGCCAAGAACATCTCGTTGGAAAAGACGGAATCATACGAAAACTCCTCGCATCAAACTTTCTTCCCTCCATGGTTTTGTGGGGTCCACCCGGATGCGGGAAGACGACGCTTGCGTACTTACTTGCAAATTTAACCAATTCCTTTTTTGAGTCCCATTCAGCCGTTACTTCTGCATTAAACGACGTCCGACGTGTTGTAAAAGAAGCACAGGAACGACTTGATACTTCAGGGAAACGTACGGTACTTTTTCTTGACGAGATTCACCGGTTTAACAAAGCCCAACAAGATGCACTTTTGCCTCACGTAGAAAAAGGAACGATTATTTTTATCGGCGCGACGACTGAAAATCCGTCGTTTGAAGTCATTTCGCCTCTTTTGTCTCGTTGTCGTGTTTTGGTTCTCAAGGAATTATCGGACGATAATCTTCAAAACATTGCAAAGCGAGGCTTATCATATATAAAAAAGACGATAGACAAGGACGCAATGCAGTTTCTCCTTGAGGTTGCCAATGGAGACGCAAGGGCTCTTCTCACTATTCTTGAAATCGCTGCTAGTCTAGACCCTTTAAAGGTGGCACCTTTAAAGGTGCAAGATATTGAAGAAGCTGCGCAAAAGAAAATGCTGCAGTACGATCGAGTTGGTGAAGAGCATTATAATACGATAAGTGCATTTATTAAGTCGATGCGGGCAAGTGATGTCGACGCAGCGCTTTATTATCTCGCGCGTATGGTCGTTGCCGGTGAAGATCCATTGTTTATCGCCCGGCGCATGGTGATATTTGCATCCGAGGACATAGGACTCGTCCAGCCCACGGCGCTTGTAGTGGCCAACGCGGTCTTTGATGGCTGTCACAAAATTGGTTACCCGGAAGCACAGATTCTCCTAGCCCACGGTGTCGCGTATCTTGCCCTGGCGAAAAAGGATCGGAGCGCCTACGATGCTTTTTTTGCTGCAGTGGCTGATGTCAAACAGTTTGGCAACCTCCCGATTCCCCTGATGATCCGTAATGCCCCGACCAAGCTCATGAAAGGCCTGGGATACGGGAAAGGGTATGAACGGTATACGACAGAGAGCCTGTTACCTGATAAGATAAAGGGTAAGAAATACTTCAAAATTAAAACTTGAAACTTTAAACTTATCATAAAAGTTCGAATCTTTAAGTTTATAGTTTACATTTTGTTTTGATTGGTGGTGATAACAATGGACATACAAATCGGTAAAGTCACACATTTCTATGACAAGATCGCTGTGGCGGTCGTCGAGGTCAAGAATCAGCCGCTCAAATTCGGAGATACCGTCAAAATTTCAGGCCATGACAAGGAGTTCACCCAAAAGATTTCGTCTCTTCAGATAGAACACAAGCAGGTCAAAGAGGTTCCTGTCGGAGAAAGCTGTGGGATGAGGGTAGACCAACCGGTCAAAGTCGGCGATCTCCTATACCTCGTGACGAAGAAATAATAAACACGTGATGAAAGAACATGATGAACACCTCATGATCAAGGGTTGATCACGTTGTTTTTCATCATGTGCTAATCTCTTTTCCATGAAAACAGAAATATCATCAGGCGGAGTTGTCGTTTATAAAGGAAAAACCCAGTGGTATGTACTTCTCCTCAAAGACATGAACGATACCTGGACCTTCCCCAAAGGACTTATTGAAAAAGCTGAGAAACCAGAGGATGCTGCCATTCGGGAAATTCAGGAGGAGGTAGGAATTACCGGGCTCAAACTTCTGACACATCTCACCCCCATCCAATATTTTTACCAACGCAATGGGAAGATTAAAAAGATCGTTCATTACTTCATGTTTCAATCGAAGATACGTGCGCGACCTACCGTACAAAAAGAAGAAGGCATCCGTAGCGCGAGGTGGGTGGGTATTGACGAAGCAATAGGTATGGTAGGATACCGAGAGACGAATGTAAGTTTGCTCGAGGAAACGCAAAAAGCAATTACTCAAGGCCTGGCCCTATGAAAATTCAAGTATGGACGTAGAACCGGCACCGGATATCAAGAAGATCATGCGCCACGTACTTACGCGCACGCCATTTGATCACGTGAAGGCTTCGCAAATTACCTGCATGCGAAGTAAAGGCGCAAAAAGCCGTGCATACGCACGGATTTGGAGCTTCCCCAAGATTTGGCAAAAAGCCCTCTCACACCCGCCACATTACATCATAGAAGTCCTCGCCCACCACTTCGACAAACTCTCAGATGACGACAAAATCCGTACGGTCATCCATGAGCTGATGCACATCCCCAAGAATTTCTCAGGTGCTCTTGTCCCGCACCGCGGGAGGTACCATCGGATCGACCGAAAAACAGTGGAAAAGATGTTTCAGGTATATTGTGCAAATTCCAAATCACAAGCGCCAAGCATCAAACAAACGAAGAAATTTCCCATGAGCAACGTTCAAAACTTTCTTAATTTTTAGTTTAGAATTTGTCTCTCGACTGACTCAGGATGGTGGGCGAAGTCGAACCATTTGGAATTTGGTACTTAGGGCTCGTTCGTCCGGCTAAGCCGGACGACTACAGCCCTTTGTGCCGCACCGATATATTCAAGTTATTATCGGATGCGGCCTTGGTGCTTGGAATTTATGTTAATTTTACTCCATGGTGACCACACGGTCGCTTCTCGTTTAGAGCTTACGCGGCGCATTGAGGAAGCAAAAAAGCATGAGAAGGAAGTGCGTCTCCTAGACGGCAAGACTTCGGATGCGTTGACGCTCACTCAAGCGGTCGAGTCTTTCTCTCTTTTCGGTGGCACCGTACTCGTGGTCATTGAGGGCCTTTTGACAAAACTTGGTAAAAAAGAAAAACAGGTAACGCCGCTTACCGATATTCTCAAGCGCTCAGCCGATACGACGGATATCATCCTTTGGGAGGGTAAAGAAATCGGCAAGACCCTGACTGCGCTTTTGGGATCCAAAACTTCCGTACAATTGTTTAAGACTCCGGTCGTCCTATTTCAACTATTAGACGGTTTGGCACCCGGGAAAGCGGCATCCCTGGTGAGCCTGTTCCGCCAAGCACTTGTGCGTGATGCGGCGGAGCTTGTGTTCGCCCTTCTTGTTCGACGCATCCGTCAACTTATACAGCTTCGGGGTGGGGTGACCCCTGAAGGGCTTCAGGGCTGGCAGGCCGGGCGTTTGACAAGCCAAGCCAAGTTGTTTACCATGGATAGACTTCTCGCTATGGAGAAACAACTTCTGGCGATCGATGTTTCCATCAAAACCGGCTCCTCGCCGTTTAGCCTCACACAACATCTTGAGTTATTTTTTATTGACCTATGAAGCAAATTCCTGATCACGTATTTCGTGGGTATGACTTGCGAGGGCTCGTCGGCTCGGAGCTTAACGAGGAAACCGTTTCTTTATTGGGGAAAGTCTACGCCACCTGGTTACTCGAGCGTCGTATCTACGACTGCGTGATC
>MFJZ01000072.1:11964-16622 GCA_001781025.1 Candidatus Gottesmanbacteria bacterium RIFCSPLOWO2_01_FULL_49_10
TCATGGTCAGGGAATTGACCAATGCAGGCATCACGGTCTTTGACATCGGCATGACGTTATCTCAGATTGCCTACTTTGCCGGCTACTTTTTCCGCACGCGCGGGATGGTAATGATCACGGCCTCACATAATCCCAAAGAATATAACGGTTTTAAATTTGGTACCGGCTACTCGGAGACTATGCTTACTGACGAGGTGATAGCTCTTCGTGAACTCGTCAAATCCGGAAAATTCAAGACGCGTACCCCCAAAGGCAAATACGTGCAGCAAGACATAAAAAAGGAGTACATTGAGGATCTTATGCGGCGCGTAGATACTATAGGAAAGTTTAAAGTCGTCGTGGATGCCTGCGCATCGACGCCAGGCATATTCCTTCCGGACATTCTTCGCCGTGCAGGTTGCGAGGTGATCGAACAAAATACGACACCGGATGGCAATTTCCCCGTAGGTACTCCGGATCCTACTGAACGCGATGTACTGGAGCGGCTTGCCAAACGGGTGATTTCAGAAAAAGCAGACATTGGGTTTACCTACGATGCGGATGGCGACCGGATCGGAGTCGTCGATCACGAAGGAAACCTCATTTGGAACGATACGTTAGTCTCTCTCTTTACCAAAGATGTTCTGGAATTCTTGCCGGGCGCCAAGATTGTCTACAATACACTCTGTTCCAAGCAGGTTGATGATGTAGTGCGTGGCGCCGGTGGTGTACCGGTCATGTGGCTTACTGGGCACTCCTTCATTAAAGCCAAGGTCCGTGAGGAGCATGCGCCGTTTGGCGGAGAATTGTCCGGACACTTCTATTTCGTCGATAACTTTTACGGACATGATGACGGTGCAATAGCTACCTTGCGCCTTCTGGCGTATTTGACTCGTACAGGTCAGTCGCTCACAGAAGCGATCGATGAGCTTCCGAAATATATTTCAAGCCCGGAGATAAAGGTTGGTTGCCCTGACGCCGTCAAGTTTGACCTTGTGAGTAAAAAGATCGGGGAAGAGATCAAAAAGCTCTATCCGACGGCCCGCTACACCGAGATTGACGGCGTACGCATGGATACAGAAAATGAAATGCTTATCGTCCGCGCCTCCCAAAACGGACCTTACCTGACCGTCAAGTTTGAGGCAAAGGCCAAAGACCAGTATGAACTCTTACGGAAACAAGTGAGTGACATCCTGCGCCGGTATAACGAAGTGAATTTCTCCAAAGGGGTTAATACTGATTCATTACAATGAATTCTGTGGATTATCGTGGACTCGCGCGGGACGCTGGTTCGTTTGTTAAAAAAGCCGGTACGCTTTTGGCTCAACAACAAGCAAGCGCGAAGATACGTGGATACAAAGACATCGCGGACATTGTCACCACTGCGGATTTAGCCTCAGAAACGCTATTAGTTTCCCTTATTCATAAAAAATACCCGTCACACTCCATTGATTCGGAGGAAATGGGGGTCAAAAAACAAGATTCACCGTATGTGTGGATCATTGATCCGTTAGATGGTACCAAGGAGTATGCACGAGGCATCACTGAGTACAATTGCCTGATTGCCGTGGCCCAAAACGATGAATTGGTCGCCGGCGCGATGTGGCGGGAAGGTACCCACGATCTCCACATTTGCGCGAAGGGACATGGATCGACGCTGAACGGTAAGCCCATCATGGTTTCTGCAACGAGTAATCTTAAAAAATCATTTGTCGGTTTTCATATACCCGTCGGCTCATTGTCCGACGCGCTTATCGATTCCAGTATGGCCCTTATGCGCGATTTGATTGGTCGAGCGTATCGTGTCCGCCCGGGATGGGACGATGCGCGACTCCTGGGATGGGTCGCCCAAGGGGTGCTCGATGCCCACATCGTCATTCCCGGTACCAACAAGTGGTGTGATATAGCTCCCGCCGTGCTTCTCGTTACCGAGGCAGGCGGAACCGTCTCAACCATGAAAGGCAATCCGCTGACCCCAGAGCGGTATAAGACAGAAGGATTACTGGCAAGCAATAAACAATTACAGGCAATCCTTCTTAATAGGACCAAAATAGTTGTATAGTGTGAAGGGAGGGGATATATGACCAATCTTGATGATGTTGCCGCGATGAAGAAGTTGGATCCGTCGGGGGTACTGGAGTCTACCGGCAAGTTTGCTGATCAATGTCAACAGTCGTGGGAAGAGGCATCTGCCATCAGATTTCCAGAAAGCTATAAAAACATCTATAACATCGTCGTATGCGGCATGGGTGGATCACGGTTTACTCCTCGAACAATCAAAGAGCTTTTCCGTGATCGCATCAAGGAGCCCTACGAGATCGTCGAAGACTACTCCCTTCCTGCATACGTAGACAAAGACACGTTGGTCATCCTTTCTTCTTTCTCCGGCACGACTGAAGAAGTGCTTTCGTGCGGCCAGGACGCCGTGAACCGCGGAGCTCACGTCACCGGCGTCATGAAAAACGGCGACGGCAAGATCACTGCATTTCTTAAATCACAAGGAGCTACCGGATACTTCTTTGACCCGAAATACAATCCCTGCGGCCAACCTCGCATCGGCGGCGGTTACATGCTCATGGGACATTTGGGCATCTTGAAGGCATTGGAACTTATTGATATTGAAGATAAAGAGGTCGCGGAGGCTATTGCCTACGCACGGACGTTTGGGAGTCAATGCAGTGCAGATGTTCCCACACAAAAAAATCCGGCCAAGCAACTTGCCCGGACGCTCAAGGACACACACCCTTTTATCGTAACGAGTGAATTTTTACGGGGGTTTGGGAACGGCATGGCCAACCAGATCAACGAAACAGCAAAGATGATTTCCGATCCACGTAACATTCCCGAGCTCAACCACCACATGATGGAAGGCCTGAAACATCCTGAAGCACTCCACCAAAGCGGGATGTTTTTGTTTTTTCTCTCGCATTTCTATTCAGCGTTTGTACTGAAGCGATATGCCATCACAAAGGAAGTGGTGGAAAAGCAGATGGTCAAAACACATACTGTGGAGCTTGGTGGTCCATCCAAGCTAGCCCAAGCGCTGGAAGCATTTACTCTTGCAGGCTTCACGACGTTTTATATGGCAATGCTATACGATACCGATCCCGTTGCCATACCCTGGGTGGATTACTTCAAAGACCAGCTTGCGAAAAGTTCGTAAATTCCCCATACTAAATGTATGCCCCAAAAATTTGTTGTCTGGTTTAAGGAAGTAGATAAAGAAGATATTGCCGTCGTGGGCGGCAAGGGAGCAAATCTGGGCGAGATGACCAAAGCAGGCTTTCCCGTACCGCCAGGATTTATTGTCACCGCTAATGCATACAGGCGTTTCCTGGACGTGACCCGCATTCGCTCGAAGATGGAAACCGCACTTCACGGCCTGGATGTAAGCGACAGCAAGGCGCTGGAGCACGTGTCAAAGACTGTCCGGACACTCATCACCCACGCCGAGTTTCCCCGAGGCATAGCAAATGAAGTCATTCATGCATATTTCAAACTAGATGAAGGACTTCTCAAACATGCCAATGTCGCCGTTCGCTCCTCGGCAACCGCCGAGGATTCGCCGGAAGCGTCATTTGCCGGTCAGCAGGAGACGTTTCTCAATGTCTACGGTGAGTCAAATCTTATCGAAAAGATTAAAGATGCCTGGGCGTCGCTTTTCACCGCACGAGCTATATTCTATCGCGCAACGAATAAATTTGATCACTTTAAAGTAGCCATTGCCATCCCGGTCCAGCGCATGGTCGAGTCAGAGGCGTCCGGCATCATGTTCACCATCGATCCGGTGACCAACGATAAAAGAACGATCGTCATTGAAGCAATTTACGGCCTTGGAGAGATGATCGTGCAGGGGTCCGTTAGTCCGGACCATTACGAGATCGATAAAGCAACTCTTTTGATCAAGGCCAAGACGGTAAAAGTGCAGGAGAAAAAGATGGTCAAAAAAGGCAATGGTAACGCGATCGTCAGTGTTGCGAAGAACGAAGGCGCAAGGCAAAAAGTGAGTGACGAGCACATCGTGGCGTTGGGCCGTCTTGGCAAAAAACTCGAAGAGCATTACTACTTCCCCCAGGACAGCGAGTGGGCAATTGAAAAGGGAAAGATTTATATTGTACAGACTCGACCCGTTACGACAACGGGGAAGCTATCAGCTATTAGCAATCAGCAATCAGCCGGGCTGAACGCTGAAGGCAGAAAGTTGCAAGCTATCGTAAAAGGTGATCCGGCAAGTCCGGGCATGGCAAGCGGGCCCGTAAAGACGCTCTCCTCGCCCAAAGAAATCCATCGCATTGCTCCTGGGGATGTGTTAGTGGCAGAAATGACTAATCCCGACTACGTACCGGCGATGAGAAAGGCGGTTGCCATTGTGACGGAGCGCGGGGGTCGGACGTCCCATGCTGCTATTGTATCCCGGGAGCTTGGTATTCCGGCAGTGGTCGGGGCTAAAGACGCACGGAAGCTCCTTAAAGACGGACTTGTGGTGACGGTAAATGGTAGCACCGGAGAGGTATATAAAGGAGCTATCACTTCAAATTCCAAATCCCAAATCCCAATGACCAAGAATGTGCAAAAAAATATAAAGACTGCGACGAAAGTATATATCAATCTTGCGGAACCCAGCCGTGCAAAGGAGATCGCCCGCAGACATGTCGATGGTGTCGGACTTTTTCGCGCTG
>MFJZ01000072.1:16797-17606 GCA_001781025.1 Candidatus Gottesmanbacteria bacterium RIFCSPLOWO2_01_FULL_49_10
GAATGAATACAGAAACCTCAAAGGCGGAGATGCCTACGAACCACACGAAGAAAACCCGATGCTGGGATTTCGCGGTGCCGCGCGCTACATTGCCGATCCACGGGTTTTTGAGCTTGAGCTGTCTGCCTTAAAAAATGTGCGCAACAAACATAACCTGAAAAATCTCCATCTCATGATTCCGTTCGTCCGGTCACCCAGAGAGCTCCTCGATGTGAAACGAATCGTCGCGGGCAGCGGGCTTACCAGGAGCTCTACGTTTAAGCTATGGATGATGGTGGAGATACCGACCAACGTCATCCTCATTGATGATTATTTGGATGTGGGTATCGACGGCATATCATTTGGTTCCAATGATCTCACCATGCTTATCCTGGGCATTGATCGTGACAATAGCGAAGTGGCAGGCGGATACCAAGAGACGGATCCTGCAGTTGTTTGGGCATTTGAACGAGTGATCAAGGCCTGCAATAAGCGCGGCGTCACGACATCCATGTGCGGTCAGGCCCCTTCTGATTATCCGGATCTTGTAGAAAAACTCGTCTCCTGGGGTATCACCAGTGTGTCGGTAAGTATCGATGCAGTGGACCACGTTCGATCAACCATCGCCCAGGCTGAACACCATCTCGTTGTCGCAAAACAGACGTAAGTCCGTATGGTACCAACTACTTTGAGTTCAAAAATCTATGGAATGTTCGCGCGGGAGATCCTGGATTCTCGGGGTAATCCCACGATAGAAACGACCGTTGTTTCCGAAAGTGGGTATCGTGGGGGTGCATCCGTCCCTGCCGGTGCATCTCTGGGTAAATACG
>MFJZ01000072.1:17622-18169 GCA_001781025.1 Candidatus Gottesmanbacteria bacterium RIFCSPLOWO2_01_FULL_49_10
GGCCGTTACCGCGGTCAACACAACGATCGCCGCAAAGCTCAAAGGTGCCGACGTTACGAATCAACGCGAAATCGATCGCGTGCTTTGCGCCCTTGACGGGACAGAGGATAAGCACAGCCTTGGCGCCAACAGCATATTGAGTGTATCGCTTGCCGCTTCCGCCTGTGCAAGCGCCCTCCAGCGCATACCACTCTATAAATACTTCAATACGATGATGAACGAGCGCATGCCCGTCCCTCTGCAACGGGTTCCGACACCCACGGTAAACGTCATCAATGGCGGCAAACACGGTGCTGGAAATTTAGATTTTCAGGAATTTCACATCGTTTCTGCCAGCGGAAAATCCTTTCATGACGCGCTTCGCTTGAGTGTTGAGATTTACCATTCATTGAAGGCAATATTAATCTACAGGAATGCCATCCATTCTGTGGGAGACGAAGGCGGGTTTGCTCCCAATCTGTTTACCAACCTGGATGCATTGGAGCTTTTACAAGAGGCGATCCGTGCCACTCCGTACCGCCTGGGCGTTGATGTTTTTTTTGGATTG
>MFJZ01000072.1:18179-19710 GCA_001781025.1 Candidatus Gottesmanbacteria bacterium RIFCSPLOWO2_01_FULL_49_10
CGAGCCACTTTAAAAATGATCGGGGATATCAAATCAAAGACAAACCTACGCCGCTAGCCCCCAAGGATTTTATCTCCTATATTGAGGACCTCCATAAATCGTATCGATTGCTAATGTTGGAGGACCCGCTTTATGAGGATGATTGGACGGGATGGCAGGAGATAACCCGTCGACTAGGCAGTGACGTCATGATCGTCGGAGATGATTTTTTGGCGACGAACAAAAAACGCCTGGAGCGGGCAATTGCCGATAAAGCCTGTACGGCTATCCTGGTCAAACCAAATCAGATCGGCACGTTATCTGAATTTTTGGACGTTGTTGCCTTGGCCAAAAAAAATAATGTGCAGGTCGTTGTTTCTCACAGAAGCGGTGAGACCAACGATACCATAATTGCGGACTTAGGTGTTGGGGTTCAGGCAGACTACGTGAAGTTCGGTGCACCTGCCAGAGGCGAAAGGGTAGCCAAGTACAATCGGCTATTGCAGATTGAGGCAGAACTATTTTCGCAGAAGTAAGAGTACTTGGTAAAAAATTCCAATAATCAAATGGTCAAACCATTAGTTCTTATCGTCCTTGACGGCTGGGGGCTTGCTCCCCCGGGACCTGGTAACGCCATATCCCAGGCCTCATTATCAAATATCCCGCACTATAGTATGAGTTATCCGCATACGGAACTTGCGGCCTCCGGAGAGGCCGTGGGCCTTCCGTATGGTGAAGACGGCAACACGGAGACCGGACACATCAATATCGGTGCCGGCCGCGTGGTTTACCAGGATCTCCCGCGCATAAATTTGTCGGTTGCAGACAGTAGTTTTTTTACCAATGATGCATTCCTTGCCGCCATCCGGTATGCGCAAAACCATCGGTCAAACTTGCACATGCTGGGTCTTATGAGCGATGCAGGCGTCCATGCTAACCGCGAACACCTCTACGCACTTTTGGACTTAGTGAGTCGTCAAAAGACCGGTGCCCCCCCGGTGTATCTTCATTTATTTACGGACGGACGCGATGCTCCGCCCAAATCGGCAATCAGGTTTCTGCGAGAAGTGGAGAACCACATACATCAGTCTCGCGTTGGCTCTATAGCAACCATCATGGGTCGATACTATGCCATGGATCGGGATCGCCGATGGGAGCGCACCCAACGCGCGTACCGGGCGCTGACAGAAGGCACAGGGAGGCAAGCTGTGTCGCCAGAGAAGGCAATCGACGATGCCTATACGACGGGCATCACTGACGAATTTATCGAACCGACCATAATACTTGACAAAAACGGTAAGATGTTTCCTCGTATTTCTGATAACGACGCCGTCATATTTTTTAACTTCAGAATCGATAGGCCCAGACAGTTGACGCGCGCGTTTATCCTCCCTAATTTCGAAACGCATACGACGATGGATTCTTTTGATCCCTATGCGGTAAAGTACCATGCGAAACATCTAGTTGTAGAGGATACCCGAAAAAAACCCTTTGTGCGTACAGTCGTCCTCCAGAATCTCTTTTTCGTCACGATGACGGAGTATGAAAAAGA